>JAHHQZ010000002.1 GCA_020026075.1 Actinobacillus sp. | reverse complement strand
AATACAGAGCCCAGTCCTTAAATTAATTTAGTCTAAGTTTTTGGGGTCAGGTCAGGTCATTTGGGTTGTTTTTATTTTTACATTGACTTTTATTCCTACTAAATTTTATTTAAAAGGAAAAAATATGGAAGATGAACAACCATCTTGGACACTAGCAAATAGTCCAATAAATGTTATTTCATTTTATGCAAATATTTATGATAGCATTCATAGTTATTTTATTGAAAAACATCAATTAGCAGATATGCTCAATCAGCCAAATCCTTGGCATATTGAGTCTGTATACCCAAAGTATCAAAATTATGTATTGATAATTGGTGAGAGCGCAAGACGTGATTATTTTTCTGTTTTTGGATTTTCTCAACCAACAACACCATTTTTAGATTCAGCAAATGGTTATTTTAATTCTGGGTATATTTCAGCTGCTCCAGCAACATATCATTCATTATTAAAAACACTTTATTTTAAAAATGGAAAAGATTTAAATTATGCCTATAATATTATTTCACTAGCCAAAGCTGCACATATAGGAACAAATTGGCTTTCCAATCAAGGAAGTATTGGACGTTATGATACGATAGCTAGTCGTATTGGAATAAGCGCAGATTATTCTTATTTTACAAAAAAAGGTGGATTTAATACAAAGTCAGTTGATGATATGGCTTTATTAAAAGATTTTGCTTTGAGGTTGAACACGCCTATTAAATCTGGTAGTAAATCTCGTTTATTTGTTTTACATCTTATGGGATCTCATCAAAACTTTTGTCATAGAATTAGTAAAAATGAGCATAAATTAACGTACATTAATAAAAATATGTCCTGTTATGCTAACTCTATTTTAAAAACAGATACTTTTATTCAAAAAACGATTCATTTATTGAAAGAAAGACATCAATCTTATTCATTAATTTATTTTTCTGATCACGGCTTAAATTATACAAATAATGAAAATAAAGATCGTTTAACCTTAGATTATAGTCAAGATTATCAGTCAAATTATAATGTTCCTTTTATAAAATTATCGAGTGATGATACAAAACATACTGTGGTTAATATACCACGTAGTGCATTTAATTTTATTTATGGGTATGCGAATTGGCTTGGGATTAAATCTAAGGAATTAGATAATAATTATCAGTTTTTCTCTAATAGACCAGATGAACATATAAAGGTCTTTAATTTTACGAAAAAAGTAGATTATTCTAGCCTTAAAAAAGAAAACATTCCAGATTGGTTAAAGTTAATACAAGAAAAGAATGAAAAAGGAAGTGAATGAATCAAATAATAATACTCTCCCTATTTTTTATTTTAATTTTTATTTTTAAAAATAGTAGATGTCTAAGAAGGAATCTTAAACGATGGAAACCTGTATTACGACCAGAAAACTTTCATAAAGTCCGTTCTGCTAATGATATTTTATCGAATTATTATTATAAAGCTGGTAGAAAAGAAATTGGTTATAAATTTGAGAATTACTGTGGCTATTTATTCAATAAAAATGGTTTTTCTGCACAATGGGTAGGGGCTGCTAGCGAATATAATCCTTTTCGCTTAGGAAATATGGGCGATGGCGGGGTTGATTTAGTTGTCAGTAGTGAAAACATTGATGCTATCGTACAATGTAAAGCATTTAATAAGCATAAAGATGTGAATTTAAGTGCCGTTCGTGAGTTTATGCATGTAATGTATATGAATAATAAAAAATATGGTTTTTATATTACCACATCTGTTTTTACAGAGGCCGCTTTAGCGGAAGTTAATCAGTTTTATTATAAAAAAGGTTATGTGCTTTATTGTATAGATAAAAATTTATTAACGAGGATTATTAATGGAAAAGGAAAATTTACGGAGTATCATCCTAAAAAGTGGTATGGCATTTATAAAAGATTAAAATCTTATCAATAGTTCTCTTGGAATATGCAAGGCCGGAATATTTCTCAAAAAAATGAAAAATATTCCGGCCTTGTTTTATTTTTCAAAATGGCTGGCTATGCTGAGCATTACATCGTGCTTTTTGCAGTATTCTGTAATGGCGTTACTGGCGGGGAGATCGGTGAAGAAAATATCCATTTGGTCGAGATTTAATAATTGGAATAGACTTTTTTGGTTGAGTTTGGAGTTATCGGCAAGTAGGAATGCTTTTTCGCATTGATTAAACATTTTGCGTTTGATGGAGGCGTTTAGCTCGTTGGACTCCCATAAATTGCCAGCGTCGTCTAACCCTGTGCAAGAAAAAATGCCAATATCAATGTGCAAGCGTTGCAGTAGGGTTTCGGATAATGGCCCGTAGAAGGCCTCGTATTTGGCGGAATAGGCACCGCCTGTGGCGATGGTTTTGATATGACTTTTGCTGACTAAGGCACTGATATTGTGCATTGAGTTGGTAACGACCGTGCAAGGAATGTTGGGAATGAGTTGGGCGAAGTACCAGCTTGATGAGCTTGCATCTAGGCTGATGACGCAGCCTTCAAACACATAGTCCACTGCCATTTCGGCAATTTGCCGTTTGGCATCGGAGTTGCAACGTTGGCGGCGGTAAAACGAATTGCCCACATCTTTGCTTTTTACGCTAATTGCACCGCCGTGGATACGGTGAATTGCACCTTTTTCTGCCAGTATTCTTAAATCTCGGCGTAGGGTTTCGATGGATACTCCCACGACTTGTGATAGGGCGAGCGCTGTTATTTTGCCCTGCTCATTCACACATTGGATGATTTTTTGATGACGTGAGTTCATTGCTTATCCTTTCAAACAATAAGGGTGATGGAAACACATCACCCTTGTTTTTTGCTGTTTAGAATGCCGTTTTATACACGCTTAACAGATCCTCAGCACTACAATCGCGTGGGTTGCCGCCTGTACAAACATCATTAAAAGCGTCCACTGATAACGCAGGCAGATCCTCTTCCAGTACACTGATCATCGATAATTTTTCTGGAATATTGACCGCTTTCGCAAGGGATTTCACCGCATCGACTGCTGCTTGGCGATAGGTTTCTGGCGACATATTATCCACATTTTGCACGCCCATTGCTCGTGCTATTTCACGATATTTTTCGCCAGTGAAATCTTTATTAAAATCCATCACATAGGGCAACAATACCGCATTGGCAATGCCGTGCGGTGTATCGTAATAAGCAGAAAGCGGATGCGCCATTGAATGTACCACGCCTAAGCCCACGTTAGAAAAGCCCATTCCCGCCATATATTGCCCTAGCGCCATTCCTGCACGTCCTGCGGGATCGCCTGCAACGGCGAGCGGTAGGTTTTTAGCGATAAGCTCAATGGCTTTCAAGTGCAGTGCATCGGTTAATTCCCACGCCGCTTTGGTAATATAGCCCTCAATGGCGTGGGTGAGTGCGTCCATTCCTGTGGCGGCGGTTAGACCTTTCGGCATACTGCTCATCATATCAGGGTCAACGATGGCTACCGCTGGAATATCGTTCACATCAACGCACACGAATTTGCGTTTTTTCGCTTCATCGGTGATCACATAGTTAATGGTAACTTCCGCCGCCGTGCCTGCGGTTGTCGCTACCGCAAACATTGGCACCGCTTTGTGTTTGGTTGGCGCCACGCCTTCAAGGGACAATACATCGCTAAATTCAGGGTTGTTGATGATAATCCCAATGGCTTTGGCACTGTCGATTGGCGAACCGCCACCGATTGCGATCAAATAATCCGCCTGTTCCTGCTTGAATTTCGCCACGCCTTTTTTAATGATGTCAACACTAGGGTTCGCCTTCACTTCATCAAAAATAGCATAAGGCAAGCCAGCATCATCCAGCAACGCCGTAACCTTATCCACCACGTGGAATTTCACTAAATCCTTGTCCGTTACGATCAGAGCTTTCTTAAAGCCACGATGTTTCACTTCATCCACGATATGCGTAATCGCCCCTTTACCGTGATAGCTGGTTTCATTCAAAATGATACGATTTGCCATAGTATGTACTCCTATTTAGTTTAAGTTGAAATGTTTTTTATGTGAAAAGCGTGGCAAATGCCACGCTGGAATTTTTTTGATTATTTTAGGATTTTCCATACTCGGTAGCCATAAATACTGATCACTACAAAACAGATGAGTGGTAGCACGAAGGACATATTCACCGCAGGCATTCCCATTACAGTGCCTTGATCGATGATCATTCCTTGTAATGGTGGCATTAATGCACCACCTACGATGGCCATCACTAAGCCCGCTGCACCGAGCGTGGATTCTTCTTTCAAACCGTGTAGAGCTAAACCGTAAATGGTTGGGAACATTAAAGACATAAAGCCAGACGTAAGAACTAAGCAGTAAAGGCCACCTATACCATCAATGAACATTACGCCGAGAATGGCAAAGAAACCGCCTAAACCGAATAACGTGAGCATTACGGCTGGTTTTAGGTATTTCATTAAATAGGTGCTGATAAAGCGTGAACAGATAAAAATGGCCATTGCAACAATGTTATAGTTTTGGGCTTCCGCTTTGGTAAAACCTAAACGTTCTGCATACTGAATGATGAATGTCCAGCACATAATTTGTACACCTACATAGAATACTTGGGCGATGACACCTTCACGGTATTTAACGTTAGCGTAAAGTTTTTTAACGGCGGTTAAAAATGGGATTTTATCTGTGCCTTCAATTTTTGTTTTTGGCATTTTGTAAAGCCCAATGATGATAAACATCAATAATACAACGCCACCAAGCACTAAATATGGATCACGAATTTCAATTAAATCGTGTGCTCGCACGGCGGCTTTTTGTGTTGCATCTAAGCCTGCAAAAATGAGGTTGCCCGCTGCATCGCGTTTATCGGACTCCAAATTGGTCAACACAATTTGAGAGGCGACAAACATACCAGTTATAGAACCGAGCGGATTAAAAGACTGTGCCAAGTTCAAACGGCGTGTGGCAGTGGCTTGGTCGCCCATTGAAAGAATGTAAGGATTTGCTGTGGTTTCAAGGAATGCTAAGCCGAAGGTAAGAATGTAGAGAGATAGAAGGAAAAAGGTAAACTCTTGGTATAACGCTGCTGGGTAAAATAAAAATGCCCCCACTGCGTATAACGCTAGACCAAGAAGAATGCCCGATTTATAACTGTATCGGCTTACGAATAGGGCAGCTGGTATTGCCATTGTGCCGTACCCTCCGTAGAACGCAAACTGTACCAATGCGGCCTCTGAGGCTGGAATTTCCATAACGGTTTGGAATACGGCAACCATTGGATTGGTAATATCATTTGCAAAACCCCATAAAGCAAATAACGAGGTGATTAGGATAAAAGGGACGACAAATTGTTTGTCTAGAACTTTGGCTGTCATAGGGTTTTCCTTATTTTGGGTTGAGCGATCCCATCACAAGGGAAATTCCCTTGCGATGATGTATTTTTTAAACAATGAGAGTGCGTTTATTCTTCTACACGCAAACCGTAATTTTTGAATTTATTTAGTACAACTTCCATTTCTGCTTTTGGTAGGGTGGGTATTGGCAAGCCGGTGGCGAGTAGTTTTAAGTACCAAGTGGCTAGAACTTCTACTTCGTGGGCGAGCCAAAGGGCTTTGTCGAGGTTTTTCTCGGCGGCGATTAGGCCGTGATGGGCGAGCAAAATCGCTTTGCTTTCTTTGATGCCTTCACGCACATAGTCGGCGAGCTGGTGGGTGCCGAAAGTAGCGTAAGGGACGCAAGGAATGTGATCGGAGCCGCCAACGGCGATCATATAGTGAATTGGCGGAATGGGTTTTTCTAAAATGGATACGGCGGCGCAGTTTAAGCTGTGGTTGTGGATCACCGCATCGCAGTCTGGGCGTGCTTGGTAAACGGCTAAATGGAAATGCCATTCGCTGGACGGCAATTTGCCTGCTTCAAAATGCCCATTGCTGTCAACGTAGACAATGCTGTCTTCCGTGAGCTTTTCATATGGCGTGCCTGTGGGGGTGATGAGCATTCCGCCTTTGTAGCGTACACTAACGTTACCTGCGGTACCTTGATTTAATCCTAAACGTGTCATTTCAAGGCAGGTGTCGATAATTTTGCGAGAGAGTTCGTTTCGGTTCATTTTTTTACCTCTTATTTCGTCAACAAAGGGGTTACCCCTTTTTTAAGAATGATGTTGCCGTATTTGGCGGTTTCGCCTGAAATCACGACGGCATAGGCGGTTTTGGCACGGTCGTAAAATGCAAAGCGGTCAATGCGTTCGATGGTTGGGCAGTCGCCAGTGGTGCTTAAAATGGCGTGGCGATATTTTTGTTCGACCGTTGGATCTAACGTATCGCCAGCCACTGCTGCCATCATTACGAGCGGTGCCTCAACATAAGCGTCAAATTCAAACAGCGGACTAATGGCGCTAAGCAAGGTGTCTACGCCTAAGCCGTCTGCACGAATGACTTTGTGATGCAAACTGTGTGCTGGGAAGTGGGCATCGGCGAGTACGATTTCATCGCCGTGTCCCATTTCGGCTAAGGTTTTGAGAAGTTCTGGGGAAATTGCTGGGTGAATGCCTTTTAACATTGGGTTGTTCCTTGTGTGAGCCATTGTTGATAGAACGCCGTATTTTTTGACGGAAAAATGCGTTGCTTTTGCGGTGCCATTTTTTGCTGAGCGACTTCTTGGCTTGGGTAAATGCCTAAGCCTGCGAAGGTGAACATCGCCGCGCCGAGTACGGTGCTTTCCGCCACGTCCACCACATCAATCGGCAAATTCAACACATCTGCACGGATTTGGTTCCAAAGGGCATTTTTCGAGCCGCCGCCTACGCAAAGTAAGCTCTCGGTGTGGAAATGGCTCACTTGTTCCAGCACGGATAAGCCATTTTTGAGTTGTAACGCCATATATTCCAACGCCGCACGGTAGATTTCACCCCGAGTTTTGTGCATTGAAAGCCCCAAAATTTTGCCAAATTTTCCGGCGTGGGTTTCTGTGGCGAAGTTGCCTGTTAAGCGGATGCCGTTTGCACCAGCAGGGACGGCTTGTCCTTCGGCTATCATTTGCGGATAGTATTGTGCTGTGCCGTACACATCGCTGAAAAAGAGTTTGCCGACCCACTCCATAATGCCTGAACCGACCCATTGCACCGCTGGGTTGAAGTAGCCGTTTTGTGCGTCAAGTTCGGTGGTTAAGCCGTTGGCGATGAATTGCCCATTCGGTTCGGCTTGCTGGGTGCGAGCCATTAAAATTTCCCACGTGCCAGAACTTAACACCGCTTGATTTAATTTTGCCCCTGAGCCGAACACGGCAAATTGGGTGTCGTGACCGCAGGAAAATACAGGGATTTCGCCCAGCCCAAATTTTTTCGCTAACGCTGGAAGTAGGTTGCCTACTTTCTCGCCAGCGCTTTTCATTGGTGGGAAATGGTTTGCGGTTAAGCCGAGCATTGCCAGCACGTCATCGTCCCAGTCGCTGGTGGCGAGATTGGTCATCATCGAGGTGCCAGCCATTGTGCGATCGGTGGTAAAATTGCCTGTTAAATGCTGGGTTAGCATTGAAGAAATGAACACCCATTTATCCATTTTTTGGTAAACGTCAGCTTGGTTTTCTTTTAGCCAAATGAGTTTAAACAGGGTGTTAAAGCTGTATTGCCCCACGCCGTTGCGTTGATAAAGCGCCGCTGGGTCAAGGTATTGTGCGAGATTTTCCATTATCGGCACGGTGCGTGGGCATTTCCACGAAATGATGGGATAAAGCTGGTTGCCGTTGGCGTCAAACGGTGCGCCATCCACGCCAAAAGTGGTGACGGAAATGCCTTTTACCTCGTGCATTGCAAGCCCTTTCTCACGCAGTTGCTGTAAGGTTTTTTCGGCGCAATGCTGTAATTTGTACCAAATTTGCTCAATATCCCAAAAGTGATAATCCGCATTATCAGGGCAAGGCTTGGTTTCGTTGGGCTTATGGTAACAGGCGAGAATGTTGCCTTGTTCGTTGATGGCGATGGTGCGAATGTTGGTAGCTCCACAGTCAAAAATCAGTACAATTGCCATAAGAAGTTCTCCATAGCGTGGCGAAAATTGCCACGCCGTAATTTTTGGAAAAATTTTGTTTATTTATAAAGGGCGCCGAAGTTGGCACAAGCACGGTAGTCTTGCCCTTCTTTGTCTTGACCAAACATTGACCACGCACTTGGGCGGAAAATTGCCTCGTCTTCCACGTTGTGCATACTCACAGGAATGCGCAACATTGATGCCAATGTGATTAAATCTGCACCGATGTGACCGTATGTGGCTACGCAGTGGTTCGCACTCCAATTCGCCATTACAGAATACACATCCGTAAATGCGCCTTTGCCTGTTAAGCGTGGGGTGAACCACGTGGTTGGCCAGGTTTCATTGGTGCGTTTGTTGAGCTTATCGTGAACTTCTTTTGGTAAATCAATGGACCAGCCTTCGGCGATTTGCAAAACAGGACCTAAGCCTTTCACGATACTAATGCGGTGCATTGTGAATGGCATTCCGCCTTTGGTTAAATATTGAGAAGAAAGACCGCCCCCACGGAAATATTCGTGTACTGCTGGACACCAACGTGTGTTTTCGTAGCAGCGTTTTGCGTCATCTTCATTTAATTCCCAGAATGGTTTGACGACAGGATTGCCCTTTTCATCGGTGTGTTGCCCTGTGCCGTCTAGGGTGGCGGAGCCTGAATTGACGAGATGGATAAAGCCCACGTCAGGGCGGAAACCTGTAACACGTTCTACGGATTCAGGCGACCAGTAAGTACGCACATCGGCGAAAATTTGTGCTTGCCCTGTGAGCTGATTACCGAGCAACATTCCCACGCCGTTTAAGCTGTCGTTTTCTGTGGCGAGCAAATAAGGCGCACGAATGCCATTCCAGTCGTAAGTGGTGTTAAGCACCGCCTCCATAAAGTCGCCGTTTGGTAAGTGATCCGTCCAATGGCGTTGCCCTTGAAAGCCTGCCAAAATAGCGTTGTGACCAAGTGCCTCTTCACCAAAACCAAGTTCTGCTAAGCGTGGATTGCCTACCATTAAATCACGGGCGATGATGGTCATTTTCACGCAATCTTCCCAAAGTTTGGTGCGTTCTTCGGCGTTGCGTTGATGTTCAGGTTCGTTCACATCAATGCCTTCTTTGCAATATTCTTTCACCCAAGAAAGCGCGAGTTCCACTTCTGCTTGGTCGTAAATTTCACGGTCAAGACGGCGTTTGAGTTCGGTCATATCCACAAACTCGTTGCGCATTCCTAAGTATTCACGGAAGAAATCAGGGTTGACGATAGAACCTGCGATCCCCATAGACACGCCGCCCATTGATAAATAGGATTTGCCACGAATGTTGGCAACGGTTAATCCTGCACGAGCAAAGCGCAACAGTTTTTCTTTAACGTCGTCAGGAATGCTGGTGTCGTCAGCCTCTTGCACGTTGTGGCCGTAAATAGAGAAGGCTGGCAAGCCCATTTGATTGTGTCCTGCAAGGGCCGCAGCTAAGTAAACCGCCCCAGGACGTTCGGTACCGTTAAAGCCATAAATCGCTTTTGGCAGATGCGGATCCATATCAATGGTTTCGGAACCGTAGCACCAGCACGGTGTAACAGTGATGGTCAGCCCCACATTGTTGAGCTTGAATTTTTCAGCACAAGCCGCCGCCTCAGCAACACCCCCTATGCAGGTGTCGGCAATGACGCACTCCACAAATTCGCCATTTGGATGACGAATATGGCTTTCCAATAACGCCGCCACAGATTTCGCCATATTCATTGTTTGATCTTCTAACGATTCACGCACTCCCATACGACGGCCATCAATGGTTGGGCGAATACCGATTTTAATTTGCATAAAGCCTCCTGCTAGGTTGGATGAAATATTCAAGCAATACTTTATATAAAAAACACAATAGCCAAACAGATTCGCACTTTTTGTGCCTGTTTTTTGATTTACATCATAATAAAACGGTAAATTCAGTCAAAAACACGCAGTAAAAATGACCGTTTTTACCGTTTTATCCTTTTAAACGGTCATTTTTAAGCAAAAAACGGAAGTTTAATGACCGTTTTTTGTTAAAACAGTCAATCAACTAAGAAAAACGGGCAAAAGAAAACCCCAAAGGATTAGCCTTTGGGGTTTGACAAAAAAATCAGAAAAATTCCGACCTAGTCTTTTGGCGAGTTTTCCGTTTGGATTTCCATAATTTCCACCGCACTGCGAATGGTCAGTGCGACTTCGCTGGAAATCATTTTGTCGAGAACGTTTAAAAGTTTCGTCACTTTTTTATGCTCAGCACAGCCATCGGCACGGATGTAGTGTTGTTCTTTCAAGCATAAAATAAACTGGCTGAACACCGCTTTGTCGAAAAATTCAGGGGCGTTAATACCGTGTAGAATCGCCAAACGTTGTGCAATGGATTGGCTTTCCGCCTCCAATTCACCACGAGAAATGCACGGCGTTTGTTGCAAAATGGTCGTGGTGATGTAGTAGCGTTGCAACATATCACGCATACTGGCCGCCCAAAGTTGCAAGGTGCGCACGTGTGATTTGTTAATCGCCACAATGTTAGCGCTGCATTGTAAAATTTGCTGGCGTTCAAATTCTTCTAAAATGGCATTCACTCGTTCAGGCAATTCCTCTGGGGTGAAACGCAAGAACAATTCTTTTTGCAGGAACGGATAAAGTTTCGCTACGGCATCCAAAATCAGATCTTTTTGAATGGCCTCGTAATGTAAAACGATACTGGCCACAAGGGCTGGCAAGGCAAAAATATGCTGAATATTGTTGCGGTAGTAAGTCATCAATACCGCTGAATCACGTTGTAAGCGAATGATTTCACCGAAATTATCTTTTTCAGACAGCAGACCAACACGCTGTAAATTCAAGGCGTGTTGTAACATTTCTTTTGGTGTGTCTTGTGGCACGATAATATCTGGCGAATATGGCGTGTTGATTAAGAATTGCTGGTAGCTTTCAAGCTGTTCTAAAAGCTGTTCTTTGGATAGCGCACGCTGGCGTGAAGACAATAGCGCTGTGCCGATTAAGTTCAACGCATTCACCGCCGCTGCGTTATTGATATGCACCATTACTTGGTTAGAAATGCCATCTACCGCAGGGGCGAACCAAGACGCTTTAGTGCCTTCGCTGGTGCTTTCACGCCAATCAGGGAACTGCTGGTTTAAGTAGTTGCTAATGGTGATCGGTTCAGCAAAATTCACATAGGCTTTGCCGAGATTGCGTAATTTTTTGGTTACACGCAACACAAGGCTTGCGTTTTCTTTTTCTTTGGCCGCACCACGTAATTCTTTGGCGTAAGTGTCCACTTCAATCACGTGTTCATAACCGATGTACACTGGCACGATGGAAATCGGACGTGAAGATTGCCCTTGCTGTAAGGCTTGCAAGGTCATCGACATCATTCCTGTTTTTGGCATTAGCAAACGCCCAGTGCGTGAACGACCGCCTTCGATGAAATATTCCACTGAGTAACCACGATAGAACAGCTCCGCCAAATATTCACGGAAAATTGTGGCGTACAGGCGATTACCTTTAAACGTACGGCGAATGAAAAACGCACCGCCACGGCGGAACATACTGCCCACAGGCCAGAAATTTAGGTTGATCCCTGCGGCAATGTGTGGCGGAACAAGCCCTTGATGATAAAGCAAATAAGAAAGCAATAAGTAGTCAATGTGGCTGCGGTGGCACGGAATGTAGACGATTTCGTGGCCTTCTAACGCCAGCTTACGCACACGGTCGGCATTTTGCACTTCAATACCTTGATAAAGCTTATTCCAAAGCCAGCGCAAGAAACGATCCGCTAAACGCAAGCCTTCGTAGTTCACATTGGCAGCAATTTCATCAATGATTTTTTCCGCCTTTTTTTGGGCTTTTTCGTGGGAAATTTGCTTCGCTTTAGCCTCATCATCAATGGCTTTCAAAATAGCAGGGGATTGCAGTAATTTTTTAAACATCGCCTGACGGTTCGGTAAGCGTGGGCCTGTTGCAGAAATGCGCTGTTTAGAAAAGTGGATTTTGGCAACACGGGTGAGTTTCGTGGCGAGATTTTTATCATCACCGTATTCATTCACCATATAACGTAAGGAAACCGCTTGAGAAAAACGGACGAAAGTATCACGCCCAAACCAAATGGCAGCGATAAATTTTTGGATACCGTTTAATAAACGAAGATTCGGCAAACCTGATGATCCTTCGTGACCCGGCGAACGTCCCCAAAGTACGGAGGCCGGAATTAATTGTACATTTAAGTTGGCATCGCTACGGTGTAAGGCGAGATAGGCATTGAAGATTTTAATGGTTTCTTTTTTCGCTGTTTTACTGCGGAAAAAGCGGCTATTTTTTTCTAAAAAAATGTAGCGCGGTAAGGTTTGCCCTGCAATGACATTCGGTTTTGCAGGATCAGGCAGACCTACGCTTAGGCAGTTTTTACGGAAAATCACAAAATCCGCTTGCGAAGTGTAGGGCAGCACATACAGCACAGGCTGGGCAATATCTAGGCTTAGCTCTTCAATGGGATGTTGCGGAATAGGATTGTTTTTGACCAAAACAGAAAGTGGCAACGCAAGGGCGTGGCGATATAGATTTAGGAAAGCGGACATAGTCGTTCTCACTTAGGAAATAAATGTGCGTAATTTACCTTATTTTGATTTTTTTGTAAAAAATTGCTGTGCTTTTATAAACAAAGATTGCACCCTATAAAAATATGTATAAAATAACAGTTTTATAGTTGTATAAAAACACAGGTGTTATTATGCTAAAAGCCAAAAAATTAACAGAGCGTCAGCAACAGGTATTTGATTTGCTGAAAAATCATATCGACAGCACAGGAATGCCGCCAACACGAGCGGAAATTGCCAAAGAGCTTGGTTTTCGCTCGGCGAATGCGGCAGAAGAACATTTAAAAGCATTGGCACGCAAAGGGGTGATTGAAATTATTTCTGGGGTTTCTCGTGGTATTCGCCTTGTACCGAACGCCTTAGAATTAACCGAAGAGGCCACTGTGATTCTATCGGATACTGGCATTGACGGCGAAGAAAATGGCATACCTTTAATTGGTCGAGTTGCCGCAGGGGAGCCCATTCTTGCAGAAGAGCATATTGATAATATCTATCACATTGATCCAAATATGTTTTCACCTAGTGCAGATTTTCTACTGCGAGTGTGCGGCGAT
Organism: Actinobacillus sp.; assembly: GCA_020026075.1. Classification (GTDB taxonomy): domain Bacteria; phylum Pseudomonadota; class Gammaproteobacteria; order Enterobacterales; family Pasteurellaceae; genus Actinobacillus_C. The sequence continues at coordinate 95,426 of JAHHQZ010000002.1, read as the reverse complement.
TCAATGAAGAATATCGGGATTTTAGACGGCGATTTATTAGCAGTTCACCACACGCAAGATGTGCGTAATGGACAGGTGGTCGTTGCAAGAATTGAAGATGAAGTTACAGTTAAACGCTTGATAAAACAAGGTTCTACCATTTATCTTCATGCTGAAAATGATGACTTTGCTCCCATTGTGGTGGATCTCACGAAGAACCCAACCTTTGAAATTGAAGGCGTCGCTGTGGGTGTGATTCGCTCCAATCGCTGGATGTAGCCTTTCATTCTCTATTCTCAATTTTATCAAGGTCGGAATTTTTGGAAGAAAAATGGGAATTTTTAGCAAAAAATGTTGTTATTTATTTTCTAATCCGTATAATTCCGCACCTTACAGTCGTACCCTATTTTCGTTCCTTGCTTCCGCAAGATTGGCGACTGGTCTTACCGTCGGAGGCTGATTAACCCGTAAGGAGCAGTAATGCGTCACTACGAAATCGTTTTTATGGTTCACCCAGACCAAAGCGAACAAGTTCCTGGAATGATTGAACGTTACACTACAGCAATTACAGAAGCTGGTGGTCAAGTTCATCGTCTAGAAGATTGGGGTCGTCGTCAATTAGCGTACCCAATCAATAAATTACACAAAGCACACTATGTGCTTATGAATGTAGAAGCGCCTCAAAAAGTCATCGACGAGCTAGAAACAACATTCCGTTACAACGATGCTGTTATTCGTAACGCAATTATGCGTACTAAGCACGCCGTTACCGAAGCGTCCCCAATGGCTAAAGCACGTGATGAACGTAAAGCTTCAGCTGAAGTTGAAACCAACGATAAAAAAGAGGATGCTGGCGAGTAATTGCCTAAATGGCTTGTCCTTAGCCGGAAAAGTTCACACTTTACCGAATTATGTGACAACCCCTAATGGTGTTAAGCATTGTCGTTTTATTTTAGAACATCGATCTCAGCGTCAAGAAGCTGGATTCAATCGCCCCGTTTGGTGCAGGATTCCAGTTCAAATTAGTGGGGAAGCCTTAGTAGCAAAAGCGCAAAGCATTACGATCGGCAGTAGTTTGGTTATTACAGGTTTTTTAATTTCACAGCAAATGAAAAATGGAATGTTCCAATTAGTTCTACACGCCGAACACATCGAATTGATAGATTAGGAGAATCGCCATATGGCACGTTATTTCCGTCGTCGTAAGTTCTGCCGTTTCACCGCGGAGAATGTAGCTGAAATCGATTACAAAGATGTTGCTACATTAAAGAACTACATCTCAGAAAGCGGCAAAATTGTCCCTAGCCGTATTACTGGTACTCGTGCGAAGTACCAACGTCAATTAGCTCGCGCTATCAAACGCGCTCGCTTCTTAGCGTTACTTCCATATACTGATAACCAACACTAAGTGCAGGAGAACAGTAAATGCAAGTTATTTTATTAGAAAAATTCCCTCACCTTGGTAACATCGGTGACCAAGTTGAAGTTAAAGCAGGTTATGCACGTAACTACCTTATCCCACAAGGTAAAGCAGTTATGGCAACCGCAGCTAACGTTGAACATTTTGAAGCTCGTCGTGCTGAACTTGAAGCCAAAGCCGCTGAAACTTTAGCAAAAGCACAATCTCGTGCAGCTGCTATTGCAGCACTAGGCAAAGTTACCATCGTATCTAAAGCTGGTGATGAAGGTCGTTTATTCGGTTCAATCACTAACCGTGACGTTGCAGACGCTGTTAAAGCAGCTGGCATCGAAATGGAAAAAAGCGAAGTGCGTTTATCAGCTGGTCCATTACGTACCACTGGCGAACACGAAGTTCGTTTACAACTTCACCCAGAAGTTTTCGCAACTATCGTTGTTGACGTTGTAGCTGAATAATTTTTTATTCGCATAGAAAAAGCCTAGCAGTTTTTGATTGCTAGGCTTTTTATTATGTAGCGTGTTTTTATACACCATCGACTAGGCTGGAATATTTCTAAAATTTTTGTAAAAATTCCGACCTTCCTTTTCTCTTGTCACGCCGCTTGTCGCCGTGCCTGACTTAAACTCAGAGAGTACTATGAAATCAGAACTTCTTTCCCCAGCGGGATCCCTAAAAAATATGCGTTATGCCTTTGCTTATGGTGCTGATGCCGTGTACGCAGGGCAGCCACGTTATAGTTTGCGTGTGCGTAACAACGAATTTAATCACAAAAATCTCAAAATCGGCATTGATGAAGCCCACGCATTGGGTAAAAAATTCTACGTTGTGGTGAATATTGCACCGCACAATTCCAAATTAAAAACCTTTATTAAAGATTTAGAACCAGTAGTCGCAATGGGGCCTGATGCCTTAATTATGTCCGATCCAGGTTTAATTATGTTGGTGCGTGAAGCTTTCCCTGAAATGGCGATTCACCTTTCCGTGCAAGCCAACGCCGTAAACTGGGCGAGCGTTAAGTTTTGGCAGCAAATGGGCTTAACGCGTGTGATTTTATCCCGTGAGTTATCCTTGCAAGAAATCGCCGAAATCCGTGAAAAAGTACCAGAAATGGAAATTGAAGTGTTCGTTCACGGCGCATTGTGTATGGCCTATTCAGGGCGTTGCTTACTTTCAGGCTACATTAACAAACGTGACCCAAATCAAGGCACTTGCACCAATGCTTGCCGCTGGGAATACGGCGTGAAAGAAGCCAAAGAAGATGAAATGGGCAACATTGTCGCAGGCGATATTCCAGTGAAAAATGTCGCACCAACGCTCGGCGAAGGGGCTACCACCGACAAAGTATTCGTGTTAACCGAAAGCCAACGACCAGAAGAAGAAATGGCCGCTTTTGAAGACGAACACGGCACTTACATTATGAACTCCAAGGATCTTCGAGCCGTGCAACACGTGGAAGAATTGACCAAACTTGGCGTGCATTCACTCAAAATTGAAGGGCGCACCAAATCATTCTACTATTGCGCACGAACCGCACAGGTTTACCGTCAAGCCATCGATGATGCCGCTGCTGGCAAGCCATTTGATGAAACCCTAATGACAACGCTCGAAAGCCTTGCACATCGTGGTTACACCGAAGGCTTTTTACGCCGCCACACCCACGATGAATATCAAAACTACGACTACGGCTACTCCATTTCCGAACGTCAACAATTTGTGGGCGAATTTACCGGCCTTCGCAATGCTAACGGCTGGGCTGAAATTGCCGTGAAAAATAAATTCTTAGTTGGCGATAACGTAGAAGTAATGACCCCAGCGGGTAACATCAATTTGCACATTGACGCACTGGTCAACCGCAAAGGCGAAAGTGTTGATAGTGGAAAGGGCGATGGGCATTTTGTCTTCCTAAAAGTGCCAGCGGATTTAGACTTAAACTTCGCATTACTAATACGCAACCTAACCGACAGCAATACACGCAACCCACATAAAAAATAAAAAAATGGCATCCCGTTGGATGCCATTTTGCTTAGGTGTTTATTGTGTGAAAAAATTAGAATTTATAGCGAATGCTAATGCCAGCACTGGCTGAACTAGCGTTGCTTGCGAGGCGATCGTATTCAAAGTTGATGCCTGTGAATATGTTGCTATCGAGTCGATATTCCGCTCCAAGCATTGCACCGAAACCGAATTTTTTTTCGGAATCTGAGAAATGATGGTTATATACCTTCGCATTCAAAGACGCTTTGGTGTATATCAAACGCCCTCCCAAATACGGTTGAAATGCTTTTTCAGGAGCAAAGTTATACATTGCAGAAACACCTAGATTTTTTAGTTTCACGTTGAGTTCATTGCTATTTACGTGATGTTTGAGTTTACCTAAATCCGCATAGTTTAATTCCACTCGATAAGTACCGAAATCATAACCGATAGCAATTTTGGGAGTGATTGCTGAACGAGATAGTGGGGTGTCATCAATGCTAGTGTTGCTCACATTCGCTGTTGCGGATACATAAACACCTTGATTTAAATCCATTGCAAAATCCTCTGCATTCGCCACGCTCGCCATTGCCAAACCTGACGCTAAAACTAACGCAATTTTTTTCATAAATACTCCGTATTAAAAAGTTAAAAAGGGATTGCATAAAAATGAAGGACAGACTTGCCCTTCATTTAAATGCTAGCAAATTGTACAAAAAAAAAACAAATTGCAATTTCTATTTTGCCTTTTTAGGTAGGTCGGAATTTTTATGAAAATTTCGGCGTAGGCAAAAAAATGGCATCCTGTTGGATGCCATTGTCATTTTATTGAGTAGGGAATGCTTAGAATTTATAGCGTAGGCTAATACCAGCACTGGCTGAGTTGATTTTGCTTGTTAATTGTGCATATTCAAGGTTAACACCACCGAAGAGACTATTATTGAATTGATATTCAACACCAGCTAATGCACCTAAACCTAAACTATTCTCCCTTTTTGAATATTTAGATTTGCTAGTATGCGCATAGGTCTTCGCTTTTGTGTAGATTAAATGTGCACCGAGGTAAGGTTGGAATGCGTGACTAGGGGCAAAGTTATACATTGCTGATAGGCCGAAATCTTTTACTTTGACATCAGCATATGTTGCTTTATCACGATATTTGATTTTACCCAAATTCGCGTAGTTTACTTCGACACGGTAGGTGCCGAAATCATAGCCTACAGCAAGTCTTGGGGTAAATGCGGTGTGGGATAGTTTAGGGTAGTAGCCTTTTTTACTATCGACTTTTACGTGGTTTGCATTTGGTGATGTAGACACATAAAAGCCTTGATTTACATTTGCTGCGTTTGCAGCGCCTGCCATTGCTAAGCTTGATAGCAAAATTAAAGTCATTTTCTTCATAATAAATACTCTTATAATAAAGTTGAGTTATATGGTCTAAGCGGGATCATTCATTCCCGTTACTAATTTTGCACCAATTATAAAAAAAGCAATATCTATTTTGTTGAGGCCGGAATTTTTATGGAAATTTTGGTGTCGCCAAGAGGGGGGAAATAAAAAGCCACATTGGGCAATGTGGCTTTGTGGATTCTCGTTTGATGGTTATTTATTGAGAAATTCGATCAGTTTTTTGGCGTTCAACACCGTTGTACATCAAATCAATCAAAAATTCCAGCCTAGCAACTTTCCCCTAGAATGATTGGGCAGGAAAGGTGGTGGTTTTGGGGCTGTTGGCGGTTTTTGATGAAATGGAGTGCCGCTTGTTGACCCATTTTGTAGTGGGGGAGTTCTACGGTGGTGAGTGGGGGGCGGAATAAGTGGGTTATGCCAACCATATTATCAAAGCCGACCACTGCCACGTCTTGCGGAATGCGTAGTCCGTGAGCGAGTAGCATTTGGTAAGCGAGAAAAGCTATGCGGTCGTTGCCACAAACGATAACGTCAAATGGGAATGGTTTCGTGCCTTGCGCTAAGATTTTAGCGAGTTCATCTGCGCCGTGTTCGTAGGTGTGGGGCGAGCCTTGCATAAAAAATTGCTGGGCGGGTTCGGCGTTGGGGTTGGTTTGCCACGCATCAAGAAAGCCTTGCTGGCGAATAGGTGCAGCGAGTGCGGTTTGTGGAATATACAGACACAGCGGGCGTTTGTAGCCTTTTTGGACGAGATGATGAGTTAGATCAAACTGGCCTTGATAGTCGTTAGGAATGTAGCTTGCTACTTCAATATCATCCGTTAGGCAGTTGGCTAGCACGAGGGGCGTTTTGTGAAGTTTTGCAGGAATGTGAATTTTTTCCAAACCGTTGCGAGCGATGATAATCCCCGCTGGGTGATAGGAAAGCAAATAGTCGGCAGCTTGGTTCATTTCTTCTTCGTTTTCAAAGCTATTGATCACAAAAGAATGCCATTGATGCTGGCGTACGGTTTGTTCGATGCCCAGTAATATATCCACAGAGAAAGGCGTTGTGGCGGCGTTAAGGGATAGCACACCGATGCTTTTTTTGCCGCTGTTGCGCATCATTTTAGCGGATGCATTGGGAATGTAGTTGAGGGCTTGAATGGCGTTTTGTACACGTTCTAAGGTGTCTTTGGATAGCTGTTCGGGGTGATTTAATGCACGAGATACGGTCATTAGCGACACGCCCGCTTTCTCGGCAACAGATTTTAATGAACTCATTGTTTCTCCCTGTGGTTTTGGCTTGTTATTCTAACAAGAAAATGCTAAAAGCTGGCTGGTTAAATCAATTTTTATACGGCGAATATTATGCAAGCATCAAAACATTCTCTAATAAAAGGTTATCTTCTGCTGATTCTCACCGCCTGCATTTGGGGCGGTACGTTTGTGTTTCAAAAACGTGTGACGGCGAGTGTCGATCCGCTGACGTTTAATTTTGTGCGTTTTGCGTTGTCGGTGCCAGCGATTGCGATGTTGTTTTTTCTGCCACGAACATTGTTTCAACCCAAAGGAAAGCCTGTACCGAGCCGCCGTATTCCTCGTGAAGTGTTCATTGGCATTGGCGCTGGGGTGTTTATGTTTGGCGGTATTTCCTTGCAACAATGGGGGCTAACCTTTACCGACACAGGTAAAACGGGTTTTTTAACGTCATTTTACATTGTGTTCGTGCCGATTCTCGCATTTTTGATTATGCGTGAACGAGTTGGGCTGAAAGTGTGGCTTGGGTGTTTATTCTGCATTGCTGGGCTGTTCTTTTTGGCAGGTGGTTTTACGATACTTGAACATTTTTCGCTGAATTTTGGCGATATGATCATCTTAATTTCCGCCATTTTTTGGGCGTTGCACGTGTTTTTTCTCGGCGTTTTTGCACGTTCCAGTAACATTTTGACTTTGATTTTATGCCAATCCATCACGGTTGCTTTGCTCAGTTTTACAGGAATGGCCATCGCTGGCACGGTGCTGCCGTCACTGTCGATGTTGTGGGATTTTAAACAGGAACTGTTTGTAACGGCGGTGCTGTCTTCGTCCATCGCCTTTATGTTGCAAATTTTTGGCCAGCGTGCGGTGCCGTTGTCGCAAGCGGCGATTATTATGAGTATGGAGTCTATTTTTGCCCTGTTGGCTGGAATGTGGCTACTAGACGAACGTTTGGATGCTTTCGGTTTTATGGGGTGTTTGTTGATTTTCATCGGTACCATCATTCCGCAGTTAGTGTTTAAGAAAAAGCCTAGGCCGTAATATTTGCCAAAATTTTGGCAAATATTACGGCCTAGTGCTAAACCTCTTCGCTTAAAGTAAAACGTCCCCAGTGTTGGGGACGTTTGGTTTTAGGCGGTTAGCGGATGAAAGTTTAAGTGAATTTGCCAGTTAAAGGTCGCCTCATTTAAACGATACTGTGCTTTCAAATTTGGTCCACAAGAGTTTGAACCAATACCGCTCATTTTGTAGTCGATGTACAAATAGTTTTGCTGGCTCGCTGGTAGCTCGTCATCGTGGCTGGCGTGCGTGAGCGTTGGCAAATCATAAGGGCTAAGGTTGAAACTAAACGGCTGTTCGCCTGTGATAGTCATATTCGGTAGCTGAACAAAATGCGTACCGAAATGGCTGCCGTTTTCTTGCGGTTTCATATAATGCACAAAGTTTTGTTTCGCCGTGGTTTGGTGAAACGCAAGGCGGCTGGCGTGGTGTTTGTCGCAATAACTTTCACTGTCGCCATAGCCGAAATAACGCAGGCAATTTTGGCTATCAGGCAGGGCAAACTGTAAGCCAAAGCGTGGCAAGAACGGCAGTTGCGTGTTGCGTTGGGCTTGAATGGTAATGCTAAGCCCTGTGCGGTCGAACTGATAAGCCACGCTGAACGTCATTATTCTTGCACGTGCTTGAGCGAGTAAAGCGCAATCAAAAATGAGCGTTAAGCTGTCGCCGTTTTGCAAAATGCGCTGATCATAGGCTCGACAATAAGCATCTTGATAGCCTGAATCTTCCCACGCAGCACGGATTAAACGGTCGTTATCCGTTGGCGCTCGCCACACCACGAAATCCACAGGGGTGGTAATAAGCGGTGTACCTTGATAAATCAAGGCCGTAATTTTGCCTGTTTTTTTGTCAAATTCACTTTGCAAGGTGGAAGTGTTTACTTGCAGTTGCTGGGCGTTTTCTGCCAGCGTAAAAATGGTGTTTTCAGGCAGTAAATGAGGCGCTGGGCGTAGCATTTTGTCCTTTTGACAAAGCACATCAAAGCCTAATTCCGTGTTGGTGGCGAGTAAGGGATGAGGCGTTTTTAACACATAACGCAGTTCTAATTGCCATAAATGCTCATCATCTTGTGGTAGATCCAACGGCAAATGAACGCTCGCTTGCGCTGGGCAACGCACTTCAATTACGCCGTTCATTTGTGCGATACCGTCTTGCTCTAAGCGATAGTGAATATCGAAATCTGCGAGATCGGTGAAGTCGAGATAGTTTTTTAACCACACTTGTCCGTTTTGTAAATAAGCACGAATTGGGCGGTAAACTTGCTTATATTCACGCAAATTGCTGTGAACTTGGCGCTGGCTGGATACTAAGCCGTCTACGCAGAAATTGCCATCGTGCCATTTTTCACCGAAGTCGCCGCCGTAGCCGAGCAAGCCGTCTTGGCGTGGGTGATTGTGGTCGCACCATTCCCACACGAATCCACCACAGGCTTGTGGGTAACGATGGAATACTTGGAAATAATCTTCCAAATCACCATTAGAATTGCCCATTGCGTGGCTGTATTCGCACAGTAGGAACGGCTTGGTTTGTGGCTGGCGACAGTAGTGTTCGATAACTTCCGTATCGCTGTACATTTCGCTGTAAAAATCAAGATGACACACATCGTTTTGATGTTCGCTGTGCTGATAAATACTGCTTTCATAATGTACAAGACGGCTTGGGTCGTAGTGTTTTGCCCATTCGGCGGCAGCCTCAAAATTCTCGCCGTAACCACTTTCGTTACCGAGTGACCAAATCAGCACAGAAGGACGGTTTTTATCCCGTTTTACGTTGGCGTAAGTGCGGTCTAAAATGGCATTTTTATAAGCAGGATTACGTGCGAAATAGCAGAAGTTATCCACTGTTTGTTGCAAAATGCGATCATCTTCATTGATTTTCGCTACATTAAGGAAAATGCTATTTTCCACTTGCGGTACGTGTTGCATTACCGCACCGTGTGATTCAATATCCGACTCGCTAATTACGTAAAAACCGTATTCATCGCACAATTCCGTAAACCACGGAGCGTTAGGGTAGTGGGCGGTGCGAATGGCGTTTATATTGTGGGCTTTCATTAGGGCAAGTTCTTGTTTTACTTGCTCAATGGATACGGCAGAACCTGTCAAGGCGTGGCTATCGTGGCGGTTTACTCCTTTGAATTTAATCGGTTTTTTATTCAGCAAGAACACACCTTCGTGAATTGCTACTTGGCGGAAACCAATCTGTTGCACGATAGTTTCGCTACCAGTTTGCATAACGAGCTTGTATAAATTCGGCTGCTCGGCGTTCCATAAAACCACATCATCAATGTGTTTGTGCAAATCCGTTTGTGTTTGCGTGAACACAATATTGCCTTGCGGATCGTAAAGTTGATAGGTTACAAGCTGTGGTTCTTGGGAAAACTGCACGCTGACTTCAAGCTCTGCGGAACGCAAATTCGGTGCGATTGTGGTGTGAATAAAGAAATCTTGCAGGTAATTTTCATCACGTTCGAGCAAATACACATCACGGAAAATTCCTGACAAACGGAATTTATCTTGATCTTCTAAGTAACTGCCATCACACCATTTCAACACTAAAACGGTGAGTTTATTTTCACCCTGTTGCACATAATCGGTGACATCAAATTCGCTGGTGGCGTGGCTCACTTGTGAGTAGCCCACAAACTGTTGATTGACATACAAGAAGAAACAGCTATCGACCACTTCAAAATTCAGCAAATAGCGTTTTTCCACCTTAGGTTCAAGGTAAAACGCATGCTGGTATAAACCACAAGGATTTTGCTGTGGCACATAAGACGGATCAAAAGGGAACGGATAATTGATGTTGGTGTACTGGTGATGATCAAAACCAGAAAGCTGCCAGTTAGACGGCACAAAGAGGCGATCTTTTGGCGTAATTTCAAGGAAATTTTCTGGCAAATCTTCAATACTCGCAAAATATTGGAAGTCCCAATGTTTTTGGCTTAATTCAAAAAAATAATGAGAATTCCGGCGTGGCTTTTTCGCTTCTTCCACTGTGGTACAGGGAATAAAGTAAGCGTGGTGTGGTGTTGTGTTGACGTGCAACACCTGTGGATTTTCATAGTAATGCGTAAATTCCATCATCTGCTTCCTAGTTATCTGTGGCGTTGACGTTAATGTCTTTCATTTCTTCTTCAACATCAGCACGTTGAGCGTGCCCAACGGTGCGTTTTAAGGTGAAGAATGAAAGGATTGTGAAACTTAAACTAAATAAACCGAGGAATAAATAAGTGTGTTGGTAACCGAATTGATCATACCAGCCGCCCACAACAGAGCTTGCCAGCATATTGCCCACTTGTTTAATAAATTGACAAGCCACCATATAAATAGTTGCGGAGAAATGTGCTTCAAACACATCAGCAATGTATTTGAACAAGCCCACTAAATAGAATGGCACTTCTAGCATGTGCAGAATTTTCAAGCCGATCACTTCCCATACTTCGGTCGCAAAACTTGAACCGATAATACGCACACTCATAATAGAACCTGCGATGAGCAAGGCATTTTTCGCTCCAATGCGGTTAATTACTAACGGCACGAAGAACATAATACAAGCATTCAAAAATTCACCCATCGTGGTAACATAACCGAAAATTTCCAGACCACGTGCTTTGGTTTCAAAGAACGTGGTGAAGAAATTACCGAACTGTTGGTCGAAAATATCATAAGTACAGGCAACACCCACAACATAAGCGAGTAACGCCCAGAACGTTGGAAGTTTCAACAAAGCAAAGGCTTGTTTTAGGTTTACGGCATTTTTGTTGCGAGTTAATTGTGAAACCACTTTTGCAGTGGCACTGGCTTCAGGGCGAGCAAGTGCAACTAAGATCACCAATACCACCGCTCCTGCGCTACCAAGCCAAAAGACCCACGCCGGATTTTTGGCGTATAAAATGCCAGCAAGGGAGGCACAAATCCCCCAGCCGAACATACCGAACATTCTCGCACGGCCGTATTCAAAATTTCCCACACGGCTGGCACGTTCAATATAGGCTTCACTTGCCCCTGCACCGCCTGCAAAGGCAAAACCCATATAGGCACCGCCCACCACTGCACCTAAATACACATTGGTTTTTAAAAGTGGCGAGAACACATAAATAAAGAACGGTGCATAGCCGAGTAACACTAAGGCAATCGCCCACAGTAAGTATTTTTTCAAGCCTAATTTATCCGTAATAAATCCAAAAATTGGCTGAAAACAAAAAGCAAAAAATGACATTGTGGCGAACACGATACCAATTTCATCACCAGATAAACCGTTAATATCGCCTAACCAAATTCCCAAAAATGGAAAACAGGTTGCCATAATGAAGAAGTAAACAAAGAAATAACCGCTAAAAATCCAGTAATTGCGGTTGTGTAAATAGTTGACCGTTGGCGTGTTCATTGCAAACCCCCTAAGATTCAATGGTGAAAATAACAGATTGCCCAGCGGTTACCGTTTCATCTGCGACAACATCAAAATGCAATTTGTGTGGCTGGCTACTTACCAACACCGTCGTGATGAGCGATTTCGCTTTTTGGCGAATGCGATCAAGATCCAATTCAATAATCGGATGACCTGCTTGCACGCTATCGCCTGCTTTCACTAAGGCGGTGAACCCTTCGCCTTTGAGTTGCACGGTGTCTAAACCAAAGTGAATTAACAGTTCTTCATCGTGCGATGTGGAAATAGAGAATGCGTGACCGCTTGGGGCGATGCGATAAATTACGCCATCGCAAGGGGCGATGAGCTCTGTGCCAGTAGGTTCAATGGCGATACCATCGCCAATAATTTTGTTAGCTAAAATTGTGTCAGGAACTTTTTTTAAAGGGATAATCGTGCCAGTAATCGGGGCAACGATAGTGGTCAAAGAGACTTGGCTGGTTTTACGCCATTTATTAAACAATGCCATCATCATTTCCTTAAAGGAGTTTGGAAAAGGACGTACCGCTTAATCGAACCTGTTATTCTGTTAATGTGCTTTGTTAACGTTAACAAGTTAAATTTTAGACAGCTTTAAACAAATAAAAAATGATCTAGATCAAAGCTGTTAAGGTTAACAGAAGGTTTTTTCAGCAACTCTTTACAGAAATCGGCTTTTTGTTAAAAAAAAGTTGCAAATGTAAAAAAAATTAATTATAATGCCGTCCATACCCTAAAAAGTATGACTCCAAATAGTTTTGCCCTTTCTCTCGAAAGGGCTTTTTTTTGCCTAAAATTTTTAAAAAAATTCCAGCGTCGTGGTTTCGCTTGTATCCCCTTTAAAATCGCAATAGACTACACCGTTTCTTTTTCTCATTTTATAGCGTGAAAAATATGCAAGTTTCCGATTTTAATTTTGATTTACCCGATAATCTCATCGCTCGTTATCCAACCCCTGAACGCCGAGCCAGCCGTTTGTTGCAATTAGATGGTCGCACAGGCGAATGCCAACATAAAAAATTTGCGGATTTACTGAGTTTCATTGATGCAGGCGATCTGCTGATTTTTAATAATACCCGTGTGATTCCTGCTCGTTTATTCGGCAAAAAAGACAGTGGTGGAAAGCTGGAAGTGCTGGTGGAACGTATTTTAGACGACCGCCGCTGCTTGGCGCACGTGCGTGCCAGCAAAGCACCGAAGGAAGGTTCAACGCTCATTTTGGGCGAAGACAAACTCGGTGAAGGCAATGGCGTGGCGGTGAAAATGCTCGCTCGCCATGATGCACTTTTTGAGCTGGGCTTGGAAAATGGCGATGAAACCTTGCTGGAATTATTGCAACGTGCAGGGCATATGCCACTGCCGCCGTATATTGATCGCCCTGATGAAGATGCGGACAAAGAGCGCTATCAAACCGTTTACAACAAAGTGCCAGGTGCGGTGGCAGCACCAACGGCAGGGTTGCATTTTGATGATGAAATGTTGCAAGCCTTGAAAGAAAAAGGCGTGAACACTGCTTTTGTTACCTTGCACGTGGGTGCTGGCACATTCCAGCCTGTGCGAGTGGATAAAATTGAAGATCACAAAATGCACAGCGAATACGCCGAAGTTCCGCAAGAGGTGGTGGACTTGATTTTAGACACCAAAGCACGTGGCAAGCGTGTGATCGCAGTGGGAACCACGTCCGTTCGCTCCGTAGAAAGTGCCGCCTTAGCTGCCGAAGAAACGAACGGCGAACTCATCGCACCGTTTTTCAGCGACACGGCGATTTTCCTTTATCCCGGCAAAAAATTCCGTGTGATTGACGCAATGGTGACCAATTTCCATTTGCCAGAAAGCACGCTGATTATGCTGGTGAGCGCCTTTGCAGGCTACAAACACACAATGCAAGCCTACGCTCAGGCTGTGGAACAAGGCTACCGCTTTTTCAGCTACGGTGATGCAATGTTTGTGACTAAAAATCCAGCAGCGGAAAGCGACATTTAATTCATTTTTACTAAAACCCTAGGTCGGAATTTTTGCGAAAATTCTGGCATCCCTCGAACTGTTTATTCAAGGAAAAATTATGAAATTTACATTACACAAAACTGACGGCAACGCACGTCGTGGCACGCTCACTTTCGACCGTCCACAAGGACAATGCACCGTACAAACCCCAGCCTTTATGCCTGTTGGTACCTACGGCACCGTTAAAGGTATGACCCCAGAAGAAGTGGAGGCCACAGGAACGGAAATCTGTCTTGGCAATACGTTCCACTTATGGTTGCGACCTGGACAGGAAATTATGCGCAAGCACGGCGACCTACACGACTTTATGCAATGGCACCGCCCAATTTTAACGGACAGCGGCGGTTTTCAGGTGTTCAGTCTTGGCAAACTGCGCAAAATCACCGAAGAAGGCGTGAAATTCCAAAACCCAATCAATGGCGAACGCATTTTCCTTTCACCAGAAAAATCAATGGAAATTCAGTACGATCTCGGTTCCGACATCGTAATGATTTTTGACGAATGCGCACCGTATCCGTCCACATTCGATTACACCAAAAACTCAATGGAAATGTCTTTACGCTGGGCGCAACGCTGCCGTGATCACTTCAACCAACTCGGCAACAAAAATGCCTTATTCGGCATCATACAAGGGGGCGTATTTGAAGAATTGCGCCAAGTTTCCCTAGACGGCTTGAAAAACATCGGCTTTGACGGCTATGCCGTTGGCGGATTAGCCGTAGGCGAACCAAAAGAAGATATGCACCGCATTTTAGAATTTACCTGCCCACAATTACCAACAGACAAACCTCGCTATTTAATGGGTGTGGGCAAGCCTGAAGATTTAGTAGAAGGCGTGCGTCGTGGCATTGATATGTTCGACTGTGTAATGCCAACACGCAACGCACGCAATGGGCATTTATTCGTTACAGACGGCATTGTGAAAATCCGCAATGCCAAATACCGTGATGATGTTACTCCGCTCGACCCAGAATGCGACTGCTACACCTGCAAACATTACACCAAATCCTACTTACACCATTTGGATAAATGTAATGAAATCTTAGGCGCACGCTTGAACACCATTCACAACTTGCGTTACTACCAACGCCTAATGGCTAAAATCCGCCAACGCATCGAAGAAGGTACCTTTGACGAGTTTGTACAAGAATTTTACGCCGCACGAGGCCGAGAAGTTCCGCCAATGCAGTTAGAAAAAACAAGCGAAACCGCATAATTTTTTCAAATAAAACGGTCTAGCCAAATGGATTAAAAATCCTTTTAAACTTTGTTTAGAGGGGATTTTTATGAGATTAAAGAGTTCAAATTGGATTGAGAAAAGGGAGTCAGGCAATCAGCGATCTTTGCTTCACGCACCTGTGCTTTACTTGTATAATTGCCCCCCTTTTTACAAAAAACATTAAGGCAAAGGTATGGATTTCGTTGAAATTTTAGGCTATATAGCCACTGCATTTGTCGCAGGCTCATTTTTATTAAAAGATATTCTCAAACTTCGTATTGCGAACACCATTGGCTGTATGATTTTTGTGGTTTATGGTTTTTTAATTCACTCTTACCCTGTTATCGGTTTGAACGCTTTTTTAGCAGTTGTTAATACGTATTACATAATTAGCTTGCTTAAAAATAGCAAAAAAGCTTAATTTCACTGGCTTTAAAGCACTCATTTGAGTGCTTTTTATTTATAACGTTATGATTTTATTTAATAATTTAACCTTGCGACAAGGCACAACCAACCTACTTGAAAACGCCAACGCAATGATAGCACCAGGTCAAAAAGTGGGGCTGGTGGGTAAAAATGGTTGTGGTAAATCCTCATTACTAAGTTTATTGAAAAAAACGCTTAGCCCTGAAAGTGGCGACATCAGCTTGCCGAAAGATTGGCAACTGGCGTGGGTGAACCAAGAAACACCAGCACTGGATATATCTGCATTGGATTATTGCCTAGAGGGCGATCGCCGTTATTGCGAACTGCAAGCCCAGCTTGCCCAAGCCAACGCTGAAAATAACGGCGAGGCCATCGCTCATATTCACAGTGCCTTAGATGAAATCGATGCGTGGACGATTCAAGCCCGTGCCAGCACGTTGCTAAATGGTTTGGGCTTTTCCCAAGAAGAATTAACTAAGCCTGTGAAATCTTTTTCAGGCGGCTGGCGAATGCGTTTGAACTTAGCCCAAGCCTTGTTGTGCCGTTCGGATTTACTGTTGCTGGACGAACCGACTAACCATTTGGATTTAGATGCGGTGATTTGGTTAGAACGCTACTTAACCCAATATGCTGGCACGCTGATTTTAATTTCCCACGACCGTGATTTTCTCGATCCCATCGTGGATAAAATTCTGCATATTGAACAACAAAAATTGCACGAATACACAGGCGATTATTCTTCTTTTGAACGCCAGCGAGCCACGAAACTTGCCCAGCAAAACGCCCTTCATCGCCAGCAACAAATGAAAATTTCCCATTTGCAAAGCTACATCAATCGTTTCAAAGCTAAAGCCACGAAAGCTAAACAAGCCCAAAGCCGAGTGAAAGCCTTAGAGAAAATGGAGCTTATCGCCGCCGCACACGTGGATAGCCCCTTTAAATTCACATTCCGTGAGCCGTTGGCACTGCCACATCCTTTGCTCACAATGCGTGAAGTGAGTGCTGGCTACGAAAATGCTGGGCAAACGAAAGTGATTTTAGAAAATATTCAGCTCAATCTTGTACCAGGTTCTCGCATTGGTTTGCTGGGGAAAAACGGTGCAGGGAAGTCCACGCTAATTAAATTACTCGCAGGTAAAATTCCGCCATTGAGTGGCACGGTTGCCCTAGCTAGTGGCGTGGTGGTGGGCTATTTTGCGCAACACCAGTTGGATAATTTACGTGCAGACGAAAGCCCATTGTGGCATTTGCAACAGCTTAGCCCAGAATTGCCAGAGCAAGCCTTGCGTGATTATTTAGGTGGTTTTGCTTTTCAAGGGGATAAAGTGTTAGAGCCAGTAAAAGATTTTTCTGGTGGCGAAAAAGCACGTCTTGCACTGGCGTTAATCGTGTGGTCACGTCCTAATTTACTGCTGTTGGACGAACCGACCAACCACTTAGATTTGGATATGCGTCAAGCCTTAACGGAGGCGCTGGTGGATTTTGAAGGTTCAGTGGTAGTGGTTTCCCACGACCGCCATTTACTGCGCAACACGGTGGACGAGTTTTACTTAGTGGATGCTCAACAGGTTGCCCCTTTTGCTGGGGATTTAAGCGACTACCAACGCTGGTTAACGGAAGTGCCTGAAACGCCAAAAGCGGAAAGCACCGTTCCAGTGGAAAATGATCGCAAAGCTCAAAAACGCAAAGCGGCAGAGCTGCGTCAACAAGTGGCACCTTTACGTAAAAATCTCGCTCGCCTTGAACAAACAATGGAAAAGGTCAGTGCTGAATTGGCAGAAGTGGAAAACCAACTCAACGACCAAAACCTATATGAACCACAAAACAAAGCCCAGCTCGCCGATGTTCTGCAACGCCAACGCACCCTGCGCGACACCCTAACCGCCACAGAAGATGAATGGTTTTTAGAAAACGAAAAAATTGAAGAAATTTTGAGCGAGTAGCGGCGAATTTAAGTTATTTCATCAGCGGATTAAATACAGTTTAAATCCTCGTTTTAACCAAATGTAAAAAACACAAGGCCGGAATTTTGCACAAAATTTTGTCAAATATTCCGGCCTTGCTTTTTTAAGCCCCAAAAAACCGCATCTTGTGATGCGGTTTGTGGGTTATTGGGTGATGGTGATTTTGTGGTCGTGGTAACCGATGTTGACAGGTTTTCCTGGTAACAATTTGCCAGAGAGAATTTCTTCGGCAAGTGGGTTTTCGATTTCTTGTTGGATCGCACGTTTTAATGGGCGTGCGCCGTAAAGTGGGTCGTAACCGACATTACCAACAAAATCAATGGCATCTGTGCTGAATTGTAATTCGTAGCCGTGTTCTGCCATACGGTTTGCCAAGCGTTGTAATTGAATGCTGGCGATGGAGCGAATAGCCTCTTTGCCCAATGGGTGGAACACTACCGTTTCATCAATACGGTTGATAAATTCTGGGCGGAAGTGTTGTCCTACCACGCTCATTACCAATTCTTTCATTTCGCTGTATGACGCATCTTTGTTTTCTTGGATTAAATGTGAACCTAAGTTTGAGGTCATAATCACAACGGTGTTACGGAAGTCAACGGTGCGGCCTTGACCGTCCGTTAAGCGGCCGTCATCAAGCACTTGCAGTAAAATATTGAATACGTCAGGGTTCGCTTTTTCTACTTCGTCAAGCAAGATAACGCTGTAAGGGCGGCGGCGTACGGCTTCGGTTAAGTAACCGCCTTCTTCGTAGCCCACATAGCCCGGAGGCGCACCCACTAAGCGAGAAACGCTGTGTTTTTCCATAAATTCGGACATATCAATGCGCACCATTGCGTTTTCATCGTCAAATAAGAAACTCGCTAAGGTTTTGCAAAGCTCAGTTTTACCAACCCCTGTTGGCCCTAAGAATAGGAATGAGCCAATCGGACGGTTCGGATCGGAAAGCCCTGCACGGCTGCGGCGAATGGCGTTAGAAACGGCATCTACCGCCTCTTTTTGCCCAACCACACGGCGGTGCAATGCGTCTTCCATACGCAATAATTTTTCACGTTCGCCTTCCATCATTTTGGAAACAGGAATACCAGTAGCACGAGAAACCACTTCGGCGATTTCTTCTTCGGTTACACGGTTACGCACGAGAACCATATCTTTATTTTCGGCGTTTTCCGCTTGAGCGAGCTGGTGTTCTAGCTCTGGAATGCGACCATATTGCAATTCAGACATTTTGTTTAAATCGCCACTACGGCGTGCTTGTTCAAGCTGGGTGCGAGCGTTTTCTAGCTCCACTTTAATGTGTTGAGTGCCTGAAAGTACGGCTTTTTCTGCTTTCCAAACTTCTTCTAATTCAGCGTATTCTTTTTCTTTCACAGAAAGCTCATCTTTGAGCATTTCAAGGCGTTTTTTACTGGCCTCGTCATTTTCTTTGGAAAGGGCATTTTCTTCTAATTTTAGCTGAATAATACGGCGTTCCAATTTTTCCAATGGCTCAGGTTTGGAGTCAATTTCCATACGAATGCTAGACGCTGCCTCATCGATTAAGTCGATGGCTTTGTCAGGCAACTGACGATCCGTAATGTAGCGGTTAGAAAGCGTGGCCGCTGCAACAATGGCAGGGTCCGTAATTTCCACGTGGTGGTGAATTTCATAGCGTTCTTTAAGTCCACGCAAAATAGCGATGGTGTCTTGCACGCTTGGTTGATCCACTAACACTTTTTGGAAACGGCGTTCTAGTGCAGGATCTTTTTCAATGTATTGACGGTATTCATCAAGAGTGGTTGCACCCACGCAGTGTAATTCACCACGTGCAAGGGACGGTTTTAACAAGTTGCCAGCATCCATTGCACCGTCTGATTTACCCGCACCCACCATTGTGTGAATTTCATCAATGAACAAAATAATGCGGCCGTTTTCTTGACCAATTTCTTTTAAAACGGCTTTTAAACGTTCTTCAAATTCGCCACGGAATTTTGCCCCAGCGATTAACGCGCCCATATCAAGGGAAAGTACACGCTTGTCTTTTAACCCTTCTGGCACTTCACCGTTGATGATACGCAAGGCAAGACCTTCTACGATGGCGGTTTTACCCACACCTGGTTCGCCGATTAATACAGGGTTATTTTTGGTACGGCGTTGTAAAACTTGAATAGTGCGACGAATTTCTTCATCACGACCGATAACCGGATCAAGTTTGCCGTTTGCTGCACGTTCGGTTAAGTCGATGGTATATTTTTTCAATGCTTGGCGGTTGTCTTCCGCATTTTGATCGTTCACGCTGTCGCCTCCGCGAATGCTTTGAATGGCACGGTTTAATTGTTCTTTGGTCGCGCCACTTTCAATTAAAATTTTGCTTAAATCATCTTTGCTTTCCATTACGGCGAGCAAGAAAATTTCTGATGAAATATATTTGTCGTTATTTTTTTGTGCGATTTTGTCGCAAAGGTTTAATAAATTCAGTAAGTTACGAGAAACTTGTACATCGCCGCCTGTGCCTGAAACTTTTGGTAATTTGTTCATTGCCGCCGTTAATTGGCTGCGGAATGTGGCAAGGTTCACGCCACTGGCGGTGAGAATCGGTGCGATGGAGCCATCTTGTTGTTGCAATAATGCCATCATTAAATGCACAGGTTCAATAAATTGATTGTCTTGCCTGAGTGCAAGGGATTGCGCTTCATTAAGGGCTTGTTGGAATTTACTGGTAAATTTTTCAATATTCATAATTACCCCTTTTAGGTTATAAACTCGTGTTTTTTTGGATAAAAAACAATGGAGACTACCTAAATAAGCCTAGTTTTCTAAAAATCAAGTAAAATTTTCAAAAAAATTCCAGCCTAAATAGTTAGGCTGGAATATTCTTAAAAATTATCCATGAACAAAAAAGCAAAATGGTATTTAAAATCCATTTTGCTTTTATTATTCTATAAACAAATTTTTAGTTTTTATAATGATATTTTCTAGGTAATTTGTTTGGTGCTCTGGGCGAGACTTGAACTCGCACGTCCTTTGGACACTACCCCCTCAAGATAGCGTGTCTACCAATTCCACCACCAGAGCGTACTGATGAGATATTCCGTTATTGCGGAATATCTGTATTTGCTTTTTTAGCAGGAAGTGATTGTTCTACTTGTGTCGCAACTTTTGACAAGTTTTCAAACGAACTTTCTTGTTTTTCACCGTGGTGAGAATTTAAGTTGCCTAGAACAATACTAATTAAGAAAAACACGGTCGCTAAAACAGCAGTAGTGTGTGATAAGAAGTTACCAGCACCACGTGAGCCAAATAATGTGCCTGACGCACCGCTACCAAATGACGCTCCCATACTTGCACCTTTTCCTTGTTGAACAAGAACGAAGCCAATTAAGGCAACAGAAACAACTAAGTAGGCAATAAGTAGGAATTCGTACATTTTATTTCTCTAAATTTTAAACTTACAAAAAATAATCTTTTCGGCTAGCGAAAAGAACGGTGCGGATATTACTGATTTTTAAAAATGCGTGCAAGCGTTTTTTATCATATTTTTTCGTTTGAAGTTTTTTTAAGCGAATTTTAAGGTTTGCGTTTTTTCCCCTTGTTATAAGTTTTGGCAGTTTGTGGCATTTGTCGTGCCACTTGGGCGAAATGTTGCAATGCTTGGGGCTGTGGATGTTGCAACAGTGAAGGCAAAAGCTGAATCAGTTGTTGCATAAAGGATTGATAATTGGCTTCTTTTTTGCTCATTTTATCCAACGTTTGTTCCCATTCGGCAGTGAGATCAGGCTGAGTAGAGAGGGCTGGTAAGGCGTGAATTAAGGCACGACCTGCGGGAGTACTTTGGATATGCCGCCCTTTTTTGGTGAGAAAATTACGTTTAAACAGTAATTCTATAATACCTGCACGTGTGGCCTCTGTGCCTAAGCCATCGGTTGCGCGGAGGATTTTTTTTAAGTTGCTGTCTTGAACGAAACGTGCAATGCCCGTCATTGCGGAGAGTAGTGTAGCATCACTAAATGGGCGTGGAGGCTGTGTTTTTTTGCATAAAAGTTCACCTTTCTCGCAAAACAAAATATCGCCTTTTTTTACGGCGTAGATTTTTGGGGCGTTGGTTTCTTGGTCGAGTTGCGCTTCTTTGCCGAGTAGGCTTTTCCAGCCCGCGTCTTGTAATTGGCGATTTTGGGCGATGAACGTGCCGCCTGCGATGTTTAAGGTGATTTTGCGTTTGCGATAGTCTGCATCAGGGCAGAATTGCATTAAATACTGGCGAGCGATGAGTTGGTACACTTGCTGTTCGTTGTGGTTTAGGTTGCAGTTCGCCGTTTTAGCGGTAGGAATGATGGCGTGGTGTGCCTCGACTTTTTTACTGTTCCACGCACGGTTTTTACGGCTTTCATCAATGATTTCAGGCAAGGGCTGATATTGGGGTAAATGAGTTTGAATAGCCTGTAAAATTTTATGGCGATCTTGAAATTGTTCTTCTGGTAAATAACGGCAATCAGAACGAGGGTATGTGATAAGTTGATGTTTTTCATATAAATTTTGACAGCAATCCAGCACTGCTTGGGCGGAAAGCTGTAATTGGCGAGCTGCGTCAATTTGTAAGCTGGACAACGAATAAGGGAGCGGTGCCGTTTCCGTTTCTTTTTTGTCTTCGTATTGGGTAACGGTGGCGGGTTGTTCGGTGATACGTTTAACCACAAGCTCCGCCAGCGAGCGTGAAAGCACTCGCCCTTCTTCGTCTTGATAATTTTCGCAATGCTTGCTGGGCTGCCAAAGGGCGGTGAAAGGCGGTGCGTTAAAAAAAGGTGAGCTAGGGTCGGTGGTTTTAATAAAAGCTTGCACTTCAAAATAATCTTTCGGCACGAAATGCTCAATTTCTTCATCTCGGCGCACCACTAAACCCAGCACGGGCGTTTGTACTCGTCCAACGGATAATACGCCTTGATAGCCCGCACTGCGCCCAAACAGCGTATAGGCACGAGTTAAATTTATGCCGTAAAGCCAATCCGCTCTGGCACGAGCAAGGGCGGAGATAGAAAGGGCTTGGAAATCACGGTTGGGGCGCAGTTGGTTTAGGGCTTTGCTAACGGCGGCTGGGGTTAGATCGTTGATTAAACAACGTTCAATTTGTTGCATTTTTTCTTTGGAAATTCCGGCGTAGTGAAAAACTTCGTCCACCAGTAGTTGCCCTTCGCGGTCAGGGTCGCCTGCGTGAACGATAATTTGGGCTTGGTGAATAAGTTTCACCACTGTTTTTAGTTGTTTTTCAACGCCTTTGCGTGGAATGAATTGCCATTGGTTGGGGATAATGGGTAAATCGTGCAAATTCCAGCGTTGGTAGCGTGGGTCGTAAGCGTCTGGTTCGGCTTGGCTTAACAAATGCCCCACACACCAAGTGACCACATTATTGTCGCCACATTCAATGTAGCCGTCCCCACGCTTTTGCGGTTTGGGTAGGGCGTTCGCAATGGCTTTGGCAAGGCTGGGTTTTTCGGCAACAAATAAACGCATAACGGCTCCGTGCAGGGCAAAAGCAAATAAAAAGGGGCGTAATAAAAAGGGCATAGTGTAGCACAAAAAGCGTAGGCCGGAATTTTTCAAAAAATTCCGACCTAGCAAAATCCACAAGTGCAAATGTTACTCTTGTTTTGAATGACTAGCACGCAGGAATTTTTTTCGCTAGAATGGCGTGCGTTTTTTAATGATAAACAAGGAAAATGAAATGTTTGGAAAAGGTGGCTTAGGCAACTTAATGAAACAAGCGCAACAAATGCAAGAGCGTATGCAAAAAATGCAAGAAGAAGTGGCGCAATTAGAAGTGACAGGCGAATCTGGTGCAGGCTTAGTCAAAATTACCATTAACGGTGCGCACAACTGCCGCCGTGTGGAAATCGACCCATCACTGATGGAAGATGACCGTGAAATGTTGGAAGATTTGATCGCCGCAGCTTTTAACGATGCCGTTCGCCGTGCAGAAGAATTGCAAAAAGAAAAAATGAAAGGCGTTACCGCTGGAATGGGCTTACCACCTGGCTTTAAAATGCCATTTTAATTGAACGATCAACAAAACTTACACGCACCACGTTCTGTGGTGCGTTTTTATTGGAGAAATTATGCAAACCAGTCCATTGCTTGAAACCTTAATCGACCACTTACGCTGCTTGCCAGGTGTTGGGCCTAAATCCGCCCAACGAATGGCATACCATTTACTGCAACGCAACCGTCCGGCGGCTGTGGCATTGGCGAAAAGTTTACAAACAGCGATGGCGGAAATTGGGCATTGTGAGCAGTGCCAAACCTTTACCGAAGAAGAGGTTTGCGTTATTTGTTGTAACCCACGCCGCCAGCAAAGCGGTTTGTTGTGCGTAGTGGAGCAGCCTGTGGATATTCAGGCTATTGAGCAAACGGGACAGTTTTCAGGCCGTTATTTTGTGCTAATGGGGCATTTGTCGCCGCTTGATGGCATTGGTCCACGAGAAATTGGCTTGGACAAACTGCACCAGCGGTTGCAAACGGAGCATTTTAAAGAAGTCATTTTAGCGACCAACCCAACAGTGGAGGGCGATGCTACGGCAAATTATATAGCGGAGCTTTGTCATCAGTACCAGATTAAAGTTACACGCATTGCTCACGGCATTCCTGTGGGAGGCGAGCTGGAAACCGTAGATGGAACCACGTTGAGCCACTCATTTATGGGGCGGCGAGATTTGTTGTAGGTTGACGCCACTTTTCTAAATTTCTAAAAAAACGTAGGTCGGAATTTTTGCAAATATTCCGACCTACGTTTTTTATAAACTTTTTGTACATTTTTTAATAGGCTAGAAAATTTTTTCTAGGCAAAGTTCAACTTTTTTCTCAAAGTGTGATCTAGATCACACAACAAAACTACTATTTTTGACTATTTTCCGTAAAATAGTGCCGTTTTGCAGAATGCTCGGCAGAACGAAAAATGATCTTAGTCGCTGCTAGGGGCGACTTATTATTTTTACCTACAGCTAATTTTAGAGGAGTCGTTATGACGATAGGGATAATAATTGCTACGCACGGTAAAGCAGCGAATCAGTTGCTGAAAACCACGGAGATGTTGATCGGTGAGCAAGAAAACGTTGCTACCATTGACTTTGTTCCAGGTGAAAATGCGGAAAGCATCATTAAAAAATATGAAGAGCAATTAAGCACTTCATTATCACATTGTGATGAAGTGCTTTTTCTCGTGGATACTTGGGGTGGCAGTCCATTTAACGCAGCTAACCGTGTAGCAGACGGCAAAGACAGTATGGATGTGGTTACTGGTGTTAACGTCCCTATGCTGGTAGAAACCTTTATGGGACGTGATGACGAGCCGAGCCTATCCGAACTAGTAGAAATTGCCTTAGAGTCTGGTCGCTTTGGTGTGCGAGCCTTGAAATTCCAAGAATCAGAAGAAGAAACAGTAGCACCACAAGCAGTACAGCCAGTGGCTGTAGAAGCGGTTGCATCAGACAAAGAAGGTAACCTTGTGGTTGGGCTTGCTCGTATCGATGACCGTTTAATTCACGGACAAGTGGCAACACGTTGGACAAAAGAAAGTAAAGTTAAACGCATTGTTGTGGTTAGTGATGACGTAGCGAAAGATACCGTACGTACCACAATGCTAAAAAGTGTAGCACCTCCAGGTGTTACTGCACACGTGGTTGATGTTGAGAAAATGATCCGTGTTTGGAATAACCCAGAGTACGCCGATGAACGTATGATGTTGTTGTTCACGAACCCAACAGATGTTCTAACCTTACTTGAAGCTGGCGTAAAAATGCCATCAATCAATATCGGTGGTATGGCGTACAAAGAAGGTAAGAAAATGATTACCAGTGCGGTGGCTGTGGACGATAAAGATATTGCGGCCTTTGAAGCTATCGACAAAATGGGCGTTGAGCTAGACGTTCGTAAAGTTTCTAATGATACCCGTCAATATATGATGGATTTATTAAAGAAAAATAATTTAATCGCTTAATAAGGAAACCGTTTATGGAAATTTCAACTTTACAAATTGTACTTGTATTCCTCGTATCCTGTATTGCAGGTATGGGATCTATCCTTGATGAATGGCAGTTCCATCGCCCATTGATCGCTTGTACCTTAATCGGTTTAGTATTAGGGGATCTTAAAACAGGTATCATCGTTGGTGGCTCATTAGAACTTCTTGCACTTGGCTGGATGAACATCGGTGCGGCACTGGCACCAGATGCGGCGTTAGCCTCTGTGGTTTCAACTATTCTTGTTATTGTTGGTAAACAAGACATTTCAACTGGTATCGCTCTTGCGATTCCACTCGCAGCCGCTGGTCAAGTATTAACTTATGTTGTGCGTGCGATCACTGTTGGTTTCCAACACGCTGCTGATCGCTCAATCCGTGATGGTAACTTAACTTGGTTGAGCTGGGTTCACTGTACCGCACTTTTACTGCAAGCAATGCGTATTGCTATTCCTGCGTTAATCGTAGCAATGACTGCGGGTACATCAGGCGTTCAAGAATTACTTCACGCTATCCCACCTGTAGTGACAAATGGTCTTAAAATTGGTGGTGGTATCATCGCCGTGGTCGGTTATGCAATGGTTATCAATATGATGCGTGCAGGCCACTTAATGCCATTCTTCTATACTGGTTTTGTTATCGCAGCCTTCACAAACTTCAACTTAGTTGCGTTAGGTGTTCTTGGTGGCGTAATGGCTGTGCTTTACATCCAACTTCACCCTAAATACAACAAAAGCCAACAAGTAGTACAAGTCGTTTCAAACGGCAATAACCTTGACAACCGTTTAGACTAAGGATTTTGACAATGACAACTGAAATGAAAAAAGTAACTCAAAGCGATTTAAACAAAGTCGTAATTCGCTCTAACCTTTTCCAAGGTTCTTGGAACTTTGAACGTATGCAAGCATTGGGTTGGGCATTCTCAATGGTACCTGTCATTAAACGCTTGTACCCAGATCCAAACTCACAAGAACGCAAAGATGCCATCAAACGTCACTTAGAATTTTTCAATACTCAGCCATTTATGGCAGCACCAGTTCTTGGTGTAACCATTGCGATGGAAGAAGAACGTGCCAACGGTAAAGAAATTGATGATGGTGCAATCAATGGTATTAAAGTGGGCTTAATGGGGCCATTAGCTGGCGTGGGGGACCCAATTTTCTGGGGGACTGCACGTCCAGTATTCGCTGCACTTGGTGCGGGCTTAGCAATCACGGGTAGCATTCTTGGACCATTGTTATTCTTCGTATTATTCAATGCGTTACGTTTAGCCACTCGCTACTACGGTGTTGTTTACGGCTATAAAAAAGGCTTGGACGTAGTACAAGATATGTCTGGCGGTTTATTACAAAAACTAACCGAAGGTGCATCCATTCTCGGCTTGTTCATTATGGGGGCATTGGTACAAAAATGGACATCTATCAACGTGCCACTCGTGGTATCTGTGATTGAAAAACAAGACGGTACAACGCAAGTGACTACCGTTCAAAATATCCTAGACAGCCTAATGCCAGGTTTATTGCCACTACTGTGTACTTTTGCTTGTATGTGGTTGTTACGTAATCGTGTGAACGCACTTTGGATTATCATTGGTATTTTTGCTATCGGTATTTTAGGTGCAGCAACAGGCGTATTAGCGTAGTCAATCGTTAGTAAACGCTTATAAGCGAGGTCGGAATAAACGAAACAATTCTGTTTATTCTGGCGTCGCTTTTTCTGTTTTATTTTATGGTATCGGTATGGTCAATATTGTTTTAATCCTTTGTATTCTTGGATTTTTCATCTATATGTTGTGGGATCAATATATCGTTCCACGCAGTAAAGGGGATACACTACTAGCAATTCCGCTTAAAAAACGAGCAAAACTCGATGTCTTCATTTTTATTGCATTAATTATGGTGATTATTTTCCAAAGCAAAGGACAAATCGCACCAATGACGATATTCATGCTGGCTATTGTGGTGTTGCAAAGCCTGTACTTTGCGTTTTTTCGCTCACCACGCTTGCTATTTAAACAAACGGGAATGCTTGTAGATAATATTTTCGTGGACTATAAAAAAGTTAAGGCATTGAATTTAACGGAAAATAATATTTTTGTGATCGATCTGACTAACGGTAAACGAATGACTGCCGTATTGGCTAACCCTGCGGACAAAGAGCGAATTTTTCAATTTATCAACGGCAAAACAATGCCAAACCAACAATAGCAAACCAGACAAAATACAAGAGAGAAAAATGAAACAAAAAATTTACCCATTACAAGGGGATGTGCAACACTACGTTTGGGGCGGACGTGATTATTTAGGGGATCTGCTGAATTGCTCGAAAGAGCAACCGAATGCGGAATACTGGCTTGGGGCGCATTCCAGCTTGCCATCACGAGTTTTCGTTGATGAGCAATGGCAGCCGCTCGATAGCTTTTTACAGCAAAATCCTGATATTTTAGGGCAAAAAAGCCGTGCCACGTTCGGTGATAACTTGCCGTTTTTATTGAAAATTTTGGATGTGGCAGATCCACTCTCCATTCAATTACATCCGACTAAAATCCAAGCTGAACAAGGCTTTGCGAGAGAAAACCAGCAGGGGATTGCGTTAAACGATCCAATGCGTACGTACAAAGACGACAACCATAAGCCTGAAATGATGCTCGCCTTGTCAGAATTTTGGCTGCTGCACGGTTTTAAAGCAAAATCGGATATTTTGGCGATATTGGCACAATATCCGTCTTTGGCAAGTTTGCAAAAAAAATTAGAAAATTCCAGCGTAGCGGATTTCTATGCTTTCGTAATGCAGGCGGATCAAATGCAACTGCACCATTGGTTGATGCCGATTGTGAAGGCTGCCCAAGCGGATTTTGATCAAGGTTTGCTGAAAGAAAACGAGCCAACGTATTGGGTGCTATTTAGTATGCAACGTTTGGGGATCACGGAAGATAAGCTAGACGCTGGCTTGCTGAGTTTTTACCTGTTTAATTTGGTGCATTTGCACAAGGGCGAAAGCATTTTTCAAGGGGCAGGCATTCCGCATGCTTATTTGCGTGGGCAAAATATTGAACTAATGGCGAACTCGGACAACGTTATTCGTGGCGGTTTAACCCCAAAATTTGTCAATATTCCTGCGCTTGTGGCGATAGTCGACTGCCAAGCGATCACGCCCAAAGTGGGGCAGGCAATGGAAAATCAAACAGGCTTTTTGCCGTTGACGGTTGATGTGCCTGATTTTGCGTTAATTGAGCTACGCTGGAATAATTTAGAAAAATTTGAACATTACGCTGAACAAATTGAGATTTTGCTTGTAATGCAAGGTGAATTACAGCTCACCTGTGGCGATGAATGTTTAACCCTAAAAGCAGGGCAAACGGCGTTGATCAGTGCGGATACATCGTATCAAGTGCAAGGTGTGAAAACAGGTTTTGGCGTAGTGGCGACCGTACCATAACGTTTGACAGAAACTAAAAAAGACGTTGATTATCAACGTCTTTTTTTAGAAGTTCGCTAAGGCTTGGCGTAATTCATCTGCCGATTTTAAGCGTTTGACTTTGTCAAATAACGCCTCTGCTTGCGGATAGGCTTTTTTCAAATATTGTAACCATTGTTTGATACGAGCCACGTGGTAAAAGCCTGTGTCGTAACGGTTCTCCACTTGTGCGTACTGAATGAGTAACTGCTGTACTTTTTCCCATTCTAAAATGGGGGCATTTTCTTTAAGTACTTGGGCGAGATTTGGCACGTTCAATGCGCCACGAGCTACCATTAAATCCGTACAGCCTGTGATTTCACGGCAACGCACGCCGTCTGCAAAGGTGAAAATTTCGCCGTTGGCAATCACAGGAATATTGAGCCGTTGACGGCATTCACCAATTTTTTGCCAGTTGATGGCCTCCGCTTTGTAGCCGTCCGCTTTGGTGCGACCATGAATGGCGATTTCATCGGCACCGCCTTGTTCCACTGCGTCAGTAATTTCAAAGGCATGCTCAGGGGAATCCCAGCCAAGACGCACTTTCACGCTTAACTGGTTTTCTTTGCCGAGTGCCTTTCTTAGGGCGAGCGTGGCACGGTAAATGAGATTAGGATCTTTAAGTAACGAGGCGCCACCTTGACTGCCATTGACGGTTTTTGAGGGGCAGCCGCAGTTGAGATCAATACCGTGTGAGCCTAAATTGATGGCTCGCACGGCATTTTCAGCAAGCCAATCAGGGTGCTGACCGAGTAATTGCACGCGCACTGGCGTACCGCTTTTGGTGTAGCCTTGATGGTGTAATTCAGGGCAAAGGCGGTAGTAGGTTTTGTCGGGCAAGAGGCTTTCTACCACGCGCACAAATTCGGTAACGCACAAATCATAAGCCTTTGATTGCGTTAAAATTTCTCGCATAAAGGCATCTAAAACCCCTTGCATTGGGGCGAGAATAACACGCATTAACGGCGCCAGCCTTTGGCTTTACAAATAAGCTCGTACGCTGCTTGAATTTGCTGGGTTTTTTCTTTGGCCAGTTCCAGCATTTCTTTTGGTAAGCCCTTAGAAACCAGTTTGTCTGGGTGATTTTCCAAAATCAAACGGCGGTAGGCTTTTTTAACGGTTTGGCGGTCATCGTTTTCGCTCACGCCAAGCACTTTGTAAGCATCATCAAGGGTTGGGCCTGATTGTGTGTAGGCTCGTTGCTGGTGATAATCGTGAAAGCCTTCCGTGTCTTGTTGGTGATAGCCGCCAAAACCACCTTGAAAGCCACGAGAGAAGTGGCGAGCGGCGATTTCCATTGCAATCATTTGATCAAATTGCCCACGACTTACACCCAATTCTTCGGCGATAACGTACAGCACTTCCAATTCTCGTGGGTCTAGCACGTCATCAATAAAGGCGGCTTTCACCTGCACGGATAAAAACATTCGCAACAGATCTCTGCGATCTCGGCAAGCATTGGCAAATTCACGAATGGCTGTGCGTAGCGGAAATTCGTTATCTTTACCAAAATTAAACGCCTGTTGAGCCACTTTGCGACCGTTCACATCCAACTGCATTTGGTTCATCAAATTGTTGGCAAGAGCGATGTCCTCACGTGTTACACGGCCTTTGGCTTTGCTCAGATGCCCTAGCACTGCAAAAGTCGTTTGCATAAAAAGGGATTGGCGTGTTAAGCGACCACCAAAAATGCTAGAACGCACGTGACCGAGTTCATAGATTTTTTTATCCGCCAAATAACCTAAAAAGAAACCTGCGAGCAGTCCAAAAAATCCACCAAATTTATAGCCAAGAATGGCGCCGATAATGCGACCGAAATAATTCATTTCATATCCTTTTTTGCGTAGAAAATAAAAAAAAGGCAGGCTGGAATAAATAAAATTTTTTTGAAAATTCCGGCCTGCGTTATGGGGTGTTAAGCGTTATCTGCTAAGGCATTGCGTTGAGCTTGAAAAATTTGTGTGCAGCCGCCACGAGCGAGTGCAAGCAAGTTGAGCAACTCATCGTAGCTAAAGGGTTCCGCCTCTGCGGTGCCTTGCACTTCGATCATTCTGCCGTCTTCAAACATCACCACGTTCATATCGGTGTCTGCTTGACTGTCTTCAATGTATTCTAAATCACACACCGCTTGACCGTTCACAATTCCCACAGAAACGGCGCTAACCAAGCCTTTAATAGGGCTTTGTGCCAAAGCACCACTGGCGACTAAACCGTTAATGGCATCACTTAATGCGACCGCTGCGCCTGAAATGGCTGCCGTGCGTGTGCCGCCGTCTGCTTGAATGACATCGCAGTCGAGGGTGATGGTGCGTTCGCCAAGCTGAGTTAAATCCACCATCGCACGCAATGCACGGGCGATCAAACGTTGAATTTCCATCGTGCGACCGCTTTGTTTGCCTTTGGCCGCCTCACGTTGCATACGGCTATGGGTTGAACGTGGCAA
The DNA here is from genome assembly GCA_020026075.1 of Actinobacillus sp. GTDB lineage: Bacteria > Pseudomonadota > Gammaproteobacteria > Enterobacterales > Pasteurellaceae > Actinobacillus_C. The sequence continues at coordinate 64,446 of JAHHQZ010000002.1, read as the reverse complement.
CATTCCATATTCGGCGGTGATCCAGCCTTTGCCTTGCCCTTTTAAAAAGCGTGGCACATTGTCTTCAATGGTTGCCGTACAAAGCACTTTGGTTGCCCCAAATTCAACCAGCACTGAACCTTCGGCATGCTTGGTGTAGTGGCGAGTGATTTGCAAAGGACGCATTGCGTCAAAAGGGCGATTTTCAGGGCGTGAGGTTTGCATTGTTTGCATAAATTATTCCTTATTTGAACGCCCCTTAAAGAAAACCTTTGGGGGCAAAAAAGTGCGACATTTTAACACGCAAACTGACAGAAAAGAAATTTAACAGTACAATAGCGCCGTTCAATTTCCGCCTGTAGTAGGGCTTTTTAATCAAGGATTTTATGATGTTATACAGTATGACGGGCTTTGCTCGTGAAGAAATGAAAGCTGTTTGGGGGACCGCCATTTGGGAAATGCGCTCCGTTAATCAGCGTTACTTAGAAACCAGTTTCCGTTTGCCTGAAAGCTTTCGCCAGTTGGAAAACGTTTTGCGTGAAAAACTGCGCAATAGCCTAAGTCGTGGTAAAGTAGAGTGCTTTTTACGTGTGGAATTAGCCCCAGTAGCCGATGCAGCGTTGAATATAAATTATCCGCTCGCCACGCAAATTTTAAATGCAATGACCGAACTGCAAAAAGTCGCAGGGGGAGAAATTCAGCTAATGGACGTATTGCGTTATCCAGGCGTGGTTACGCCAGCGGAGCAAGATTTAGACGCTATCGCTCAAGCGTTGCTTGTGGGCTTTGATGAAACATTGGCGGCGTTTATTCAATCTCGAGCGCGTGAAGGGGAAAAATTAAGCGACGTGATCGAACAGCGTTTGCAAGGCATTGAAATGGAAATTGCGCACGTACAAAAAGCAATGCCTGACGTGCTAAATTGGCAGCGTCAACGCTTACAACAACGTTTTGAAGAAGCGCAACTGGAAGCGGACCCACAGCGATTTGAGCAAGAAATGGTAATGCTTGCCCAGCGTTTAGACGTGGCAGAAGAGCTGGATCGTTTACAGTTACACGTGAAAGAAATCCGCCATATTTTACAAAAAGGCGGCGCAGTGGGGCGTAAATTGGATTTTATGATGCAAGAATTAAACCGTGAGGCAAACACACTGGCATCGAAATCCATTAACGCCAGCGTAACGGCCAGTGCAGTGGAGTTAAAAGTGCTGATCGAGCAAATGCGTGAACAAATTCAAAATTTGGAGTAAAAAATGCATTATTTACTAAGCAATTATCAAGCCTTGCATATTCACGGCAGTGATGCGGTGAAATTTTTGCAAGGGCAATTAACTTGTGATGTACAAAAACTCGCCATTAACGCTAGCACATTGGCAGCCAACTGTGATGCCAAAGGCAAAGTGCATTCCATTTTTCAGCTATACAAAGCGAGCGATGAAAGTCTGTTTACCCTAATGCCACAGGAAAGCCTTGCCAGCACACTGGCGCACTTACAAAAATATGCCATTTTTTCCAGCGTAGCCTTTACGCCAGCGACGGGCGTTTTACTCGGCACGCTAAATGGCGAGCCAATGGCACAATCAACAGCAACCTTCGATTTCTTAAACGGTATTCGTGTATTTTTCTTCAATCAAGAAAATGCCCCAACCGTTGACGCCACAGAGAACGCCACAGAATGGCAAATTGCCTTGCTAAAAAATGGTATTCCACAACTTACGGAGGCAACGCAGGATCAATTTTTACCGCAAGCCTTGAATTTACAGGAAATCGGCGACTGCGTATCCTTCACCAAAGGTTGCTACATCGGACAAGAAGGGGTGGCACGAGCGAAATATCGTGGCGCAAACAAACGAGCGATGTTTGTTTTTTGTGCAGAAACTGAATGCACAGAAATTAGTGGTCTTCAACTACTGCAACAACTAGACAGCGGCGAACGCCCAACAGGCACTGTGCTAATGGCGATCATCCACGACCGCAAACTTTGGATTCAAGCGGTTCTCAACGAAGAATCTCCAACAGAAAGCACCATTTTTGCCAACCTAAACGGCACAAAATTACCGCTCAAACTTCACCCGCTTCCATACGCATAGCCCCAAAAGCCACGCCGGAATTTTTGTGGAAATTTCGGTGTGGGTTATTTAGTTAGTTATTTTATGATGTCTTGCACCAAGTTTAAATGCCATTTTTGAGTGCTAATATCTTTATTATAATTATCATCAAAAATAGTATAGAGTTCAGAATATGTCAGTTTTGATCGGATAATATTTTTTATTGTGTGGGTATCCAATGGAATTATTTTCATACCATCAATAGTATTATTACCTTTTATATATGGAATAATTTTTCTATATCTAAAATCATTAATAACATTAGCATCTAAATAAGTACTTATAAACAAACTATAATCAAAAGGATTATCAGAATTTATTCTATGATCACCTAAATGGCGAGATACAGGCTCCATTTCCATTCTACGTTGATTTGTTTTATCAGATAACGTAGCCTCAATAAGTAAACTATGTTCAGGATAATTTGTTGATTTACTGTAATGATAAACAATATCTGCACTACCGCCAGCAGCGTGACTTTTTGGTAATAAGTTAGCATCAAGCGATAATTTCATAAAATCTAAAATATTACCTTTTTTCTCACTTACCTTATACCAAATAATAGCGAGAATATATTCAAAGATCGTTGGAATTGTTGCATCATCTGTAACAAGATATTCGATACGTTTATCGTTTCTTTCTTCAAAACAGCTGAGCAATTCTATAAGTATACGATCAGGAAATTTATTATTTATTAGGTCAGAAAAACGATGCAATCGTTCATTTTCGATATATTTTTTAACTTGCTGGGAGTTTTCAAGTGTGATACCTAATTGTTTAGATATTTCTTTGTAGACATTGTTTATATCAACATTAAATATATTTGATATGCTATCTAATGGTACATCTTCGTATAAGTTATCATCAGAAGAAAAACATATTTTTGATAGTTTTTCTTTTATTTCCATAAAGTAAAATTTAGGAACAGTATCTAATAAAATAGTACTATCTTTAAAAATAAGTGTTTCTGTAAGGTTAAAATATCGTCTATTTAGATCAAAGTAATCAAGTAATGTTGCTTTTGCTTTGAACACGTGTAAATACTTAAAGAAAGTTGATTTAAACTGTTCCTCAGTCTTACATTGGGTAAAAGGATTATCGATATTTATGGAGTTTTCTTTATATTTTCTAATGTATCTTATAGTAGAATTTTTAAAAAGAAAATTTTTCCAGTAAGTTTTTTGTTTTACTGAATTAGTAGCTTCGAGTAGGCTTTCATAATCTTTATTATGATTTAAAAATACATTATATAAACTTAGGTATAGATCATAGTAATTTTTATCGTATTGACGGCTTTTCCTATTCATTCCAATAGTACAGATAAGATCTTTATCTACTGGGTTTTGTAAAAATAATTGTAAAGCTTCTTTGTAGTTATTTTTATTTAATAAATTATCAAAAATAATATCATCAATATTAGCTTTATTTAGACGATATGATTTAATATTTTTGCAAATACGCTCAAAACTTTCTTCATCTACAATTAATGGTACCAAGAATGTTAATTCATCATTATTAAGATAGCCTAATTCAATGAGTAAACGCACTAATATAATATATGGTCGTACATAGTTATCATTAATACATATACTCATTTTTAATAGTTGCTTGAAATAAATAAAACTATCACGACTAATATTAAATATATTGTCATCATTAAAGTTACTTTTTTCAGAGATAGAAAGCAACTTTTTGCCAACATTGGTTAAAGTACGATCACTATTGATAAGCCCAATATTTACTAATCCAGAAGTTTTCTCTCTTGCATCTTTATCCTTTCTTGTTGCATCACCTGATAAAAAATTATTATCTTGCATAAAATTATAGAACTGTTCTTGTAGTGCATTATCCCAATGCCAATCTGATTGCAAGTTATAAAACTTGTTAAGTAGAGATAGTTGCTGTTCAATTTTAAAATTAAGTTGAGCTGTTCTAAAACTGGTTGTTCCTATAACCCAACAAAAACTTTTATATGGGATATTTTTATACATAGTTAAGTCCTTAGTAGTTAGTAATTAAAACTTCTTGTGTTATAGTATCTTTATTTTTTCTTTGGTAATTACTATTAGCATAATTTTTATTTAAGTAATGACACGTATAGTTATTTTGCTTAATCCATTGAATAAGTAAACTATTTTCTTTATTTTTGCTGATTAGTACATTTGATAATGCAAACTTGAAACCTTTTTTATTTGCAATATTTAAAAATTCTAATAAATCAATTTCATCATTTTGTGTCCAAGCATTATTTTCATTATAGGTGGCATTAGTAATTAAATAAGGCGGATCGCAATATATAAATGTATCTTGGTCTACTTCATCTAAATTAATATTTCTAAAATCTAAGGATTTAAATATAATATTTTTTTCTTTTATTCTATTGGAGAATAGTATAAGTTTTTTCAACATATTATCATTGAAATCTCTTTTCCCAACAGGTAGATTAAACTCACCTTTGCGATTAAATCGGATTTGATTATTAAATGAAAATATAATAAGTGCATAAAGTAGAATGTATTTATTCTCTACATTACTGTGGCATAGCTTATTATAGGTTTCTCGAAGCTCTAAAAAATGAGATTTATTGTATTCTGCTAACCCAATGCTACTATTACAATGGTAAAAAGAATAGCCATTAGTAGAAGTATTAGATAAATTAAATGTATCAATAATTTTATTTAACTTATTTATAATAGTAGATAGATCAGTTTCTCTTATATAGGAAATAAGTTCTATTAATTGTGTATTCTTATCATTTAGAATAATTTTTGATGATTTACTATTTATACCAACAGTACCACTACCAGCAAATAGATCTAGAAATTTTTTACTATTAGGGAATAAGGGAATTATTTGATCTAATAGTTTAAATTTACTTCCCATATAATTAAAAGGAGATGGAATATATTTATCTTGGAAACATTTGCACAGAAATAGTCTTTCTTTATTATCATTAACATTTGTTTTTCCAGTAGAAAAGCTTTTATACTCCTTTTCAAAAATACTTACTTTTCCTTTTTTACTTAATACTCGTATAATATCACTGTCTGCTATTTTAGCATTTGATCGAGCATTACCTTTTTCAGACATATTATTATAAGAGAGTAATATATATTTAGCTTTTGCATTATGAATAAGATCTTCAAATGCTTTTGCCGCATTTGTGCGGCAATACTCACTTTTTAAATGAGATCGATTCATCTTTCTTGCAATTCCAAAAACTTCAGGCTTTTGCCATTGAGCAACATTTTCAAGTAAATGATAAGTGTCTGAATATTGTCTTGAATTATAAGGGGGATCCAAGTAAAGAAGATCACAGCTAATTTCTTTAATAAGTTGATTAGCATCTTTATTATAGCATTGATTATCTTGTAAGTTTTTAGTAGGTAATATTAATGATAGTACTAGTTTTTTTTCAAAATGATTTGTTTTTCTATAAGCATCATAATGACCAACAGTATTTGCAATTCTATCCATAGCATACAAGAGAATTGTAATTAAAATACTATACTCTTTAAAGTTTATTAATTTATGTGTATATTTTCTTTCAATATCTTCTCGAATATAACCAATTTTACTACAATCATCTGCACTGAAAAATGTATTAGCAAAGTTTTGACGCATATAATTATTTTCAGTAGTTTCTATATCATTATATTCTTCAACTATTTTAATAATAATATCTTTTCGGTAATCCTCTGGGTAGAACCAAGCACAATTTGAAATATAATTACTATATAGTAGATCATTAGTAATTAGTTTCTTATCTTTGAAGATATTTGATACCGATCCAGTACCGCTAAAAATATCCATTACAGAGTGAATATTGTTGCAGTGGTTATTAACAGTTTCTTTTATAAAATTGGTTAAGGAATACTTATTTCCAAGATACCTTCTATTGTGAATAGATAATTCCTTCAATGTTTTTTTATTTTCCATAGATAATTAAATGGTTTGATTAACAAGTTTTTGTAAAATAAGTTTTAATTTTTTATCCAACGGCGCTTGCACTCGCATTAGTTCTTCGGTTTTTGGGTGGTAGAAGGCGATGTTGGCGGCGTGTAGGAATAGGCGGTTTAAGCCGATGGTTTGCATTTTTTCGTCAAATACTTTGTCGCCGTATTTTGGGTCGCAGGCGATGGGGTGTCCTGCGTGTAGGCAGTGGACGCGGATTTGGTGGGTGCGGCCTGTGATTGGGCTAGCTTTGACTAAGGTTGCCGTGCAGTTTGAGGTTTTGTAGCGTGCCTCAACTTTAAAACGGGTTTCGGAAGGCTTGCCTTGTTCGCTCACTTTGACCATTCGTTCGCCGCTGGCGAGTTCGTTTTTGAGTAGGGGGGCGTTGATTTTTTTCACGTGGGATTGCCATTCGCCACGCACAAGGGCGAGGTAGTCTTTTTGTACTCGTTTGTCACGTAATTGGGCGTGTAAATGGCGCAAGGCGCTGCGTTTTTTGGCGACCAGCAAAATGCCTGATGTATCACGGTCTAGGCGGTGAACCAGTTCTAAAAATTTGGCTTGAGGGCGTAAGGCTCGCAAGGCTTCGATGACACCAAAACTTAACCCGCTACCGCCGTGAACCGCCATTCCTGATGGTTTGTTTAGCACGAGAAGGACATCGTCTTCGTAAAGAATTTGGTTTTCGAGTGCGGCGACTTGATTTAATTTTGCCGAAAATTCCGGCGTGGCTTTTTCGGCCACTCGTATAGGGGGAATACGAATTTCATCATCGGCTTTGAGTTTGTATTCAGGCTTGATGCGGCCTTTATTTACACGCACTTCGCCTTTGCGAATAATGCGATAAATTAAACTTTTCGGTACACCTTTGAGCTGGGCGAGAAGGTAGTTATCAATTCGTTGGCCAGCTTCGTCATCGCTAATTGTGGTGAATTTTACTTTTGGGTTGACGATGGTTTCCGCTTGGGGTTCGTCATTGTGAGTCTTTGGCATTTTTATTCCTTTTCTTTGGGCAAAAACGGCGACAATCATAGCACAAAATGACGGAGAAAATCGCCTTTTTGCCCTAGAAAAAGCCGCTATATTTGCCTTGCTAAAATGGGCTGGAATGGTGATAATAACACGATTTTTTTGTGTGCTTATGGCACACAATTTCTTCGTTTTTTAGGTTCAAAATGCAGTGCATACATAAGACATTTCGGCCTAAAACGTTTCACCCCTAAATTTATCGACTTGCTGTTTTTATGATTTGGAAAACAAATGGGAAAACGGATTTTGTTTGTGCAGAAATGCTGTATTAGGCAGGCTACCAAAGCACCCAGCACTTGACTGTCGAGAGACAGGCAAAGGCGACAGACACGAGGTCGGTGGTTAAGTTTGGTAAATTGAGGGCGGTATATTTTATTTTCTAAGAGATCTCACAATGAAAAGAATGCTCATCAATGCAACTCAAAAAGAAGAGTTGCGTGTTGCCTTAGTTGACGGGCAACGTCTATTTGATTTGGATATTGAAAGTCCAGGTCACGAACAAAAAAAAGCTAACATTTACAAGGGGAAAATCACTCGTATTGAACCAAGTTTAGAGGCGGCTTTTGTTGATTACGGTGCGGAGCGCCACGGTTTTTTACCATTAAAAGAAATCGCACGTGAATATTTTCCTGCGGATTATGTGTATCAAGGCCGTCCGAATATCCGTGATATTCTCACCGAAGGACAGGAAGTTATCGTCCAAGTGAATAAAGAAGAACGTGGTAACAAAGGGGCGGCATTAACCACTTTTGTTTCTTTGGCAGGCAGCTATTTGGTGATTATGCCAAATAACCCACGAGCAGGCGGTATTTCTCGCCGTATCGAAGGGGAAGAGCGCCAAGAGTTACGGGAAGCGTTAAGTTCCCTTGATGTGCCTGATGGCGTTGGTTTAATTGTTCGTACCGCTGGTGTGGGTAAATCCCCTGAAGAATTACAATGGGATTTAAAAGTTTTACTGCATCATTGGGAAGCCATTAAACAAGCGGCTCAAACACGCCCCGCACCATTCCTTATTCATCAAGAAAGTGACGTTATCGTCCGTGCCATTCGTGATTACCTACGCCGAGATATTGGCGAAATTTTAATTGATAATCCAAAAGTTTACGAAAAAGCTAAAGCACACATTCGCTTAGTGCGTCCTGACTTTGTAAACCGTGTGAAACTTTATCAAGGCGAAGTGCCATTATTTAGTCATTTCCAAATTGAATCGCAAATTGAATCAGCGTTCCAGCGTGAAGTGCGCTTGCCATCAGGCGGTTCTATTGTGATTGATGCCACAGAGGCACTCATCGCCATCGACATCAACTCCGCCAAAGCCACTCGTGGTAGCGACATTGAAGAAACCGCATTAACCACTAACTTAGAGGCTGCTGATGAAATCGCACGCCAGCTACGTTTACGTGATTTAGGCGGTTTAGTGGTGATCGACTTCATCGATATGGGGCCTGTGCGCCACCAACGTGAAGTGGAAAACCGCATTCGTGAAGCGGTACGTCAAGATCGTGCACGCATTCAAATTAGCCGTATTTCTCGTTTTGGCTTACTCGAAATGTCACGCCAGCGTTTAAGTCCATCTCTTGGTGAATCCGCTTGCCACATTTGCCCACGCTGTCAAGGCACAGGCAAAATCCGTGATAACGAGTCCCTTTCACTCTCCATTTTACGTTTACTTGAAGAAGAAGCGCTGAAAGAAAACACAAAAGAAGTGCGTTGCATTACCCCTGTGGAAATTGCTTCTTACTTGCTCAATGAGAAACGTAAAGCCATTGCTAATATCGAACGTCGCCATAATGTGACCGTTGTGGTTGCACCAAATGAAGCGATGGAAACGCCACATTTCCACGTGTTCCGAGTGCGTGATGGCGAAGATACAAATGTATTGAGCTACCATTTGCCGAAATTACACGAAACCCAAGACGAAACGCTAAATTCAAATGAAACGTTGGTGTGCCGTGAAGTGGAAACGCCATTGCTGAATAGTGAAAGTATGGCGGAAAATGCTGCAGTTGCGTTAGCTATCGACACCCCAGCGCCAACGCCACCGAAAGCTGAATCGTGGTTAGACAAGCTTATAATGAAAATTAAAGCGTTCTTCCAGTCGCTTGGCAGCAAAGAAGAAACGCCGAAACAGCCAAATAAGCCACGCCGGAATAATCGAGCGAATAATCGTCAAAATGCAAATGGTGAACGCCGCCAGCCAGCACGCCGCCGTCAAGCGGGACAAAATGCGAATGCTACGCAGGACAACCGCAACGACCGCCAAGAGGCTACTAAGCCTGCACAAACACGAAAGCCTCGTGTTCGCAAGGAAGTTCGTCAAGAACGCTTGAACCAACGAGAAGACGTGCAAACTGTTAAAGAAATTAAAACTGAACGTCGCCCACGTCGTGAGCTTGCTAAAAAAGTGCGAGTGGCAAGCCAAGTGCAAACACCAACGGCTGACATTGACACACCAGTGGAAACGGTGAATGTAGTGGAACCAGTGGAAATGCTTAGTGCGATGAACGTTGTGGAAATTCAAAGCCCAGCGCCAATGCCACTTGAAACGCAAACTGCGACAAAGGAAACCGTAACTCCAAAAGCCGTCGTGGCAGAAAGCGTAGCGACAGCCCCTGTGCAGGAAACGGAACAGCGTGAGCGCCGTCAGTCACGTGGTCGTCGTGGTTCTCGCCATTTACGAGTGGTAGGCAATCGCCGTCGCCGTCAGCAAAACAATACACCAACTGCACCAATGCCATTAACAGGCGGCGTAATGTCGCCAGAATTGGCAATGGGCAAAGTGTGGGTGCAAACGCCAGTTCAGACACCGAAAGCGGAAAGCGTTCCGTTTTTATCCGTAGATGAACTGCTTGCCAAAGAACAAGCAAACCAGTCAGAAATGCGTGCAGAAAAACCGCAACGTGAAATTACGCTACCTGCAGTGGCTGTGGTTGAAACGGTGAAAATGCCTGATGAAGTGGATCGTCATTCGCCAGCAAGTAGTGTATTGAGCACTGCTGAAAATAGTGAAATGACCGTGCCAGTAATGGCGGTTATCAGCCAGCCTGCAAACGCAGCCGTTGAGAAAAAAGTGCAACAATCCTTGAAATTGCTCTCTGCTCAGCCAACGCAATGCTGTGCCAAACAAACGCCTGAAAGCCAGCTGATTGAAGCTGTTACAGTTTCAACTTATCAATCCACATACTGCTTTAACGGACGTGTTGGAGCGTTATCAAGCGCTACTTCTCACACGGCAGCGGCGCCAACGCAAGCCCCAGCCAGCGACACGCTCAACGCGCCATACCCAGTGCGTGAATGGCAAAACTCCCGCTATCATTTCTATGGTAAAGGAGACGCAGGACACGAGCGAGCCATCAGCCACGTTTACGCTGAACCAACCGCTGCCCCTGCGAAGGCTTAAAAGCTAGGCTGGAATATTGCGAAAATTTTTGTAAAAATTCCGGCCTACCTTAAAAACGAAAACCGCTTTGACGTTGAGCAAAGCGGTTTTTTTATGGGGAAAAAACAAAGGGGAAATCAGCAGGCGGTGATGTCGATCACCAAAATTTGTTCCACATCGTGATATTCCTGCACGCAAAATCGCACATTGTGCTGATAAAGTTGCACGCCATAAATTCGTTCACGCCCTTGACGTTTTTGGTACGCTGGACGTGGATCTTGGCTTAGCACTTGGCGAATAAACTCCGCAAACTGTGGTACGTTACAGCCTTGCAAAAACTGCAAAGCCTGTGGCGAAAACTCAACCGCAAGACTCGCTGGCGGTTTTTCTTGGGCGAAACCACAACGTGCGTTTGGCTCGCTGTCGGCAAAGGCCAGATAAGGTTTGATGTCAAAAATCGGCGTGCCGTCCACTAAATCTCCCCCTTGCAGATGAAGTTTCACCGTACCTTGCGAGCAATCAATTCGTTCTAAGGCAACTTTGGATAAGCCAAGCGGATTGGGGCGATGCGTGGCTCGAGAAGCAAAAACGCCCACTCGCTGATTTCCCCCTAAACGTGGCGGGCGAACGGTCGGTTGCCATTTGCCTTGTGGGATGTGATGAAACTGAAAAATGAGCCACAAATGGGAGAAATCTTCCAAACCACGCACCGCCTCTGGCACGTTGTAAGGGGCGAGTAGTTCCAAAATGGCGGGCACATTGACGAGGTTAGCTTGGCGTGGAACGGCAAATTTTTCTTGATAAGGGCTATGAATAATGCCGATGGGGTTTAAGGTTAAAGGGGTAGGGTGTTGAAATGGCGACATAAGCGAAACATAAGTAATAAAAATGCCTGCAGTATACAAAAAATCCCGCAGAATGGGCAGAAAGCCATTAAATTTTAGCGGTCAAAAGAGTAAAATGTGCGTTTATTTTTTTATTTTATGTAATTTCTATGACAACTTTCAAAACTTGGCTGGAAACCAGCCGCCCTAAAACCTTGCCCTTAGCGGCCGCATCCATTATTACAGGCTGTGCTTTGGCTGCTTGGGCAGGGCAGTTTCGCTGGTCTGTGGCATTCTTTTGTTTTTTAACGACATTCTTTTTGCAAATTTTATCCAATTTCGCCAATGACTATGGCGATTTTCAAAAAGGATCGGATACTGCAGAACGTGTAGGGCCTTTGCGTGGCATTCAAAAAGGACAAATGAGTGCAACTCAACTCAAAAAAGGCATTTGGGTAATGATTGGGCTTAGTTTTGTAAGTGGTGCGGTGCTGTTATGGTTAGCCTATCAAACTCCTTGGGATATTGCGGTCTTTTTCACCTTAGGCATTTTGTCGATCATAGCTGCCATCACTTATACCGTTGGGCGAAAACCTTACGGTTACTTAGGTTTAGGCGATGTGTCAGTGGTGATCTTTTTTGGTTTTGTGGGCGTATGCGGTACGTTTTATTTGCAAAGCCATTATTTTTCTTGGGCGACTTTATTGCCTGCACTCGGCGCTGGGCTTTTAGCGGCGGCGGTTTTGAATATCAATAATTTGCGTGATGTTGTGCAAGATGAAAAAGCAGGCAAAACCACGCTGGTGGTACGTTTAGGGGTCAGCTGGGCGAACCGCTACCACGATGCCTTGTTAATTGGAGCGATGTTGAGTTTTATCGCATTTGCCCTACTAGCCTGCAACCACTGGTATAATTTCAGTTTTATTGTAGTTTATCCTTTTTTAATCAAACACTTACATTCAGTTCACTCGGTGCGACAAGGGGAAGGATTGCGCCCTATGCTAGGGCAAATGGCGATGTTAGCCCTTTTGACCAACGCATTATTTAGTTTCAGCATTATTTGGGCATAAAAAATCGAGGTCGGAATAATTCAAAATTTTTTGTGATATTCCGACCTAGAGTATTTGAGACAATTAAGAAAAGAAAATCGCCACGTTAATGTGGCGATTTTTATGGGAATTAGTTACTAAATTGTGCTTTTAGTAAATTCCAGTATTTTTCATAAATGCCTACGGCATTGCCGACATCCGCTTGGATTATGCCTTTTTCCACTTCTTCTTTTGGTGGGAATAGGGTAGTGTTATTGGCAACATCTGTTGGAAACAAGGCCTTCACGCCTTTGTTTGGCATTGAAAAGCCCATTTTTTGCACAACGTAAGCGGCGTTTTCAGGGCGTAGCAAGAAGTCGATAAATTTGTAAGCGTTATCCACATTTTTAGCGGTGCGTGGAATAGCATAGTTGTCCATCCAGAAAATAGCCCCTTCTTTTGGATAAATAAATTTAATTGCAGGATCTTCTTTATGTGCTAAGTAGGCTGAACCATTCCAAAGCATTCCTAAGCTCACTTCACCTTGCACGAACGGCACTTCTGGGCTGTCGGAGTTAAATACCAACACATTCGGTATAAGTTTTAATAGACGATCGTAAGCCGCTTTAATTTGGCTTTCTTGGCGAGTATTTGGGGAATCGCCATTGAGCAATAAGGCAATGTGGAACACTTCACGGGCATCGTTGGTTAAGAGGATTTGCCCTTTGTATTCAGGGTTCCATAAGTCTGCCCAGCTCGTAATTTTGGCTGGATCGATCATATCACTATTCACGCCAATACCAGTTAAACCGTACACATAAGGCAGAGAATATTGGTTGTTCGGGTCAAAACTACGGTTTAAAAATTCTTCAGGAATTTGATGGAAATTTTTTAACTTGCTGTGATCAAGCTTTTTAAGCAAGCCCTCTTTGGCCATTTTATCCACGTAGTAGCTTGATGGGAAAACCAAGTCGTAACCCTCGCCCTCTTTGGCAAGAAGTTTCATTTTGGCGAACATTTCTTCGTTACTTTCAAAGGTGGAATAAATAACTTGAATGCCCGTTTCTTTGGTGAACTTGGCGACGAGATCAGAAGGAACGTAGTCTGTCCAGTTGTAAACATAAAGTTTTTGTTCAGCGGCAAAGCTGCTTACGGAAAAAAAGGTTAGGGTTAAAACAAAAAGTGCTTTTAAGCGAGAAGTAAGCGATTTTTTCAAGATTTTTCTCCTTCAAAAAAATCAGTGGTGGAAAAATTTTGCATTAGTTAACCTAAGCAAAACTGCGTTAAAAAACGGCAGGCAATATAGCAAAAATTTTTTCATTGTCTACTCTTCTTTGCCCCTTATGAGGTATTTGTATGTGGGAAGACTGTAACATTTGGGAAAATAATTACAGTTGACAAGGCAAACAAAGGGGATAAAATTTACCAAATTTTTCAGAGAATCCAAATTTTATGCTTAACTTTGCTCATCAGGAACACGTTTCTTCTTATTATTTGGCCACTGCCAATCAGTCTTTTACCTTCCCACCATTGACTCAAAATACCACTGCTGATGTGTGCGTTGTGGGCGCTGGATTTTTTGGGCTTTCTGCGGCGATTGAGCTGGCTCAGCGTGGGAAATCCGTGATCGTATTGGAAGGCGCACGTGTGGGGTTTGGGGCATCTGGTCGCAGTGGCGGGCAGGCTATCAATGGTTTTGAAGAGGGGATTGACGAATACATTAAAATTCTCGGCGAAAATGAAGCACATAAGCTATGGAATATGTCGCTGGAAGCCATTGATATTATTGATGAGCGTGTACAAAAGTTTCATATTGATTGCGATTGGAAAAAAGGTTACGCCACTTTAGCACTGAATAACCGCCGAATGGACGATTTGATCGCCATAGAAAAGGACAGCCGTGAGCGTTTTGGGTATCCCCATTTGAAATTGTGGGATAAATCTCAATTGCAGCAATATTTAGGCAGCGATATTTACGTCGGCGGTTTGTTTGACAGCAATTCAGGGCATTTGCATCCGCTAAATTATTGCTTAGGGCTGGCGAGAGCTTGCGTGGATTTGGGCGTAAAAATTCACGAACAATCCCCAGTGTTGGATATTCAAGCACAAAGCAAGTTGACTGTTGTGAAAACGGATCAAGCAGAAGTGCGTTGCAAGGATGTTGTGTTAGCCACGAACGCTTATGTAACCGAGCTGCCGAAATCCGTTCATCACGGCATTGCGAAAAAAATTCTCCCTGTGGAAAGCTGTATTATCGCCACCGAACCACTAAGTCAGAAAATGGCCGATAGCCTTATTAACAACGGAATGAGCGTGTGTGATAACAATTATTTGCTCGATTATTACCGCCTAAGCGCTGACAACCGCTTGCTGTTTGGGAGTGATGTGAAAACTAATCACGGCTATGAAAAAGCAATGCATAAAGAAATGTTGTACGTTTTTCCACAGTTGGAAAATATCAAAATTGATTATGCGTGGAAAGGGCCGATTGATATGACCTTAAATTCCACACCACACTTTGGACGAATTGCATCAAATATTTATTTCGCACAAGGCTACTCGGGACACGGTGTTGCACTCACAGGGCTTGCTGGACGCATTGTCGCAGAGGCCATTTGTGGTGACGATAGTCGTTTACAAGTGTTTGAACGTCTGCACGTTCCTGCTATTCATGGCGGAAAACTTGTGAAAAAAGCCGCTACAGCCATTGGCACCCGCTATTATCGTTTCCTTGATAAATTCCGTTAAACCCTACCAAATAGCTACGCCGGAATTTTTCACAAAATTTTTGCAAAAATTACGGCGTAATAATAACCAGAGTAACCGTTTTATTGATTTAGAACAATATTATTTTTTTCATATTTCCGTATAATGCCGAGTTAACTATTTATCGCAATAGTCGGATTGCCATCTTATTTATGTGTTGTTTGTACAAAGGATGGTGTTTTTATTTTTATCTGGGGGAACTATGAAAATCTTTCACTCTCTGAAGAATTTTTTCTTCAAGCCATCTAAAAAACTTGGGCTAGGTGTTTTGCTTCTGCTTGGTATTATTATCGGTATTATTGCAAAAGTTTCATTTAATGCTGCTCTTGAACATTCTAGCACCGAAGAATTTTGCGTAAGCTGCCACACAATGGTTGAAATGCAAACCGAATTAAAACAAACACCACACTGGAAAAACCAATTTGGTGTGACCGCAGGCTGTGCAGACTGTCACTTACCACACGACACGATTCCAAAATATGTACGTAAAGTACAAGCACTTAAAGAAGTTTATGATGAAGTGACTGGACGCTTTAGCGAACCAGGTTCATTTACTGCTGCTCGCTACGAAATGGCGAAAAAAGAATGGGCCCGTATGCAAGCAAATGGTTCTGCTGAATGTAAGGCGTGTCACCGTTATGAACGTATGGACTTTGACAAAATGTCACCAAAAGCTCAAAAAGCGATGCGTGCGGCTGCTGCGAAAGATCAAAGTTGTATTGACTGTCATAAAGGTATTGCACACCATATTCCAAAAGCACCAGAAGGTGAAGAAAACTCAGGTATAGATGCAAGCCTTGTTGCCTCTGATTTAACTGCTGGTAAAGTTTACTATACGCAAATTCAAACCCCAATTTTTGCAGACGATGCAATGAAACAAGAAATTGGTTATCTTGAAAGTGTTGTACCAGTAACATTTGTTAAAGCTGGTCAAAATGCCGACTTAGTTGAACTTAATATGTGGCGTAAACATAAAGGTTTCGGACGTATTTGGTATAACGACTTTGCGAAAAGTATTGTTGATGCCGTATTAACGAAGAAATTTATGGAAAGTAATCCTAAATTTGATGTGTTAGAAACTAAACAAGATCAATTAACTAGTATCACTTGGCAAAAAGTTAAAATGCAAGTTTGGGTGAAAAAAGGTCAACTCGCATCAGATGTTGCACCAATTTGGGCAAATGCGAAAGAAATGTTCAACACTCAATGCTCTGTTTGTCATAAACAACCAGATGTTAAACACTTCGACTCTAACACTTGGGTTGGTGTATTTAACGGTATGAAAGGCTTTACAAGCTTAACGCCTGCACAAGCGAAAGTAGTACTACGTTACTTACAAACTCACGCATCCGATGCACAACCAACCGAAAGCAAATAAGGAACTTTATTATGCAACAATCTCGTCGACAATTTTTAACTAACGCGTCCGCTATGGCGGCCGCGTTCGCAATGCCAACGTTTTTGGTTTCTAAAAAAGCACAAGCGGCTGGTAGTGCAGAAGAGCTTGCCGAATGGCGCATCAGTGGTTCTCACTGGGGGGCTTTTAAAGCAAAAATTTTAAACGGTCGTGTTCAAGAAATTAAAGCATTTGATTACGATAAACACCCAACCGAAATGATTCAGGGAATCAAAGGCTTGATTTATAGTAGCGCTCGTGTTCGTTACCCAATGGTTCGTTTAGATTGGCTTAAAAACCGTGAAAAAAGCGATACAGCACAACGTGGCGATAACCGCTTTGTACGTGTAACTTGGGATCAAGCCCTAGATCTATTCTATGAAGAATTAGAACGTGTACAAACACAATACGGTCCTTGGGCATTACACGTTGCTGGTGGCGGCTGGCGTTCAACTGGTCAAGTAAATAGCTGTGTAAACAATATGTTACGTGCGATTAATATGCACGGACACTTTGTTAGTGCAACGGGTGACTATTCGACAGGGGCTGGTCAAGTTATTCTTCCTTATGTGCTTGGCTCAACAGTAGTTTATGCAAACAATACCTCTTGGGATATCATTCTTAAAGAAAGTGAAAATATTATTTTCTGGTCTTCCGATCCAATTAAAAACCTTCAAGTGGGCTGGAACTGTGAAACTCACGAATCTTATGCCTCATTACAGCAATTAAAAGAAAAAATTGCTGCGGGTAAAGTGAATGTGATCAGTGTTGACCCAATCGTTAGCAAAACACAGAAATTCTTAAACTGTAAACATCAGTACATCAATCCACAAGCAGACGTTCCGTTTATGCTTGCGATTGCTTACGTGTTATACACCGAGAAATTGCACGATCAAAAATTCTTGGATATGTATACCGTTGGTTTTGAAGAATTCCTTCCTTACTTACTTGGTAAAACCGAAGACAAAGTAGCGAAAACGCCGGAATGGGCTGAAAAAATTTGTGGCGTTCCAGCGGACGATATTCGTAAGTTTGCACGTATGTTGGCAGGAAAACGCACTCAGCTTATTTTGGGTTGGGCAATCCAACGTCAACAACACGGTGAACAACCTTATTGGATGGCAGCGGTACTGGCATCAATGCTTGGTCAAATCGGTTTACCAGGTGGCGGTATTAGTTATTCTCACCACTACAGTGCAATCGGTATTCCATCATCAGGTGCGGCAATGCCAGGTGCATTCCCATTAAACCTAGATGAAGGTCAAAAACCAAAATATACCAATACAGACTACAAAGGTTATAGTTCTGTAATTCCAATCGCTCGTGCAACTGACTGTTTGTTAAAACCAGGATCAACCATTAACTACAATGGCGGAAAAGTTACTTTCTCTCCATACAAAATGGCTATTTTCTCTGGTTGTAACCAATGGCATCGTCACCCAGAACGCAACCGTATGAAAGAAGCGTTCCAACGCTTAGAAACTGTGGTATCTGTAAACTATAGCTGGACAGCAACTTGTCGTTTCTCAGACATTGTTTTACCAGCAACCACACCATTTGAACGCAACGACATCGATGCGTACGGTTCGTACAGTAACCGTGGCGTGATCGCAATGCAGCAGTTGATCGACCCAATGTACGATGCACGTTCAGATTTCCATATCTTTAAAGATCTTTGTGCACGTTTTGGTCGTGAAAAAGAATACTCTCGTGGTATGAGCGAAATGCAATGGGTTGAATCCTTATACGAAGCTTGCCGTAAAGAAAACAGCACCAAAGGTGAAGCCTTTGCAATGCCTCCATTTGCTGAATTCTGGAAAAAAGGTTACGTATTATTCCCAGAAGGTAAACCATTTACCTTTATGGCAGACTTCCGTGAAGACCCTGAACTTAATGCACTTGGTACACCATCAGGCTTTATCGAAATTTACAGCCGCAAAATTGCAAGTTACGGTTACTCACACTGTAAAGGGCATCCAATGTGGTTTGAAAAAGAAGAACGTTCACACGGTGGTCCAAAATCTAATGAGTACAAATTCTGGCTCAACTCTTGTCACCCAGATAAACGTTTACACTCACAATTATGTGAATCCGAACCATTGCGTGAAACTTACGCTATCAAAGGACGTGAGCCACTGTATATGAACCCTCAAGATGCGGCAGAGCTTGGCATTAAACACGGTGATTTAGTACGAGTTTACAATGACCGTGGTCAAGCGATCGTTGGAGCGCATTTATCAAACGACTTCCCACGTGGCGTGTTACGTTTGCAAGAAGGCGCATGGTACTCTCCATTAGGTGCGAAAGTTGGTGCTATCGATACTTATGGCGATCCAAACACAATGACTATCGACATCGCAACCTCAGAATTAGCGCAAGCCGTTTCTTCTAACACCTGTTTGGCGAACGTTGAAAAATACACAGATCCAAATCCGCCAGCACCAAATGGCTTTACTGGTCCTATTGTGGTTGAACTCTAATGTTGCAATTAACACAAGCGGAAAACGCTTTCTTGTTCCAATGGTTCAGTAATGTATTGGGCAAAGAATTAAGCGAAACGCAACTTGAACAATATCAAGTGGGTCTATTTGACCCGCTATTTGAACTGTTAAGTGAACAAGGTTTTTCAGCACAAATTGAAGAGATTCGCCAAGCATTAGTGCAGTTAAAACAGCTACCTTATGCTCATTTAGAATTAGCAGCGGATTTTACTGAGCTATTTTTACTTGATGGTAAAAGCAGCGCCTTACCGTATGCGAGTGCCTATATGGAAGGGCCAGAGCAAGACGCTCATTTGCAAAAAATGGATGCATTTCTTGCACGTTTTAATTTGCAAGTGAACAAAGAAAGTAAAGAGCCAAGTGATCACTTAGGTGTTTATTTGGAGTTGGCGCAAGCCTTTGCGAAAGCAGATGATTTAAGCGCACAACGTCTTTTTTTAAAAGATGATTTACTGTCTTGGTTAGTGCCTATTGAGGTGAAAGCTAAGCTTATTCCAACTAAGACACATTTTTATCAAGGCGTGTTGGCTTTGTTGGTTGCTGTTATTACCACTTTGGTGGAATATAACGTTTAATTGCGTTATCTATTGAAAAAATGGCATAAATTTTCTAAATTTATGCCGTTTTTTTGTGAAAAATTCCAGCCTAGCATTTCTTGTCTTTGCAATGGAGGAAATATGTTACTGGGTATTGCGCTTTCTTTAGCGGCCTCTTTAACCTTCGGTTACATCTATTATTTTTCTAGCCTACTGATTCCTTTAAGCGGCGAAGGGATCTTTGCTTACCGTGTACTTTTCACCTATCCATTTTTACTTGTTGCCGTGTTTGTTTTCAAACAGCGTTATTTTTTAAGCCAACACTTACGCCGCTTACGTGCAAATCCTAAATTATGGTTAGTGTATGCGTTAACTGCTAGCATTACAGGCTTTGAAATGTGGTTATTTTTGTGGGCACCGAATCATAATCAAGCATTAAGCGTTTCTGTGGGCTACCTTATTTTGCCGTTGGTTTTGGTGATTGTAGGACGAGTGTTCTTAGGTGAAAGCTTAACAATGCTTAAAAATATTGCTGTTTTAACAGCTGCCTTAGGTGTGGGGGCAGAAATTTTCTCTAAGGGGGGAATTGCGTGGTCGAGCATTGCAGTGTGTGGTTATGCGGTTTATTTTGCACTGCGTAAATATTTTGGCATTGCAGATTTTGCCAGTTTTGTCATTGAAAACACCTTACTGCTACCGATTTGTTTTTACATTGCTTTACAAACGGATTTATCCGCTGTTGCACAGGAAAATCCAGCTATTTATTGGCGTTTAGTGATTTTAGGTGTGCTAAATGGTGCAGCATTCGTGTTTTATATCAATGCCAGTGATATTTTGCCGATTAACTTACTCGGTCTTTTAGGTTATGTAGAACCAATACTTTTTCTTATCACCGCCTTTGTACTTGGTTCAAGGATTGACCCAAGTAGCTATCCGCTTTTTGCAGGCTTGTTTTTATCCATTGTGTTCGTGCTAGTGGATGGAGTGTGGGTAAATATAAAGCACCGCCAGCAGATGAAATGTGAATGAATGTGATTTGAAGTTGTGGTAGAATTGCCTCTTTACTCGCCATTTTCGGCGAGCTTATTGTTTTATTAACAAGGAAAATACATGAACCTAGTTGATTTTTTAACTTCAAAGCTAGATGACCTAAAAGCTGAGCAAATTGAAGTGATTGATGTGCGTGGTAATAGCTCAATTACCGATCATATGATTGTTTGCACAGGGACTTCCGCACGCCACGTTGCCGCATTAGCACAAAAATTGATCGAAGAAGCAAAACAAGCAGGTGTTGAGTCATTCGGTGATGAAGGTCAAGCGACAGCCGACTGGGTTGCAGTAGATTTTGGACAGGCTATCGTACACATTTTACAGCGTGAAAGCCGTGAGATTTATCAGTTAGAACACCTATGGCAAGGAATGCAAAACCATAGCAGCAACGCATAATTTAAGGAAAAAACGTGAAAATTCAACTGGTTGCCGTAGGCTGTAAAATGCCGGATTGGGTAACAAAAGGCTTTAAAGAATACCAACGCCGTTTCCCCAAAGATCTTCCTTTGGAACTTGTGGAAATCCCCGCAGGTAAACGTGGCAAAAATGCAGACATTAAACGCATTTTGGAGCAGGAAGGCAAAGCAATGCTTGCCGTTGCTGAGCGGGCGAGAGTGGTTACTTTGGATATTCCGGGTAAGCCGTGGGATACACCAACGCTTGCGAAACAACTGGAACATTGGAAAAACGATGGTCGTGATGTGTGTTTGCTCATCGGCGGTCCAGAAGGTTTATCCCCTGAGTGCAAAGCGGCAGCGGAGCAAAGCTGGTCGCTTTCGCCGTTGACAATGCCCCATCCGCTGGTGCGAGTGGTGGTGGCGGAGGCGCTATACCGTGCGTGGTCGCTCACAACCAATCACCCCTATCACCGAGAATAACTAGGTCGGAATATTTTTATTATTTTTGAACCCTAACGCCAAGCGATGAATATGAACAACTGGCTGAATAACCGCCAACCTGACCCCATTCGAGACACCAAAAGCGAGCGTAATTTATTTATGCGCCGCACGCTTGTAGCGTTTTTGGGTGTGATGGTTCTCGTGGGGGCATTATTTGCCAATTTGTACCATTTACAGGTGCAAGATGTAACGATTTATCGCACCAGATCAAACGATAACCGCATTAAATTACTTCCGATTCCGCCAGCTCGAGGGCTTATTTACGATCGCTATGGGCGAAAACTGGCGGAAAATATTACTTTTTTTGGGCTTTATGTAGTGCCTGAAAAAGTCAAAAATCTCAAAGAAACGTTTGCTGAACTTAAACCGTTGGTGAATTTAACGGACGAAGACATTGCAAACTTTGAAAAAGCTCGCCGCCGTTCCCTGCGCTACACGCCGATTTTGCTCAAACCAGCCTTGACCGAAGAAGAAATCGCACGCTTTGCCGTCAATCAGTACAAATTTTCCAGCATAGAAGTTCAGCCTTATTTCAAACGGCATTATTTGTATGGCGAGCCTTTGACACACATTTTGGGCTACGTGGGCAAAATTAACGATCGTGATATTGAAACGCTGAAAAAAGCGGGGGAATTAAGTAATTATGCTGGCACGCACGATATTGGGAAAAGTGGTATTGAGCGTTATTACGAAGAACAGCTACATGGCAAAGTGGGCTTTGAAGAAGTGGAAGTCAACTCTCGTGGTAAAGTGGTACGCAAGTTACAAGAACAGCCTGCGGTGGCGGGCGAAAGCGTGCATTTAACCATTGATTTAGATTTACAGCGTTACATTACCAATTTGCTGGGTGATCAGCGTGCCGCTGTCGTGGTACTTGATCCAAAAGATGGCGGTATTTTAGCGATGGTTTCCACACCAAGTTATGATAACAATCTATTTGTTGGTGGAATTTCCAGCAAAAATTATGCGGAATTATTGCACGATCTGAATCGTCCGCTTTATAGCCGAGCAACGCAAGGAGCATACCCGCCAGCCTCTACGGTGAAACCATTTATTGCCGTAGCGGGGCTAACGGAAAATGTCATCGACCCCAACAAAGAAATTTACGATCCCGGCTACTGGTATTTACCAAATTCACAGAAACGCTACCGTGACTGGAAATGGGGCGGACACGGCAAAACCAACTTAAATAAAGCCATTACCGAATCTTCCGACACCTATTTTTACCAAGTGGCGTACCATTTGGGCATCGACCGCTTGTCGCCGTGGATGAAACGTTTTGGCTTTGGCGAACCCACAGGCATTGATCTTAAAGAAGAAACCGACGGCGTGATGCCAAGCCGTGAATGGAAAAAAGCACGTTACAAACGCAGTTGGCTGCAAGGGGATACTATTCCTGTGGGCATTGGGCAGGGCTACTGGACGGCGACTCCGCTACAAGTGGCAAAAGCCTTAACCATTTTGGTGAATAACGGCAAAATTCACACGCCACACTTAATGGAAAAAATTGAAGGCAAGCAGGTGCAATATTATCAAGATCCGCACCTTTACCCAGACATCACCGAACCTGATGCCAGTGTGTGGCAGGCAGCAAAACAGGGAATGTTCAATGTTATCAATAGTTTACATGGGACTGCACGTAAAGCGTTTTTAGGTACGGATTATGTAGCGGCAGGGAAATCAGGCACGGCGCAAGTGTTTAGTTTGAAAGAAAATCAAGTATACAAAGCCTCAGAATTGAAAAACCATTTGCACGATCATGCGTGGTTCATCGCCTACGCCCCTTATAAAAAACCAAAGATTGTGGTGGCGGTGATTTTAGAAAACGCTGGCGGTGGTAGTAGCCAAGCCGCACCGATTGTGCGTAAGATTATGGATTATTATTTAGGGGTTCGCTTACCGCAAATTGCCGCAATGCAAAAAGCGACGCTGCAACAAAGTGCTACAAAAAGCGTAGGTCGGAATTTTTCACAAAATTTTGATAAAAATTCCAGCCTAAGTGAAAGCACGAACAAAGAGAATTACATCGAATGAATGAAGAAAAAGGGTTATGGTTGCGTTTTTGGCAACGCCTGCATTTAGACGCTTGGTTGTTACTTGGTCTTGTAGTAATCACTGCCTTTGGGCTAGTGGTACTGTACAGTGCAGCGGGGGCGAACGGGGTGATGTTCCAGCGCCGCTTAATGCAAGTGGGATTGGGCTTTGTGGTTATGCTTGTGATGGCACAGTTTCGCCCTCGTTTTTACCAATACATTGCCCCTTATTTGTATGTGATTGGCTTGGTGCTGTTGGTGTTAGTGGATTTAGTCGGCACGACCAGTAAAGGGGCGCAACGCTGGTTGGATTTAGGACTGTTCCGCTTTCAGCCTTCAGAAATCGTCAAACTCGGTGTGCCGTTAATGGTGGCGACTTATCTCGGCAACCGCCCATCACCGCCAACGCTTAAAGTAACGTTCATTGCACTGGCAATGGTGCTTGTGCCAACCTTACTCGTGGCGATTCAGCCTGATTTAGGCACATCAATTTTGGTGGCAGCCTCTGGCATTTTCGTGATTTTCTTAGCTGGAATGAGCTGGTGGCTTATTTTAACTGCGCTCATCGGCTTAGCGGGCTTTATTCCCATAATGTGGTTCTACCTAATGCACGACTACCAGCGCACGAGGGTTTTAACCTTGCTTGATCCTGAAAAAGATCCGCTCGGGGCGGGCTACCACATTTTACAATCAAAAATCGCCATCGGTTCTGGCGGCTGGTGGGGTAAGGGCTGGATGCACGGCACGCAGTCACAGTTGGAATTTTTGCCTGAACCGCACACGGATTTCATTTTCGCCGTACTTGGTGAGGAATGGGGGCTAATCGGCTTTTGCATTTTAATGCTCATTTATTTATTTATCGTTACTCGCTGTTTAGCGATTGGCGTTTATGCTGAGAAATCCTTTGGTCGCATTTTAACAGGCGCATTAGCGTTGATTTTCTTCGTGTATGTGTTTGTTAATATTGGAATGGTCAGTGGCATTTTGCCTGTGGTGGGCGTGCCTTTACCATTGGTGAGCTATGGTGGAACGTCGTTTGTTACTATAATGGCAGGCTTTGGCCTTGTGATGTCGGTGCAAACTCACAAAAATCATTTTTTTAAGGGCAAATATTAGCCCAAAACATTTAAAAAGAAGGAAGTAGTATGAAAAATTGGACAAAACGCTCAGCGGCAGCCGTGCTGTGTGGACTTTGTATGGTGCCTGCGTGGGCGGATGTAACCCCATTACCGAATGCCAGTCTACCAACTGCAAACGATACCGCCACAGCCAATACCAGTAATGATGTGGTAACGGCGGCACAATTATTTGGTATCGCCACGCCAAACCTTGACGCTCGCAATTATTATCTTGTGGATTATCATTCAGGCCAAGTGCTAGCCGCCTACAATGCGACACATCGCCAAGCGCCAGCCTCACTAACCAAAATGATGACCAGCTATGTGATTGGTCAAGCGTTAAAACAAGGCAAAATTCGCAATACGGATCTCGTTCCTATCAGCACCGATGCGTGGGCGCAAAATCCGAAACTCAAAGGCTCATCTTTAATGTTTTTACGTGCTGGGCAGAAAGTACCAGTATCCGAGTTAAACAAAGGCATTATTGTAGACTCAGGCAATGATGCTTGTGTGGCGATGGCGCAGTATGTGTCTGGTTCACAAAATACCTTTGTGCAAAGTATGAACCGTTACGCCAAACAAATGAACTTACGCAATACGCACTTTATGACAGTTCACGGTTTGGATCACGAAGGGCAGTATTCTACCGCGCAGGATATGGCAATTATCGCTAAGCATTTAATCAGTGATTTACCACAAGAGTATAAAATTTATGCGCAAAAAGAATTTACCTTTAACGGCATCAAACAGCGCAACCGCAACGGTTTACTATGGGATACCACATTAAAAGTCGATGGCTTGAAAACAGGGCATACCAATTCAGCGGGCTATAATCTCGTGGCATCGGCAGTGGGCGATAACAATATGCGCTTAATTTCTGTGGTAATGGGAACGCCAAGCAAGCATTCTCGTGAGCTTGATAGCAAAAAACTGCTTCGCTGGGGCTTTGCAAACTTTGAAACCTTGCGGGCTATGGCACCAGGTAAACCGCTATTGCAACCTAAACTTTATTACGGAATGCAGGACACCGTGCCTTTGGGTGTGCTGGAAAGTGCTTACTTAACTTTGCCGAAAGGTCAGCGCCAAAATGTAAAAATTCGCTATGAATTAAACCAAAATCCACTGCAAGCACCATTAGCGAAAGGGCAAGTCGTTGGGAAAGTGGTTTATGAATTAAACGGCAAAGCCTTTGCGAGTGTGAATTTGCAAGTGTTACAAAATATGCCTGAGGGTGGAATGCTTTCTCGTGCGTGGGATTGGCTAGTGTTAAAAGTTAAAAGTTTATTTTAACCGCCTTTGCTTGAAAAGCTAATGCATGGCCTTATTTGTTGCTTGTTTACAGCAAGGCTGGAATATTTTTAAAAATTTTATAAGGATTTACTATGACAGAACAAAAAGTAATGCCGAATATGATGGCTCTCAACTCCGACAAAAAACTCAAAGATTTACTTGAATTTCCGTGCAATTTCACGTTTAAAGTAGTGGGAATGAAACGTGATGATCTCGCCCAAGACGTGGTGAAAATGATGAGCGAATACGCAAAAGTGATCGATGAGCCAAAAGTGCAACCAAGCGCAAAAGGCACTTATGAGTCTGTTTCTTTAACAATGCGTGCTGAAAATATCGAGCAAGTAGAAACCCTTTACAAAAAACTTGCTGAAATTGACGGCGTAAAAATGGTACTTTAATCCATTCAAACAGGAATAAACCCGAGCGATCGGGTTTATTTTTTTTATTTTCTAAAATGGCAAAAAATTTATGCACACAATTCCTGTAACCGTTCGCCAGCTCGGTCTTCAACCTTACGAGCAAGTGTGGCAAGCGATGCAACAATTTACAGACAACCGTAACGAAGCCAACGCCGATGAAATTTGGCTGGTGGAACACCCAAGCGTTTATACGCAAGGGAGCGCTGGTAAAGCGGAACATTTACTGCGTCAAACGGAGATTCCAGTGGTGCAGTCGGATCGTGGTGGGCAAATTACTTATCACAGCGAAGGACAGCAAATTATGTACGTTTTGCTGGATATTAAACGTTTAAAGCACGTCAATGCAGAAATAAATGTTCGTCATTTGGTTACGGCGTTGGAAAATTGCGTTATCAAAACGCTCGCAGAATACGGCATTGAATCTTACGCCAAGCCTGATGCACCTGGTGTTTATGTGGACGGCAAGAAAATCTGCTCACTTGGCTTGCGTATTCGCAAAGGTTGCTCTTTTCACGGCTTAGCTTTGAATATTCAAATGGATTTAAGCCCTTTCCAAAATATCAACCCTTGCGGTTATGCGGGGTTAATGATGTGCCAGCTGGCGGATTTTGTACCGCAAGCACAAGCCACATTGGCGAATGTTTCACCGAAATTGGTTCATCACTTTTTACAGGATTTAGGTTACAATAATATAACTTTTGTGTAACAAATCTTTTTTACAGGATTCCCTATGACATCACCTTTTAAAATGGAACGAGGCGTGAAATACCGTGATGCCGCCAAAACGTCCATTATCAAAGTCAAAAATATTGACCCAAACCAAGAACTTCTCAAAAAACCTGAATGGATGAAAATCAAAATTTCCGCCCATTCTGACAAAGTACGTGCCATTAAAAACGGAATGCGCCGCCATAATTTGCATTCCGTGTGTGAAGAGGCCTCTTGCCCTAACTTGAACGAATGTTTCAATCACGGCACCGCTACGTTTATGATTTTAGGAGCGATTTGCACACGTCGCTGCCCATTCTGTGATGTGGCACACGGTAAGCCATTACCGCCAGACCCAGAAGAACCACGCCGTTTAGCAGAAACCATCGCTGATATGAAATTAAAATATGTAGTGATTACTTCTGTGGATCGTGATGATTTGCCTGATCGTGGTGCTGGGCATTTTGCCGCTTGCGTGAAAGCCATTCGTGAGCTAAATCCAAACATTAAAGTGGAAATTCTCGTGCCTGATTTTCGTGGTCGCATTGAGCAAGCGCTGGAAAAATTAAAAGACAATCCGCCAGATATTTTCAACCATAACTTAGAGAACGTGCCACGTTTGTACAAAGACATTCGCCCAGGGGCGAACTACGAATGGTCGCTCAAATTATTGCGTGAATTTAAAGCAATGTTCCCCCATATCCCAACCAAATCTGGGATTATGGTAGGCTTAGGCGAAACTAACGAAGAAATATTGCAAGTAATGCAAGATCTTCGCACCAACGGCGTAACGATGCTCACACTTGGGCAATATTTACAGCCGAGCCGTCATCACTTGCCTGTGGCACGCTACGTTCCGCCAGCGGAATTTGATATGTTCCGTGAAAAAGCCGAAGAAATGGGCTTTGAACACGCCGCCTGCGGCCCGTTTGTCCGCTCCTCCTACCACGCCGACTTACAAGCCAGCGGGGGCGTTGTGAAATAATCAAGGCCGGGATTTTTCACAAAATTTTGACAAAAATTCCAGCCTAGAAACATTAGCAAAAACCGCCGAAAAATTTTGACCTTTTTCGGCGGTTTTGTTTTTTGGGCGTGGGATTTGGGCTATAATCCCAACGTTTTTTTTTTTTGCAAAAAGTAAGGAATATCTATGATGCGAACACAGTATTGCGGCGATTTAAACCGCTCAAACATTGGGGAAACTGTAACATTAAGCGGGTGGGTACATCGCCGCCGTGATTTAGGGGGGGTAATTTTTATCGATATGCGTGATCGTGAAGGTATCGTACAGGTTACCTTCGCTCCGCAATATAAAGAGGCACTTGATAAAGCAGCGAGCTTGCGCAATGAATTTTGTATTCAAGTGCAAGGGGAAGTGATCGCTCGCCCTGAGAATCAAATCAACAAAAATATGAAAACAGGCGAAGTGGAAGTGTTGGCGAAAGCATTGCACATTTATAACGCTGCTGATGTGTTGCCGTTGGATTTCAATCAAAACAACACCGAAGAACAGCGCTTAAAATATCGTTATTTAGATTTACGCCGTCCTGAAATTGCAGAGCGTTTCAAAACTCGTGCCAAAATCACCAGCTTTGTACGCCGTTTTATGGACGAACACGGCTTTTTGGATATGGAAACGCCAATGCTCACCAAAGCGACCCCAGAAGGCGCGCGTGATTACCTTGTGCCAAGCCGTGTGCATAAAGGCAAATTTTACGCCTTGCCACAATCCCCACAGCTTTTCAAACAGCTTTTAATGATGTCTGGTTTTGACCGTTATTATCAAATTGTAAAATGTTTCCGTGATGAAGATTTACGTGCAGATCGCCAGCCTGAATTTACCCAAATCGATGTGGAAACCAGTTTCTTAACCGCACCAGAAGTGCGTGCCATTATGGAAGAAATGATTCACGGCTTATGGAAAGCCATTCTCGGCGTGGATCTTGGTAAATTCCCACAAATGACTTTCGCTGAGGCAATGCGCCGTTACGGTTCTGATAAGCCTGATTTGCGTAACCCACTTGAATTAGTGGACGTGGCAGACTTAGTCAAAGACGTAGATTTCAAAGTATTCAGCGGCCCTGCCAATGATCCAAACGGTCGTGTTATCGCCTTATGCGTTCCGCAAGGGGCAAGTTTAACTCGCAAAAATATTGACGAATACGGCAAATTTGTGGGCATTTACGGTGCGAAAGGTTTAGCGTGGTTGAAAGTAAATAACCGTGCCGCAGGAATGGACGGCGTACAAAGTCCAATCGCTAAATTCCTTAACGACAGCGTGCTAGAAAGCTTGCTCGCTCGCCTTGATGCCAAAGACGGCGACATTGTATTCTTCGGCGCAGACACCGCCAAAATCGCCACAGACGCAATGGGCGCATTACGCTTAAAAGTGGGAACCGACTTAGGTTTAACCAACTTAAAAGCGTGGAAACCATTATGGGTTGTGGACTTCCCAATGTTTGAATTGGACGATGACGGCCATTTAAGTGCAATGCACCATCCGTTCACCTCACCGAAAGATCTCACCCCAGCACAGCTAGAAGAAGAGCCATTACAAGCGGTCGCAAACGCTTACGATATGGTCATTAACGGCTACGAAGTGGGCGGCGGCTCCGTGCGTATTTACGAAGGCAAAATGCAAGAAACCGTGTTCCGCATTCTTGGCATCAACGAACAAGAACAGCGTGAAAAATTCGGTTTCTTACTTGACGCACTCAAATACGGCACCCCGCCACACGCAGGGCTAGCCTTCGGTTTAGACCGCCTAACAATGCTCTTAACCGACACTACCAACATTCGTGATGTCATTGCATTTCCAAAAACCACCGCCGCGGCGTGCTTAATGACAGACGCACCAAGCAAAGCCAACCCACAGGCGCTTAACGAGTTAGCCATTGGGGTTGTGGAAAAACTGTAAATTTACAAAACTAGCCGAGCAATGCTCGGCTTTTTTATACTTATCGCACAGCAACGCTAGGCTGGAATTTTTTACTAAATTTTGTTTATTTTCATTACATTGAAATAAGGATCAAAAATGGAACAACATTCACTTCAATCCCTTTCAAGCAAGGCATTGCAAGCCTTAACGGAGGATTTCTCTGCGCTATTTAGCAAAGAAAATCTTACCGCACTGCAAGAAAAACTCCCTTTTACACTATTAACCAAGCCCGTTGAAACCGTATCAGAGCCTAAACCGCTGGACAGTTTGTTTTCCCATATTCATTTTGGGAACAACGCTGATAAAGGGGAAAGCTATGTTTATGATTTTCAGCCCGTAACGGCGAATAGTATTTTTCCTAAACCCCAAAAAGGTATTGAAGGGCGCTGGCAGGATTTACAACGAGCGTTCATTTCGGCATTAGACCGCATTCCACAGGAATTTAAAAAAGATCATTACCGTTATTTGGCGGCTTTTGATAGTGCAATGCAGGGCTATTTAAGCCACGTGGCGGATCCGAATGCCAGCGATGTGAGTTTGTATGATGAGGCTCGCACTAAAACGGCGTTTACTATCGCAAAACATTTATATGACGAGGCTTGCGATAAAAAGGGCAAAAAAACTTATGCATTGATTTCAGGGGATTTCTTTGGCATTCAGGATTTTATCTTTTCAGGCGGTAGTGAAACGAATAAAAAAGCTGCGAAATTACTGCGTGGGCGTTCTTTCCAAGTGTCGCTGTTTACCGAATTGGCAGGCTTAAAAATTTTACGAGAACTAGGCTTGCCAAGCATTAGCCAAGTACAAAATGCGGCAGGTAAGTTTTTGATTATTGCACCCAATACGCAAGATACATTGGATAAATTAGCTCAAATTAAACAAGATTTTGATGAATGGTTTGTTCAAAATACCTACGGACTAGCTGGAATTGGCATTGGTGTTGTGCCTGCGGATGAACAGGATTTAAAAGGTGAACAATTAACGGAATTGCAAAATGCTCGCTTTAAGGATTTAGAACGCGTGAAATTGCAACGTTTGAATTTAACCCAGCGACAAAACATCGTGCAGGATGTGGATTTCTCGCAAGGTTGTTGTGCGTTAAATAGCCATTTCCCAGCGAAAAAAGAGGGCTTATCTACGCTTTCGCAGGATCAAGTTAACATTGGTCAATGGCTGACAAAAGATAGTTTTTTGGGGATTTTTACCCACAAACCTAGCGTATCTCACTGCTTAGATTTACCAATTTTTGGTTTTTATGTGGCTTTTGGTTCTAAGAATAATGAAGAAAAAATGCTCAATCAAGCGGATTACATTTGGGATATTAGCATTCCAGCACAAATGGACACGCCAATTTTCCAAGGCTACGCCAGACGAGATATTAACGCCTATGTGGCTCGTTTTAGCCCTAATTGTGAGAAGGAAATGAATGAATTTGAGCTAGGTAAATATGAGAATTGTAAGAGAGAAGATATAGAAAATATAAAGGAAGAGGCCAAAGATGCAATTAAAACCTTTGATTTTCTCGCGTGTGAAGATCGAACCCTATCGACAGATAAGAATTATCAAGGGCAATCGGCGTTAATGACCCTCAAAGGGGACGTCGACAATCTAGGCAAAATCTTTGAAAAAGGCGTTGAGAAAGCCAGCTTTGCCAAAATTGCAATGCTTTCTCGCAAAATGAATCAATTTTTCAGCTTATGGTTGCCGTGCTATTGCTTATCCAACCAAGCGCAAGTGTATACCGTATTCGCTGGCGGCGATGATTTCTTCTTAATTGGTAGCTGGCTTAAAACACAAAAAGTTGCTGATGAAATGCACAAAAAGTTTGCAGAATATGTGGCAAAGAACAGCGATATTCATTTTTCCGCTGGAATGGTTATGACAAAAGTCGGTTATCCCGTTACCCAGCTAGGTGAAATTGCGGAAAATGCACTGGAAAAAGCCAAAGCGTTTAAAGCGGACGGAAAAAACATCAGCAAAAACGCCGTGAATATTTATGGCATTTCCGTAGGCTGGAATATTTGGAAAAATTTAGGCGATTTGCAGCGTAAAATTCAAGATTTAAATAATGAATATTCACTGTCGACCGCTTATTTATATGCCTTAATTCACTTAGCGGATCAAGCCTATTTGGCAAGCCAACCGCAAACTATCAGTAAAGGAAATTATTCGCCAATGGTGTGGCGTTCGCAGTTTTACTATAAAACGACATGTTATGTGACGGATAAACTACCGAAGGATAAACGTTCCAAAGCCTTAGAAGAGCTGGCTGTATCGCTCGGCGATAAGGGCATAGGCAAGTATAACCAGCAGTTTAAAATTCCATTATTTAACTATTTCTATCAACAACGTTAAGAGGTCATTATGAGCTTTAATTCAAACGACATTAGATTTACCGATCCACAGCCTGAATTATTTTCAGATATTGCAGACAATGCCGCATATGACATTCGCAGTGGCGGAGAAAACGTCAATAAATCAACACAATTACGTAAGTTTTATGATGAGTTGGTGATGTGGCACGACAAAATTACGACAAGTTCGGATTCTGATAAAAGTTACAAAGATAACGAGATCTACATCAAAATGTTAAAAGCTAAAGTGGCTTATGCAGAGGCTCGCAAGTTAGTAAATGAAAAATTTACAGAGATTTTTAATGGAGTGATTGATCAAATCAAGGATGTAAAAACGCTCAAAATGGCAAAACTTTTTATGGAGGCCGTGATGGGTTACTGCAAATACTATGAAGCTAAAAAATAAGCACAAGGAGCAAACAATGAAACTTAATAAAATTATCGAAATCACAGGCGTTATTACCTTAGAAAGTGGCTTACATATTGGTACAGGCGACAGCGAAATGCACATTGGCGGCATTGACAGCCAAGTGGTGAAAAATCCAATTACCCATCACCCTTACATCCCTGGTTCTAGCTTAAAGGGCAAAATTCGTAGCTTATTGGAATGGCGCAGTGGTGCGGTTAAAGAACAGCCGTTAAGCCTAACAGACTGGAAAAAAAATGAGCATAACCTAATGGTGAAACAGATTTTGCAATTATTCGGCGTAAGCGGTGATAGCAGCCTAGCGGATAGCGATCAAAATTTTTGGGCGACTCGCTTAGCATTTTGGGATTGCCAATTAACCGAAGAATGGAAAAACAAAGCGAACGAAGACATTTTGTTGTTATCCGAGGCGAAAAGTGAAAATACCATTAACCGCATTACTGCAACAGCCGCTCACCCTCGCCAAATTGAGCGTGTGCCAGCAGGTGTGAAATTTAATTTCAAAGTTACTTTACGCCAGTTTGAAGGTGATGATCCTGCATTAGTGGATACGTTCTTAAAAGGTTTACGCTTGCTTGAATTGGATAGCCTCGGCGGTTCAGGATCTCGTGGTTATGGCAAAATCAAATTTGAGAATCTCAAAAAGGATCAAACAACCGTAGTGCTGGATACTATTGATCCATTCGCATAATAAGGGGGCGTTATGAAACTGTATCGTATGACCTTAACGCTGGAAAGTGCGTTCGGCACACCATTAGTGGGGGATACGCTGTTTGGGCAGGTTTGCTGGGGGATTCGTCATCGCTTTGCTGAAAGCAAATTGACGGAATTGCTGGCAACGTATACGGAAAACCGCCCATTTCTCGTGCTATCGGATGCGTTTCCAACGGGCTATATTCCCTTGCCAACGGTGCCTTCTTTGCTATGGGCGCAAGGGGATGAGACTGATCGTAAAGCCTTGAAAAAGAAAAAATGGCTGGCGATTTCTGATCTTGAAAAGCCATTTGCCGATTGGCAGAAATTGGCAAAAGCTGATAGTGAGCTTACTGATTTTGGGCAATGCGTTGAACTACAAGCGCATAATCAAATTAACCGTGCCACAGCAACCACATCAGGTGATGGCTTTGCCCCTTATATGACAAGGCAAACGTGGTACGGAAATGCCAAAACTCAACAAATTCAACTGGATATTTATGCCTTACTTGATGAAAGCAAATTTAGTGCCGAACAGTTGAAACAGGTTTTGCAAGATATTGGTACGTTTGGCTATGGGCGTGATGCCAGTATAGGTTTAGGTAAATTTTCCGTAACGGAAATGGCAACAGTAGGCGAATGGCCTAGGTCGGAATTTTCAAACGCATTTATTACATTGGCGAATTGTTGTCCGATGAATAATGACTTTGTGGCGGAGAAAAGTTTTTACCAGCTCATCACACGCTTTGGGCGACACGGCGATGCTTACGCCTTAAAAGGGCAACCGTTCAAAAAGCCCATTATTCTCGCCAAAGCAGGGGCATTGCTAACGCCAAAAGCTTTTACACCACGCGATTTTGTAGGGAATGGCTTGGATAATATTTCTACGCTCGGTAAAGAAATTGTTCATCAAGGCTATGCACCAGTTATTCCAGTGCAGGTGGATTTCACAACGCTATCTTCTAACAAGGGAGAACAATAATGGACGCATTTTTACAAACCCATCGGCTTATGCTAACCCCACTTACGCCCATTCATATTGGGGCAGGGGAAGAATTTGAACCAACCAATTATGTCGTTGATGCAAAGTTAAACGTACTTGCCCATTTTGATCCAAGCAAATTACCGCTTGAAAAAGGCGATAAACAATATGTTGAACTCAATAATGCGGTAAAAAGCCAAGATTTATTAAGAATCCAAAAAGTTTATAAGGAATACTGTAACGCCTATTTGGGCATTGCAGATTATTACGTTGCTGTACCTTCGAGCTTTGCGAGCGAATGGGCGGATAAAGTTGATAAACCTGCACAACATCAAGGTAGCGAAAAGGTTTTTAATCAACTTTACGTTGAGCGCCACACTTACGCTAAAAACCTAAACCAAGCCTATATTCCTGCCAGTAGCGTGAAAGGCGCATTGGTTACGGCATATTTGGATTATTGTCATCAGCAAAAAGGTAATAATCCGTTTTATGCAAAAGATGATAGTCAAGCCAAAGAAGAGTATGTGGGGAGTTTCCAAACCAGTCGCTATAACCATTTAGCCTTTGGCGATTTTATGGCGAATGGGGCGTATAAAGGCACAAAGCTTTACTATATGCAAAATAAAAAACGCAAAAATGGTGAGGGGAGTTTTAAAGGAACGATACGCCGTGAATGCCTTTTACCCGCCCAATACCGAGCATTTGGTGCAGAGCTTTCCATTTATGATGATAAAAAATGTCAAAATTTTTCGCAAAATTCCAGCCTAGCCAAAGAGCTAAAAATCCTACACGACTATTCCATTAAGTTATTAAAGGAAGAGTTGCAAGAAATGCAAACGGTTGGACTCGCTCGTCAGATTTGGGCGAAAAGCTTGGTGAATTTAATTCAATCAATGCCGAATGCTTACTTAGTGCGTTTAGGAAAATGTGGGGCGGATAACAAAATTTATCGTGGAAAAGATATTGCTAAAATAGCGATAAAAAAAGCAGGCGATCAGGAACGCCCAACAACGTGGTGGTTTGCCGATTCTACAAAAGGGCTACAACCTTTGGGCTGGGCGTTAATTGAACTTGATCCACAAGGTGAAAACACCGCATTGAAAACTTGGTGCCAAGAGAATGCTGAGCTAGGCGTTGATTTTGCTCAATTAAAAGCGCTCCAAGAGGCTAAGCAGCGAGAAATTCAACAACGACAGGCTGAACTTGTTGAAAAAGCGGCGAAACAAGCCAAAGAAAAACAAGCAGAGGCTGAACGGCTAAGCAAACTCTCGCCATTGCAACAAGAAATGGAAGAACAATTTAACGCTTGGTCAACGGCGGACAAAAAACGTTCAACGGAAGATTCAATCGTCTTTAAAGGCTTTTGTGGTTTCATTGAACGAACGTTGCAAGATAATTGGTCGGCGGAAGATTGTGCTTTCTTGTATCAAGCGGTAACAGACAAGGCTGGAATTTTTTATGAAAAAGTGACAAATGCCACCGATTTTGAAAAGCCCGCTGGCAAGCTCAAAAATAAAGCCAAAGACTTTAAGCAGTCGCTCAACAAAATTAAGGAAAAAGCAGGGATTTAATGCACGACACACTACCTTTTGCTCGTTTTCGGTTTAGTTTTCGAGTAACCACACCGATTAGCCTGCCTGATTACGCAGGCTCAACCTTACGTGGGGCGTTTGGGCAAGCCCTGCGCCATACGGCTTGTATGACGAAACGCAAGGATTGCCACGAATGCCCGTTGTATCGCAGTTGCCCTTTTACACGAATTTTCACAACGCCAGCCCCTGAAAATCACGCGTTACAGAAATTTAGCCAAATTCCTAACGGCTACATTATTGAACCGCCAAGCTGGGGTAAGCAAGAATATCAAGCAGGGGAAATTTTGACTTTCCACTTAGTGTTAGTGGGGCAGTTAATCAAAGAATTTCCGCTGATTTGCTACGCATTCGAGCGTGCCTTTGCTCACCGCATTGGGGCGAGCAAAGGGCAAGCGGTGCTTTGTGTGCTGGAACAACAAACTAGCAGCGGCTGGCAGGATATTTTGGCGACAAAAACACCACTAGAAAATGCGGATGTGGCGTTGAAGCCTAATCTTTCCGCCAAGGTTAGCATTGAAATTGAAACGCCATTGCGCATTCAACAAAATGGTAAACCATTGCGAGCGACAACCTTAACGGCGGAGCGTTTTTTTCTCACGTTGGCTAAGCGTGTGTCGCTGTTGGCTGAATTTCACGCAATCCCCTTGGATTTGGATTTCGCCGAACTAAAAGCAGAACTTGCTCAAATTCAGGAAAAGAAAACCCTACGTTGGCAAGATTGGACAAGATATTCCAGTCGTCAAAAACAGCGAATGGCGCTCGGAGGCGTTGTGGGTGAATGGCAATTTGACGGGCTTTCACCAGCGTGGCAACGGTTATTGTATCTCGGTCAATGGCTACATTGCGGTAAAAATGCCACCTTTGGGCTGGGAAAATATCAATGTAAATTTACAGAACAAGCCTAATAATTTTCTTGGTGATAGAGTAAGCCCCACATTGAATAGCAGGAGATTTTTATGACAACATTTTTTGTTTCTCGTCACCAAGGTGCGATTGACTGGGCATTACAGCAAAATTTAGCGATTGACACCTTTGTCGCACATTTAGACATTGACCAAGTAAATGCAGGGGATATCGTTATCGGTACGCTCCCTATTCACTTAGCAGCCGAAGTGTGTGCCAAAGGGGCTAATTTTTTCTTTTTAACCATCAACATCAGTTTTATGCAACGCGGAGTTGAGCTATCCACCCAACAACTCACCGCCCAAAACTGCAAAATCCAACCATTTTTTGTTAAAGCGTTATAAGGAGCTTTTTATGCAAAACTTTCCAAAATTTGATTACTACCTTTGCTTAGTTTCTCACGAACCTGCCCCCAATTTATTACCGTTGTGTGATGATAGATTTAATCCTAAAAATATTATTTTGCTAGTTTCAAAGGATATGCAGAAAAAAGCTGATTGGCTTGTGAATGCATTGATGACAAAGGGGATTGCTCGCAAAAATATTGAGATTATTGATATTAAGGATGCTTATGATCTGTCAAATATAATGGATACAGCATTTGATATAGCCACGAAATACGAAGATAAAAAAATAGCAGTGAATCTAACAGGTGGAACAAAAATAATGACCTTAGCAATGTATGCTGTTTTTCCTGGGTTATCAGATATTTTCTACTATCTGAATCAAGATTCTCAATTATTATGGATTCAAAAAGAAAAAATTGAATCATTAACGTTAAACTCTAAATTAAAGCTTAATGCATATTTAACCGCACATGGTAATAAATTATTAAATGATAATAAGCCTAACACCTCAAAAGGTTTATTTAACTTGTATAATAATTTTATTAAAAACTACTCAAAAAATGAAAAGTTTATTCGTGTGTTAAATGGTGTGGCATCGGGCTGTAAAGATAGCCTTAAAGCAGAAGTCGATAAAAACACCCTAAAACAAAAAGAAATTTGTTCTTTATTTGAATGCTTAGATAAAGAAGGATTAATAAACTTTAAGGAAGGTAAAGTAGAATTTAAAGATAGAGATGTTTTGAGATTACTAAATGGGGTATGGTTTGAAGATTACTGTTACCATATTGTACAAGAAATTCATAAAGAGCAAGGTGGTATCCAAGATTTAGCCAGTGGCTTGGAACTAGGTCGTGATGATTACCAAGAGCAAAAGTCTTGTAGAAGTGCTGATAATCAAGGAAAGAATGATGAAGTTGATGTGGCATTTCTATCCAATAATAAACTACATTTAATTGAATGTAAGGCTTGTATAATTAAAAATAAAGATGATGCAAAAGACTATATTAATAAGTTGTTAACGATTAAAGCTCATTGCGGCAGAGAAACAAAATTAGCTTTTGTTTCATATTTTAAATTACCAATAACTTTATTGAATCGTGCAAAAGATAACAATATTAAAATTATTCAAGCAACTCAACTTGCAAGTCTAAAAACACTTCTAAAAGAATGGATCAACGAATGATGAAAACGACGTACAATAAAAACATTTTACTCACCGTAACAGGAATGTCCCCTGCAGTAGTAACAGAAACACTTTATGGATTAGTGGTAGAAAAAAATGTTCCTATTACTGAAATTCAAGTATTAACGACCGAGCGAGGAAAAAATAAATTACTTGAGAGCTTACTTGGTATTGTAGATGGACGAAAAGATAAAAAGATCAATGTTATTGAGCAATTTATCCAAGATTACGGTAAGCAATATGGAATTGAGCATATTCATTTTGATGAAAACTCCATAACAGTTATTGAAGATTGCAACGGTAATCCATTAAATGATATTCGTACCCTTGAAGAAAACCAATTCGCATCCGATCAAATTGTGCAACGAGTAGGGGAATTATGCCGTGATGAAGATTCTGCCTTGCACGTTTCTATTGCTGGTGGTCGTAAGACAATGGGATTCTTTGTTGGCTACGCTTTATCATTATTTGGACGAAAACAGGATACTCTTTCTCACGTACTGGTTGATGAAACTTTTGAAAATGTAAGAGAGTTCTATTATCCAAAACCTTATTCTTATTTTATTAATAATGATAAAGGTCAAAGAATTGATGCTCAAAATGCCAAAGTTGTTTTAGCAGAAATTCCTTGGGTGCGTTTAGGGATTGGGTTGCCTAAAAAGCTTTGTAGTCAAAAACTAACTTATAGTGAGGCCGTTAAGAAAACACAAAGCTGGATTGATGATAAATTTTCAATTTGCTTTCTTAATGATCCAGAAGATCGAATAGTACTATTTAATGGAGTGGAAATTAAACTGTCAGCGAGGGAATATGCATTTTTGTATAGTATTGCCTATGCAAGAAAAAATAATTGGGATTTTGCATTACAAGATAATTATGAGAAGAGTGTAGAAACTTTTCGTAAGTTAGTTGATTTTTTCGGTGGTAAGACTGATACAATTAATGAATACATAAAACTTTATAATAAAGGAAACAGTTCAGGTATAACAACTTTGATGAGTAATTTGAATGGTGCAAGAACCAAAATCAAAGAAAAACTTATAGATAAGTGCCAAATCAGTTCTGATAATGCGATGAAGTTTTTACCATTTACAGATGAGAAGAAGAATGAAAACAATAAATTTATGTTTGAACCTAATCTTACGATTGACACTCATCAGGTAGAAAAAGTATTAGATAAAATACTACCTTAATCCCAATAATAAACACATTTAGCTAGTATTCACCGCTGCCAAATGCGTTTATCCAACCCTATATCCACATCAAGAAATAATCAAAAAACGCTTTTAAAGTGAGTTTATTGTTTGTTATTTGTACTTTGATGGTTTTCTAAACTGTAAATTTACAGTATTCACCTATTTTTTACTGACCGAGTAATATGTACGCATTGTTTGACAAGTCATTCAATAAATGAATGATGCCGAAGTTCTTATTAGTATAGGAGAATAAAATGGAAGATTTTATGACAATCATTAAGAATGGTTCAGAACGTCACCTTTTGGAGAAAGATCCCATTTATTTACCGCCTATACTGATATAGGTTAACCCATAAGTAACCGTTAACAATAGGAGAAATTTATGTTTGAACTTATTTTTAAAACCGCTGTTACAACAGCTGTAATGGTTTTCACATAAACCATTACTGAAAAGTTATCAGATGATTAATAAGATGGAAGTATTATGTTTGAAACATTTTTAATTAGCGCGACTGTAACTGTTACTACTGTTGTAACCCAAAAAGCAATTAACTCATTGCTTGATGATTAGTAGCGTATAGATTATGCGTAACAAATACCTCATCGCCTACGATATTGCTGATCCGAAACGCCTAAGACAGGTGCATAAAAAAGTCTCTGCATTCGCTATTCGTGGGCAAAAATCGTTTTATGAATGCTGGCTTACAACGGCGGAATTGGCACGATTTCGTACGATCGTACATCGTTTACTGGAAGATGATGACCGATTATTCATTTTTCCGTTAAAAAATACGGCGTTGCCACAACTCTTTGGGCGAGCTAAGCTGGCGGAATTACCTTTTATGATCATATAGGGAAGAAGATGGCTACATTATTTATCGATCGCAAAAAATGTGAACTTAAACTGAATGGGGAAGTGCTGATTTGTTACGAAAACGGCGAACGTATCGCCACCGTGCCATTAGCGCCATTAGAACGGCTGATTGTAAAAGGCGATGTCAGTTTGGAAAGCCGTTTACTTGCCAAATTAGGGAGCCGAAATATTGGCGTTATCGCCTTAATGGGGCGAGAACACAAACCGAGCATTTTCTTCCCAGCGCCCCACAATGATGCCGCCAAACGGCTCACGCAATACGCACAATCGCTTGATGAAACGATTTGCCTGCACATTGCACAGGGGCTAATTGCTCAAAAATTATATTTTCAAACACAATGGATAACCCATCTTGCCGTCCAAAAAGCCAGCACGTTACTTCGCCGAACGGCTTTTCAGCTTGAACAGGCACAAGGGCAAGTCAACCAATGCCAAAGCCTTGCTCAATTACGAGGGATTGAAGGCAGTGCGGCGAGAGCTTATTTTTCCGCCATTGGTAGCTATTTGCCCCCTCGTTTAGCCTTCGCCCAACGTAGCCGACGTCCGCCCAAAGACCCTTTTAACGCCCTCATTTCGCTCGCTTATACCTTGCTATACAGCGAATGCACGCTCAATGCCTACATCGCAGGGCTAGACCCCGCCATCGGCTTTTTGCACGGCGTGGATTTTGGGCGCTATTCATTAGCGTGTGATCTAATTGAACCTCTGCGACCGTTGGTTGACAGCTGGGTGTTGGGGTTATTTCGTCAAAAAATATTACAGCCTGAACATTTTAGCCAAAATGAAAAAGGCTGTTTGCTCGGCAAAGCAGGACGAGC
Source organism: Actinobacillus sp. (assembly GCA_020026075.1). Taxonomy (GTDB): domain Bacteria; phylum Pseudomonadota; class Gammaproteobacteria; order Enterobacterales; family Pasteurellaceae; genus Actinobacillus_C. The sequence continues at coordinate 23,122 of JAHHQZ010000002.1, read as the reverse complement.
AAAATTTTATGCCGCCTACGAACAACAAATGCCTTACTGGCGCAGTTTATTGAAAAAACTTACGGCACATCTTTTGACCCAGCTAAATGTACAAGGTTTGCCTGCCTTGCCACAACGGCGAGACCCAACGGCACGCACTTGCCTTACTACGCCAAGCGAACCGCCAGCATTAGAAACCCTACCGCTACTTAACGAGCAAATTCACTGGGAGGCTTAAAATGCCACGCTACCTTATCGGCTACGACATACCGAACCCCAAACGTTTACAGCGTTTGCACCGAGAAATCAGTAAATTCGCCACCGCCTTGCAGTACAGCGTGTTTTTATATGAGGGCAGCGAAAAGGCTTGGTCGGAATATTTAAAGAAAATATTGCGCCTACTCAACCTAAAAGAAGACGACTTGCGCATTTACCCACTGCACCACTGTGAAGCACCATCGTTCTACGGTAAACCGCTATACCCAGAAGGCATTTTTTGGTCGATTATTCCAGCCTAGTATTTTATAATGCGCACCGTTTTGAACCGCATTAATGGCGTGAATTGTTAAGATAATGTTAAACAGAAGTAAACAAACGAATGTTTTTTAAACTAAAAAGACGCTCCCGTTTTCAGCGAAAGCATTTATTGGCATTGGCACTCGCCAGCCTAAGCTCATCAAGCGATTTCAGCCCCAAGCTGTTCAAACGAACCGCCCTGTTCCAAAGGGATTGAGACTAGACATTGAATATCTACATCCCTACGCTGTCCGTAGTTCAAACGAACCGCCCTGTTCCAAAGGGATTGAGACGTGTTAATGGATTGTTTTTATCGGAAGTTTCAAGTGCGTGTTCAAACGAACCGCCCTGTTCCAAAGGGATTGAGACATGATTGCGTTAGGTACTTGGAATGAGTTTGGAAGTTCAAACGAACTGCCCTGTACCAAAGGGATTGAGACATACGAATATCGTTCAAGTAGCCGATGCCACTAGTGTTCAAACGAACCGCCCTGTTCCAAAGGGATTGAGACTTACGTTACTTTCGTGAAATCTAAATGTTTTAGCCCGTTCAAACGAACCGCCCTGTACCAAAGGGATTGAGACCCACGTTGTATAGTTCCCCTTGTGGAATTGTACCGTTCAAACGAACCGCCCTGTTCCAAAGGGATTAATACGAAAAGCTCTGGTATTTTATTTAAGGAAAACAATGCGATACAAAAAACCACACACCGTTCTCGTGGTGATTTATGATGAACAAACAAACCACGTGCTGTTGTTGCAACGCAACGATGATGCAACCTTTTGGCAGTCTGTGACTGGTTCGTTGGAGCAGGGGGAAACGCCTGCAATGGCGGCGGCGAGGGAAGTGCACGAAGAAATCGGCGTAGACATCGTTGCTGAACATTTAACCATCGTGGATTGCCAAAAGTGCGTGGCGTTTGATATTTTTCCGCAGTTTCGTCATCGCTATGCCCCCAATGTAAAAACTGGCACGGAGCATTGGTTTTTGCTCGCCTTGCCTTGTACCATTACCCCAAAACTCACCGAACACACCGCCTTTCAATGGCTCCCACCAAAACAAGCGGCGGCTTTGACGAAATCGTGGAATAATGCGGCGGCGATTTTGGAATTTATTCCTGAATAAAAAACGCCCACGTGTAAAAACGTGGGCATTTTGTTTGGAAACCTAGGCTGGAATATTTGTCAAAATTTTGCAAAAAATTCCAGCGTAGGTTGGGGGATTAAGCTCGTAAGAACCCTAAGCTTGTGAGCATATGCCACCAACCGAAGCCAACAGTGCAGATGATCACAAGCGAGATTAAGGCAAGAATACCGCCAGTTAGCCACCAGCTTTTAATGCTGTTGTAGCCTGTACCGAAAATTGGTGCCGCAGGACCTGAGCCGTAGTGGGTTACCATTCCGCCGAAACTGTTGGTTGCAAGCAAGCCAAGACCTAAAAGCACAGGGCTAGCGCCTGCTGCCATACCGACGGCGGCGAACACTGGGATCATTGATGCAACATAAGCACCGCCAGAGGCGAAGAAGTAGCGTACCGCAACGCTTAATAAAAGAATGAGCATCGTAATGGTGGTGGCGTTGCCGGTATTGTTGCCTACTAATTGTTCCATTACGCTGGCAAGCCAAGTGAAGAATCCTGCGCCTTTTAGGGCAGAGGCGAGACCGAGTAAACCACCATACCAAATGAAGATGTTCCAAGCGCCTTTTTTGTTCAAAATATCGTCCCAAGAGATCACTTTAGCAATGACAAGTATAGGCATAATTGCAATAGCAACAGTGGCAGCACTTAGGTGTAATACATCAGAGAACATCCAGCATAATACCGCAAGAATAAATGTAACGAGCAAGCCTTTTTCTGCATAACTCATCGGTCCCATTTCTTCTAAGCCTTGTTTGGCGATGGCTTTGTTGTCGATTTTTTTCAGTTCAGGTTTGTTCAACCAGTAAACAAAAATTGGCGTGAGGAATAACGCCAGTAAACCTGGTACGGACATTGCTAAGAACCATTCCATCCAAGTTAATTTTAAGTGCAGAATAGGTTCCATTAGACCTAAGGTTAAGGCGTTGGTCGCCATTGCGGTAAAGGTGATGTAGCCAGTGGTTTTTACGACCATATAGGTGTTTGCCATTAAGTAGCTACCGATTTTATTCGCACTTTTGCCATCAGGCTCTGAACCAAGCGATACAGCGATGGAGTTCATAATTGGGAGCATAATGCCAGCGCCACGTGCAGTTACAGACGGCATTGCTGGTGAAATGAGTAAATCTAAGAATGCCCCCACATAGCCCAAACGTAAAGAAGTGCTACCGAAAGCGCCGATCATTTTATAAGCAATGCGTTTGCCCAAACCTGTGATCACAAAGGCGGTACTGAGCGTAAACGCAGCGAATACCAGCCACGTTGTGCTGGATTTATAGCCATCTAAAACGACGGTTTGTTTCAAAGCAATTTTGGTGCCATTGACCACTTCCGCTGGGGTGTTGGCGATCACAATCGCAGAAATCACCACCGCCGAGAGTAAAATCACGGGGGTTGGTAAAGGTTTACAAATAATGGCGATGATTGCCGCCACATAAATGCCAATTAAATGCCAGCCAATGGCGGAAAGACCAGCAGGGGCCGGAATAATGAAGGTTAAAATAGGAAGTGCAAGTATGAAAATATACTGCAAAAGTTTTTTGGACTGCATAAGATTTTCCTTATAAAAAAAATGAAATCACTGTGATTTATCAATGGAATTTTCATTTGATAATAATCAAACATAGGTGTATTTTCTTAAATTATTTATTTTATTCAAGTGCAGAAAGTGTAAAATACGCATTATTCTTTCTGATTTTTAAAATAAAAACTAATTTATGTTAATTGAATGTGTTCAATATGTAAGTTTAACGTTAATATCCCGCATAAAACTTACCGAATTTTTACAAAAAAATGATCTCACGCTCGATCCCCACTTGGAGTACATTGCACTGGTTTATGCCGATGAAACACTCGTTGCTTGCGGTGGTTTGCACGGCAATGTGATTAAATGCGTGGCCATTGACGAAAGCCTGCGTGGCAGCGGTGTTGCACTGTCGCTGATTACCACATTGACTGAGCAAGCGTATCAATTAAACCGCCCCCATCTTTTCGTTTACACCAAGCCTGAATATCAAAAATTATTCCAATCTTGCGGTTTTTATTTAATCGCCAGCGCCTTGCCATATATGGTGTTGCTGGAAAATAGCCGCACCCGCCTTGCGAAACAATGTGAAAAATGGCAGCAGCAACGTGAAATGTTGCAGCAAAAATTTCCGCAAATGCAACGCATTGGGGCGATTGTGATGAATGCGAACCCGTTCACTTTGGGACATCGTTATTTGGTGGAACAAGCGTTGCAACGCTGTGATCATTTGCATTTGTTTGTGGTGGGCGAGGATTGCTCACAATTTTCGTATCACGATCGTTTGGCGATGGTGCAAGCAGGCGTGGCGGATTTAAGTCAGCAGATTACGTTGCACGAGGGCAGTGATTATTTAATTTCTCGTGCCACATTCCCAAGTTATTTTTTGAAAGAGCAGGGCGTGAAAGAGGCCTGTTTGGCGGAGATTGATTTAAGCATTTTCCGTGAACATATCGCCCCAGCGCTCGGTATCGGCGTGCGTTTTGTGGGAACGGAACCTCATTGTGATTTAACGGTGGACTACAATAAAAAAATGCACGCTATTTTATCGCAAGCTGATGCACATTCCGCCCTGAGTGTGGTGGAAATTCCACGTCAAACGTCCAATGGACAAGCTATTTCTGCCTCTAAGGTACGCAAGGCCTTAGCGGAAAAAGATTGGCAAATCGTGGCGGAAAATGTGCCGTTGTCTACGCTGGAATATTTGCAAAAAATTTATCCATTTTTTAAACCTGAACAAGGAGTAACCGATGAAAATTAGCCAAGTGGCAATGGCAGGAACACTCGAATCAAGCGATACGATGATCCGAGTCGCCCCTGCGAGCGGACGTGATATTGAAATCAACAGTTCCGTAGGCAAGCAATTTGGGCAAGCGATTTACGACACCGTGATTCGAGTGTTGGATCGCTTAAATGTGCAAGATTGCCAAGTGATCGTAGAAGACAAAGGCGCATTGGATTGCGTGCTGGAAGCACGTTTGCAAGCCGCCTTGCTCCGAGCCAGTGATGAACAACCAGAATGGGAGAAATTACTATGAAACTTCGCCGCAGTATGTTGTTTGTACCGGGTTCCAACGCCGCAATGTTGAGCAACAGTTTTATTTACAAACCTGATGCCATTATGTTTGATTTGGAAGATTCTGTCGCTTTGAAAGAAAAAGACAGCGCCCGTTTGCTGGTGGCACACGCTTTGCAGCAGCCATTGTATAAAAAATATGGCATTGAACGAGTGGTGCGTGTGAACCCGTTGGATTCTCAATTTGGCGAGTTGGATCTCAACGCCGTTGTGCGTGCTGGCGTGGACGTAGTGCGTATGCCGAAAACGGACACTGCCGATGACGTGATTGCAATGGACGAGGCCATCACCGCCATTGAAAAAGCCTGCGGTCGAGCCATCGGTAGCACAAAATTGCTCGCAGCGATTGAATCGCCATTAGGCATCACCCAAGTGAACGCCATCGCAATCGCATCGCCACGTTTAATTGGCATTGCCTTAGGCGCAGAAGATTACGTTCGCAATTTAAAAACCGAACGCTCGCCAGAGGGCATTGAATTGCTTTACGCACGTTGCGCCATTCTACAAGCCGCACGTGCTGCTGGTTTACAAGCCTTTGACACGGTTTACTCCGATGTGAACAACGAAGAAGGGTTCTTGCGTGAGGCGAGTTTAATTAAACAGCTTGGCTTTGACGGCAAATCCTTAATCAATCCTCGCCAAATTGAGTTGGTGCATAATTTATTCGCCCCAACCGCCCAAGAAGTGGCGAAAGCCGAGCAAATTATCAACGCCGCTCGTGAAGCGGAAGCCGCAGGATCAGGCGTTGCATCGCTTAACGGCAAAATGATTGATTCACCGATTATCGAACGTGCCAAACTCGTGTTAGAACGTGCGAAATCAGGCATTCGTGATGAATAGGGAGTAAGCAAAATGAAATCACGTGAACAACGCATTCAACAAATTTTAGAAAAAAATTCCGACCTACGTGCTTACGAGCCAGTACCTAAAGCCTCGTCTTTAAACGCAAGCCGTTTGGATCGCAAAATTTGCGACTCCCTCGAAGAGGCAATCAAACGCTCAGGGCTAAAAGACGGAATGACCATTTCATTTCACCACGCATTTCGTGGCGGCGACAAAGTGCTAAACCAAGTTATGGCAAAAATTGCTGAAATGGGCTTTCGCAATTTAACCCTTGCGTCCAGCTCGTTAATCGACAGCCATTTTCCGCTCATCGAACACATTAAAAATGGCGTCGTCAGCAAAATTTACACCTCAGGCATTCGTGGCGAACTCGCTGAGGCCATTTCTCGTGGCTTGTTGCCAGAACCCGTGAACATTCACTCTCACGGCGGACGTGTGCATTTAGTGAAGTCAGGTGAAATCAACATTGACGTGGCATTTTTAGGCGTGCCAGCCTGCGATGAATTTGGTAACGCCAACGGCTATTCAGGAAAAAGTCAGTGCGGTTCTTTGGGCTATGCCCGAGTAGATGCGGATGCGGCGAAGAAAGTCGTTTTACTCACCGAAGAAATCCAGCCTTATCCACACAACCCAGCGAGCATTTGCCAAGACCAAGTGGATTGCATTGTCAAAGTAGACGAAGTGGGTGATCCGAAAAAAATCGGCGGCGGTGCTACTCGCATTACGAAAAATCCACGAGAATTGCTCATCGCTCGCAAAGCAGCGGATGTGATTTTCAACACTGGCTATTTTAAAGACGGCTTTTCCTTGCAAACGGGGTCAGGCGGTGCAGCGCTGGCGGTTACTCGTTTTCTTGAACACAAAATGCGTAAAGACAACATTCAAGCCGACTTCGCCTTAGGCGGCATCACCGCCACAATGGTGAAATTACACGAGGCTGGATTAATTAAAAAATTACTCGATGTACAAAGCTTTGACAAAGACGCTGCGCAATCTCTCGCTCGCAATCCAAACCACATTGAAATCAGTGCCAACCAATACGCCAACTGTAGCTCCAAAGGGGCATCCGTAGACGGATTGGATGTCGTAGTGTTGAGTGCGTTAGAAATTGACACGCAATTTAACGTCAACGTATTAACAGGATCAGACGGCGTGATTCGTGGTGCGTCAGGCGGACACTGTGATACCGCCGCCAGTGCGCAAGTGGCGATTATTGTGGCGCCGCTCGTGCGTGGACGCATTCCAACCGTCGTGGAAAATGTGTTGACCTGCGTAACACCAGGTGAAAACATTGACATTCTGGTTACCGATCACGGTGTTGCGGTAAACCCAAAACGCCCAGATTTAATCGGAAAACTCACCCAAGCAGGCATTGCTTTAAGTAGCATTGATGAACTTTGCCAGCTCGCTTACAGCATTACAGGCAAACCGCAAGCCATTGAATTTACAGACAAACCAGTGGCAGTGGTACGTTATCGTGATGGTTCGGTGATCGACATGGTTTACCAAATCAAAGAATAAAATGTTAAAGGATTTACAACCCGTCCTCGCACAAGAAACATCGCTACAAGGGAGCGATGTTTCTTTGTTGGATTTACTCAATGCTCGTGATCAACGAGCGATCCACCAAAAAAGTTTGCTTGAAACATACCAGCAGCCCGTGCTGTCGTTGACCATCAACGCAATGGGCGGCGTGAAACGCAACGCTTTGCTGGATTACGTGTTTAAACAGGCATTAAAGGCGCTTGAAAGGCGATTTAAAGCGGAAAATATCACGCCAACCGAGCAAAAAATCACCCGAGCAAATACAGGCAATGAAGCTATTTTTTCCGTAAATATTCCGGCCCTGCAATTAAAGCAACTTTGCATTGCCCTTGAAAGCACCACGCCGCTCGCACGTCTTTGGGATATGGACGTGATTGATCGCAACGGCAAGCCCATTAGCCGTGCGGATTTAGGTGTCGCCCCACGCCAATGCTTAATTTGTCCCGAAAATGCCAAAATTTGCGCACGCCAGCGTAGTCATTCAATGGCTGATTTAATGGCAGCCTTGCAAAAATTGGTTCAGCAAGACATTTACAGCGAGTACCTTGCTAATCAAGCTTGCCAAGCCCTTTGTGCCGAAGCAATGCTCACGCCCAAACCAGGTTTAGTGGATGCCAAAAGTCAAGGGGCACATAAGGATATGGACGCTGCATTGTTGGTGAAAAGTGCGCAATCGCTAACGCCTTTTTTCGCCCAATGTGTGCAACTGGGAATGAATACCACACAAACTGTGCCTAGTGCGGTTTTCCCACAATTAAGGCTCATCGGCATTCAAGCGGAAAAAGCAATGTTCAGTGCCACAAAAGGCGTGAATACGCACAAAGGGGCGATCTTTGCTTTCGCCTTGTGTTTATGCAGTTTAGGACGGCTCATCGCCCAACAGGATTACCAGCCTTTTCACTTACAACTTGCACCACTTTGCGAAAACGTCGCAGCCCTCAGTGCTGGCGTAACGGCAGAGTTAAGCAAGGTAACCGAACCCAAAACTGCAGGGGAAAAATTATTTAAAACCTACGGCGTAACAGGCGCACGAGGCGAAGCTGAACAAGGCTTTCCGCTACTACGCCAACTATGGCAACACCGCCCAACGTTCACCCACATTCCCTTACGCCAACAGCCCTATTACTGGCTACTGTATTTAATGGCACACAACACAGACACAAATTTATTACATCGTGGCGGAATGGCAGGCTTAACCCTAGTGCAACAACAGGCACAGCAATTATTAAACCAATCACTCCCCCAAAACCAATTAAAAACCGAACTTCATTATTTTGACCAACGTTGTATTCAAAATAACTTAAGTCCAGGTGGTAGTGCCGATATTCTCGCCCTCGCCCTATTCCTAGACAGACTGGGTTTTTAACCATAAACCTAGGCCGGAATATTTCATAAAATTTTGACAAATTGAAAGAAGAGAAGAAGTTTAAGAAAGATAAGTTATTTTGTGAATTTAAACATTACTTAGAAAATATAATTTATGTAAAGATTATGTATTAAGAATTTATAGAAATATTCTGAACTTTATAAGACCTATACTAAAATATGCGAAGTTTATAAACTTGAATCGAATCAACGTAAATATGTTTTAGAACGTTTATAAAATGGTAATGTTCGTGGTACACCGCCGCTATGGGATATGATAGATGGACGATCAGGGCTTAAAGATATGCTAACTATTGAACATATTATGCCTCAGAGTTTAAGTGCAGAATGGCGAGCTGAACTCGAGGAGAATGTCGATCAAATTCATAAAACTTGGCTAAATTGTGCTGCGAATTTAACCCTAACGGTTTAGTAAATATAAAATAAAAATACTTTCTTTTACCTTTCAAGGAAATATAAAAATCAGAAAATATTGATGAGCAATTATTTCTAAGAATAGATATAAATAATAAAATAATTAAGTTGAGAAAATTAATTAAGATTTATAATGATATTGATCCCAATGATCTTATCATTATCTTTGAAAAAAACTGAAAATAGCTAATCAGAAAATGTTAATAGAAATACTAGAAAAAGTGGTATTAGAGAAGATTTTTAAGCCTTAATCTAAATGGGGATTTAATTGCTGAGTTTATTGAAGGAAAAGATTTAACTGAATTTGAGGATAAGCACGATATTACGGAGTGTTTTATTCAATTTGCACGTCAAGAGCAAAAGCAGGCAGTGAATGAGTTATTCAGTGTGAAAATCTCAATGCGGATGTGAGCGCTACATTTCACAATCGTTGAAACGTGGTTACACTACTGAAAACGGGCAGGATTTGAACGATTGTTTGCCAAAACTAAGCCCGCTAAACTCCAAATATCGTACGCTGAAAAGCCACGTGCTGGGAATTGTGTCAAAATTCGTGGATAAATTTAAAGATATTGGCGGTTAAATCTAGCTTGTTTTACAATAGCGAGTTTTTATTTGATGAAGGATACTTATGAAAGATACCATTTTCTCCGCACCCATTGAAAAATTGGGTGATTTCACCTTTGACGAACAGGTAGCAGAAGTTTTCCCTGATATGATTTCTCGCTCGGTGCCGGGGTATTCCAACATTATTACGGCAATAGGAATGCTAGCGAGCCGTTTTGTTACGCCAAATTCCAATGTATATGACTTGGGCTGCTCTCGTGGAGCGGCGACTCTTTCCATTCGCCGTAATGTGGCAAATGTGCCGAATGTGCGTTTAATTGGCGTGGATAACTCCCAACCGATGGTGGATCGTGCTGTGCAATATTTAAACGCTTACCATAGCGATGTGCCTGTGGAAATTTTGTGCGATGACATTCGCCAAATTGAAATTAAAAACGCCTCGATGGTGGTGCTAAATTTCACGCTACAATTCTTGCCGCCAGAGGATCGCTTGGCACTGCTGAAAAAAATCTATCAAGGGCTAAATAAAGGTGGCGTTTTGGTTCTGTCGGAAAAATTCAATTTTAATGAAACGGCAATGAACGAATTGCTCATTGATTTACATCATCAATTCAAGCGTGCCAATGGTTACAGCGAGTTAGAAGTGAGCCAAAAACGCACCGCATTGGAAAAAGTAATGCGTACCGACAGCATTGAAACCCACAAAAAACGCCTGCAATCGGTGGGCTTTTCAAAAGTGGAACTGTGGTTCCAATGTTTCAACTTCGGATCAATGATTGCGGTTAAGTAATTTGTATAATAGCATCTCTCTTCCTAAAATTAGGAAGAGAGACATGTAGGGAATCAAAATGTTTAAGAAATTATTTATTTTATTGTTGGAGAAACGTTATAATCCAATACAACCCAATCCAATCCAATCCAATATTAACTCTATTTTAATTCGTCCGATGGGATATGCTATTGGTGATGCAATAGTACATACAGCCCATATTAAACAACTAAAATTGATATTTCCTAAGGCAAAAATTGGGGTTCTAGTTGAAAAAAACAATCCAGTTGTTTTTAAAGCAAGTCAATTAGTTGATGAATACATAAGATTCAATATATTAGACTATTTTAAAAATTATCGAAAATGGGATCTATTAATTGATTTTGAAAATAATTTTACAACTAAATCATTATTTGCTGATCGAATTTTAATGCCAAATAAAATTATCATTTTTAATAAACAGCATAAGAAATATTATAATTTAGAAACTATAAAATCATTTGATTACTATTTCCCTATTCCAGAGACTACACCATTAAGTCATTACTTAAGTGTTGCACTTAAAAATGAAATTAAAAATATTCCTGACCCTATAAGTATTTTACATACGCAACACCAAGAAAAAAATATAATAAAGATGCAATGGAAAACGAATAAAGTACATATTTTACTCTGTCCACAGGGTAGTAAAAGAGAAATTCCCCCCTAGAGAATTAGCAAATTTATTACAAGAAATTTACCAAGAAAAACCATTATTAAATATTGAATTTATTCTTTCTTATGCAGGGAAAAGTACCATATCTTATTGGGATAAACTGCAATGTTATTTACCTAATTTTATTGAGAAAGGAATATTGCACTTGTTGCCTAAAATGGATCTCAATCATTTTTTTGCATTGGTAGAATCCGCAGATATTGTGATTGCGGTTGATGGTGGTGCCGTGCATACGGCTTGTGCATTTCGGAAACCATTATTAAGCTTTTTTGCCAATTCGACACCAAATTTACAAATGTGGACACCTCTTGTTGCACCTCAAGTACCTCATTATCGGGTAGTAAATAATGTTGCCAAATATTCAAATGATACTGCTAATTTCCCTTTATCAGGTGCGATTAATTGGCTTATTGAACAAATTGAACGACAGGAAAAAAGATAAAAATCTATAGGTCGAAATATTTTAAAAAGTTCTGTTATAATAGTGTTCCTTCTTTTTCTCGAACAAGGATAAAAAGTATGTTAAATCCATTATTGAAAAAAGCCGCAAAATTGGCGGTATTAGTAACCCTTTCCGCAGGCGTGGTAGCTTGTGCTAATCAAGATATGTACAGCGGTAGCACCTACGGCGGTAACTTAGCGAAAGCGGAATTGGCTGTCACTTACGGCACGATTTTAAGCGTGAAACCAGTAACCATCCAAGCAGGTAATGGCTCGACAAACATTATTGGCGGTCTTGGTGGCGCTGTGCTAGGTGGTTTATTGGGTTCAACTATTGGCGGCGGTAAAGGGCAGATGATTGCAGGCACCGTCGGTGCTATTGCTGGTGGTGCGTTGGGCAATTCAGCAGCAAATAAACTCAACCGAGTGCAAGCAATGCAGTTGATTATTCGTAAAGACAACGGACAAACTGTCGCCGTGGTGGAAAAAGCCGATCCAGCATTTGTGGCGGGGCGCCGTGTAAGCTTAGTGGGTTCCAACCCAGTAAACGTCAACCCGATTTAAGCCATTTTTTTGATAAAGCCCAAGCGTGCGTTTGGGCTTTTTTTTGTTTAGCGAGGTACAAGGTGAAGGTGGTGTTTTCAGGGACGTTTGATCCCATCACATTAGGGCATTTGGATATTGTTTGCCGTGCGGCGAAGGTCTTTGAGCAAGTGGTGATCGCTGTGGCGGATAATCCAAGCAAGCGGACGTTTCTGGATTTTGCCACACGAGTGGAGCTTGTACGCCACGCTGTAATAAATTTGCAAAATGTGCAAGTGGTGGGCATTCGTGGACTGTTGGCAGATTTTGTGCGTGAACAACAGGCGGATGCGGTAGTACGTGGGCTGCGCAATGGCACGGACTTTGATTATGAATACCAACTCGCTCAGGTTCAAAACTATTTGGCGCCAGAAGTGGAAACCTTTTTCTTACCCGCATCGCCTCATTGCGGTTTTATATCATCAACCGTTGTGCGTGAAGTGTTCAAGCACGATGGGAAAATTAACGACTTAGTCCCAGCGAATGTGGCTGCCTATTTTCAGACATTAAAATCACAGGGAGCGGTGAATGGATAATGCGTTTGTGCATTCCGTTTCTGGGCTAAATGGGGCGGTAAAAAGCTTTTTGGGCTTGCACTTTGGGCAAGTTTGGCTGGTTGGGGAAGTGTCGAATTTGTCGCAGCCCGTGTCTGGTCATTGGTATTTTTCCCTAAAAGATGCCCAAGCGCAGGTGCGTTGTGCAATGTTTCGTGGCAATAATGCCTCGGTGCATTTTCGCGTACAAAATGGCGTACAAATTTTGGTACGAGCGAAGGTTACGATTTACGAGCCACGTGGGGATTATCAGTTAATCGTTGAAGAAATGCGTCCAGCAGGTTTGGGGGCATTGCAACAGCAATTTGATGCACTGAAATTAGCGTTGCAGCAGCGTGGTTGGTTTGACGCAAAATTCAAGCGAGCGCTACCAAAACATTGCCAGCGTGTGGGCGTTATAACCTCTTCCACTGGGGCGGCGTTACAGGATATTTTGCATATTTTACGCCGCCGTGATCCGAGCTTGCAGGTGGTGATTTACCCAACGGCAGTGCAGGGCAAAGCAGCCACAGCGAACATTGTGGAAATGATCAATCTCGCCAACGAACGCCAAGAGGTGGATGCATTAATTGTGGGGCGTGGCGGCGGTTCTTTGGAAGATCTATGGTGCTTTAATGAAGAGGCCGTGGCGGAGGCGATTTTCAGCTCAACTATTCCTATAATTAGTGCTGTGGGTCACGAAACCGATATTACCATTGCGGACTTTGTTGCTGATGTGCGAGCGCCAACGCCATCAGCGGCAGCGGAATTGATTAGCCGTGATCAGCAGGAATTGCGCCTGTCTTTGCAAGGAATGTTAGATCGACTCGGAATGGCGTTGGATCGTACCTTGGGGGCGAAATTGTATCGTTTGCAACAAGGGGAAATGCGGTTACTGCAATGTCATCCGCAAAAGCAATTTAGCCAAGCACAACAGCGTTTGCAGGCGTTGGAATATGCACTAACGCAACAAATTCAGCGTAAATATTCCGGCGTTCAGTTAAGGCTACAACAGGTTCGAATGCGTTTATTGCAGGCTCATCCAAAACAGCAGATCACCAGCCAACAAGCACAATTTTCACAGTTGGCACTGCGTTTACAAGTGGCGATCACAAAACAATTTGACCAAGACAGCAGGCGTTACCAAAACTTGCAACAACGTTTGCAAGATAACCCTTTGCCGTTACAGGTTCACCAATACCAGCAACATTGCACAAATCTACTGGAAAAAATCCAGCGTTCGGCAATGGATCAAGTGCAATTTCAAGGCAATAAATTTAGTTTGCTCTGCCATAAATTGCACGATTTAAGTCCGTTGGTGGTGCTATCTCGTGGCTATGCTATCGCTACGCAAGATGATCACCCGATCACACAAAGTCGCTCACTGAAAAAAGGCGATGAAGTGCGTGTGCGTTTGCACGAGGGCGAATTTTTCGCCGAAGTGAAACAGATTTTGCCGTAAAACTTTTCCCTAAAACAATGACGAAATATTTAGCCGCCGTTACGCAAACACAAGCCAGCACCTTAGATTTGCTGGTGCGAACCGAAGTAGAACGCTGTTTACAACAAGCTGAGCGTTACTTTAAGCGTGATTTTCCAATGCCGAGTATCTCTTATAAATTGCGTGGAATGAATGCAGGCGTGGCGTATCCACAGCGTGGGGAATTGCGTTTTAACCCCATTCTACTGTCGGAAAATTTACAGGAATTTCGCCAACAAATTATTCCCCACGAAGTGACCCATTTGCTGGCGTATTGGCTATTTGGCAAAGTAAAACCGCACGGCAAGGAATGGCAGGGGATTATGCAACAAGTATTTAAGCGGCCCGCAGAGGTTACACATCGTTTAAACACGGCGAGCATTCCACGCAAGCGTTTTATGTATCGTTGCCATTGTCAAACCCACGAGCTGACGGCTTATCGGCATAATCGTATTGAACGCCATCAGCAAACCTATGTGTGTCGCCGTTGCAAAGGGCATTTGCAGAAAGTAGTGCAATAAAAAAGCCGTACAATGTACGGCTTTTTTTAAGCAAGCTAAAAATTATTTTTTTGCACGTTCAAAAGAATCAAGGATTTCTTTGCGTGCAGCGTCAACGTCGCCCCAGCTTTCTACTTTCACCCATTTACCTTTTTCAAGGGCTTTGTAGCTTTCAAAGAAATGTTGAATTTGTGCTTTTAGTAATTCTGGCACATCATCAATGTTTTGAATGTGATCGTATTCTTTGGTCATTTTGCTGTGTGGAACGGCGATAATTTTTGCGTCTGGACCGTTTTCATCGGTCATATTTAAAACACCTACTGGACGGCAGCGGATCACAGAACCTGGAAGAAGTGGGAATGGGGTTGGAACGAGAACGTCCACAGGGTCGCCATCTTCGGAAAGGGTGTGATTAATGTAGCCGTAGTTGGCTGGGTAGAACATTGTGGTTGCCATAAAGCGATCCACGAATAGTGCGCCAGATGCTTTGTCTACTTCGTATTTGATTGGATCAGAATTCGTAGGGATTTCGATAACGGCGTAAATATCATCAGGTAAGCCTTTACCTGCTGGAACATCAAGTAAACTCATAGTTTTTCCTTTTTAGTTAATAAAAAAATCGGTTGATTATACCATAACAAAGCCTAAGAGGGGCAAATCACTTAGGCTGGAATATTTCACCATTTTTTTGATAAAACCGCACTTCAGGCACTAAGTGAACCCCAAATTTTTCCGCAACTCGCCGCTGTACTAGCTGTGCAAGGGCGGTTATCTCTTGGCTGGTGGCGTTGCCTGTGTTGACTAGCACCAGCGCCTGTTGGCGATGCACGGCAGCACCGCCAACTTGTGTGCCTTTCAGCCCACATTGATCAATCAGCCAGCCTGCGGCAAGCTTTTCCGTACCGTCAGCTTGGGGATAATGGGGAATGCTCGGGTGATTTTGCTGTAATTGGGCAAATTTTTCCGTCGACACCACAGGGTTTTTAAAAAAGCTGCCCGCATTGCCTAGCACCTTAGGATCAGGTAGCTTGCTTTGACGGATTGCACAAATTTTGGCAAATATTCCGGCGGGGGTGATTTCACTTTGTGGCAGCTCACGAAGTTCTTTGTAGCCTAACATCGGCTGCCAGTTTTTGGCGAGTTTTAAGCCAACGGCGGTGATAACAAAGCGAGTGCGGTTATCTTTTGGACGTAAAGCCTGTTTGAAAATGCTATCACGGTAGGCGAATTGGCAATCTTGATTGCCTAAACGCTGTGTTTTGCCGTTTTCTAAATCAATAACATTTACATAATCGCAAACGTCTTTAAATTCCACGCCGTAAGCACCGATATTTTGAATGGGCGCAGCGCCGACTGTGCCTGGAATCAGGGCTAAATTTTCCAAGCCGCCAATGCCTTGTGCGACAAGGGTTTGCACCCAGTGATGCCAGTTTTCGCCAGCGCCTAAATGAAAATAGTGAAAATGATCATCTTCGGTGTGGCGGGCATTTTTTAAGCGGTTGAGAGCCACGATGCCGTGAAAATCTTCTGTAAATAGCACATCGCTACCTTCGCCAAGCACAACAAAGGGTAAGTTTGCGGTTTTCGCTTGTTGGTAAGCTTGCTGTAAGTCATCAATATTTTCTGCAAAAACAATGGCTTGACAACGAACAGGCAAGCCAAATGTGTGATAAGGGCGTAAATCTTGTTGTGGCATTTTATCCTCATTTTTTAACGGTTAAACACTAGGCGTACCAAAGTACCGTGCGGTTTGACATTGGAAATGGTTAATTGAGAATGAATGCGTGCGGCACGTTCACTCATAATATTCAAGCCGTAATGCCCATCAGGTTCATCCAATGTAGCGATTCCCACGCCGTTATCTTGAACCGTTAATTCATACTCGCCATCACTATTTATACTAGCATTAACTAATATATTTTTCGCTTGTGAATGTTTAATGGCGTTTAAAATAGCTTCACGGATGATTTGTAGAATATGAATTAACTCTTGGGCATTAAATACTTGTGGCGGTATATTACAGCTGACGGTCATTTGAATATTTGTTTGGTTCTGTAATGAATTAACCACTTCTTGCAAGGCCGATTGTAAATCAGTTTCCTGCACAGTTAAACGGAATGTAGCTAATAACTCTCGTAATTGCTGATAACCCGTTGTTAAAGCCTGTTCAAAATCTTGAATAATTTCCATTACATTACCTTTTGGCGTTGCACATTTTGCTGCCTCAATTTTTAATAGAGATAATTGAATTTTTAAATAAGATAATACTTGCGCTAAACTATCGTGTAATTCACGGGCGATAATTGAACGCTCTTCCATCAATAATAAATATTGTTTTTTCTGTTGGAGTTTATGGAAATATAATGCACGTACAAGCATTTGAGATACATTATGGAAAATAACATAGTTATCTTGTGTTGGAATTAATTGCCAGACTAAAACACCAAGATTTTCATCATCAAAGGTTAGATTTTTTTCTTGAGTAGGTAAATGATTTTTTTCACCAATAGAAATTACCCAAGCCTCATTATTAAAACATTCTAAGGATACATAATTAGTATAGTTCGTATCATAGAGTTTTTGTAAAAAATCACGTAATAATTTTGGGTTAATGGTTCTAGCTGAAATAAGATCGGAACAGTGGTAAAGCACCTGTAAATCGTGGTTTAGCTGAGTGAGTTTTTTCGTTTTATCATTTACTTTTTCTTCTAGCTGTTCATAAAACGTACCTAAATTCTGAGCCATTTGTGTAAAAGTAATATTTAAGCAGCCAATTTCATTATCTAATTTAGTATCTAAGGAAATATGGTGAAATTGTTTTTTCTCAATTTGTGTACTAGCGAGAATTAAACGCTGTAATGGCTTGATGATCTCATAACGCATTAACCAACTTAAATAAGCCACTATAGAAATAATAGTAAGCATTAAAAATAAAATACTAAAAAAGATAATACGGTTTTTATAGGCATTAAAATCTTCAATATCATCAAGAAAATTATTCGTTTTGTAAATATACTGTAAAAGTTGATTATGGTAGCTTGATAAATCATTATAAGTTGCACGCTTTTTAAGAATTTTACCTAAGCTTAATAAATCAGTGTATTTTTTCTTAATGCTATAAGATACAGTCATTTCACTAGTTAAGTTTTTAAATACTGGTCTTGTTAGAATTTCATAATGATGTTTTAAACCGTGGGGGATTTCTTTGGGAAAATACTGCATATCGTAAAGAATAATCGAAGATTGGCTACGAATTTGTCCCGCCGTTTTGAATAAATTGGCATAATGTTGATGTTCAAGGGTGATAAAAACCGTAATACTCGCAATTAGACCTGCGAGAAACATTATCAATAATAAAAAGTTTTTAATTCTTCCAGTTACTGAAGTTGAGTCTCTCACAGGTTTTTCCTTTTTTATTGGGTTTTACGAAGGTCGGAATATTTTACGAAATTTTATTGACCACGCTGTTTTAAACGCTGTAAAAAATCGCTAGCTTTTTCATAGCCGTTTAAACGCAAGTTTTCCATTTCTGTTTGCTGGTTAAATAATAACACTGCAGGCAAACCAAGAATATGAAAATGTTCCAACATTGCACGGTTAGTAGCGTTGTCTTTGGTAACATTCACACGAATGAGCAACGTATTTTGCAAGGCTTTTTGTACAGTTGCATCAGAAAACGTATATTTATCCAGCTCTTTACACGCAATGCACCAGTCAGCGTAGAAATCCACCATCGCAAAAGGTTTATCATTATTTTTTAGAAGATTTTGTAGCTCTTCAAGGTTGCTCGCTTGCTGCCAAACTTCCACGGATTGTTCGCTGTGTTGTTGTGGCTGAGTATTCCATAGCCATTGTTGTAACGGCTGGGCACACGCCATCGCCGCAGCAAGGGCTAAGATTTTTAAACTTACCATTTTGCTTTGTGCGGAAAATTGTAGGCTTAGCCAAATGAAGAAACTTACGCCCAATAACGCCCATAGGCGATATTCCCATACTTCTGGGATTAAACGGCTGAGTAGGAAAATTGGCAAGGTTAGCATTACAAAGCCGAAAGCGGTTTTCACGCCAGCTACCCAAGCGCCAGATTTTGGCAGAATGCGGTTGCCGAAAATGGTCATTAACATTAGCGGTACACCCATTCCTAGCGCCAATAAATACAGGGTTAATCCGCCTTTAACCATATCCCCTGTTTGTGCTACGTACAGTAGTGCGGCAGAGAGTGGAGCAGAGGTGCAAGGGGATGCCACAAGCCCTGCGATAACACCCATTAGGAACACGCTACCTGCAGCGCCGCCTTGTTGTTTTTGGCTTACTGCATTGAGTTTATTTTGCCAGCGGCTCGGTAATTGTAAGGTGAATAGACCAAACATTGATCCAGCAAGCAGGGTAAATAAGACGGATAAGCTAATTAGCACCGCAGGGCTTTGTAACGCTTGTTGGAACGGCAAGCCAATGGCCGCTACCGCAAGCCCTAGCAAGGTGTACGTGAGTGCCATTCCTTGCACATACATAAAGCTTAACCAAAAGGCTTTGTAGGTTTTTGGGCGTTCGCCAGTGCCGATCACAATGGCGGATAATAAAGGCAACATTGGCAAAACGCACGGCGTAAAGGCTAGTCCTAAACCGAATAAGAAAAACCACAAAAAGGCATAATCGCCACTGAGCAATGATTGGGTTAAATCGTTGCTGGCTGCGGTTGGCGTTGTTAGCGCTGTTGTGTCGCTAGGTGCTACGCCGTTCGCTTTTAAGGGAATTTCCTGACTTTCTGGCGGATAGCAAAGCCCTTCTGTACAGCCTTGATAGCCCACAGTGATGCTCGCATTTTCTTGCACGGCTTTTAGGGGAATGCGCAATGTTAGCTCATCACGGTATACTTTTTGTTCACCAAAATAAGGGTCCGTATGTGTTGTTGCCGCAGGAAATGTCCATTCGCCGAGCGTGACATTTTGAGCGTTCAAACGGATTTCTTTTTGATAAAGCCAATAATCAGGGGCGATTTGCCAGTGCAATACCAGCTGATTATCCGTTTCATCGGCGGACAAAATAAAGGCTTGCGAACTCGGTAAAAATTGCGGCTTTTTGTCAAAAATTCCGGCGTGGGCAACACTAAACAGCGTGCTTAACACCACAAAAAAACTTAACAGCGTACGGTGCCATTGGGTTATACGATTTGATTGTTTCATTTTACATCCTTAAAACATAGAAACCACGTTGTCTAAATAATTCCTTACAGTAAGACAGACTTTTGCCTGTCTTATGAACCTTAGACGTATTTTTTTATAATTCCTTACAGCGTGGTAAGAAAAGCTTTCGCTTGTGCGATGTCTTGTTGGATCTGCGCTTGCAACGCTGATAAAGAATCAAAACGCCGTTCATCACGTAATTTTTCCAAAAAAATGACCTGCAAGGATTGGTGGTAAATATCTTCTGAAAAATCAAAGAGATGGACTTCCAGTAACGGTGCGGCACCAGCAACGCTCGGGCGAGAGCCAATATTGGCAACGCCGAAATATTTGGCAGAATTTTGTAAAAGTACTTCAACCACAAACACGCCATTTAACGGCGATACTAAGCGATTTAAGGCAATGTTGGCGGTCGGCACGCCAATGGTGCGCCCTAATTGCTGACCGCTGATGACGGTACCAGTGATGGCAAAGGGTTTATTGAGTAATTTTTCCGCTTGCTTGAAATTGCCATTGGCTAACATTTGTCGAATAGCTGTACTGCTAATGCGTTGATTTTCATGGGAAAAGGTTTCGTTTTTTCTCACAACAAACTGGTATTTTTCCGCCGCTTGACATAATAAGTGAAAATCGCCCTGACGTTTTGCCCCAAAACGAAAATCATCGCCAACACTGAGAAATTTCACGTGCAAACGATCAATTAAAATTTGTTTGATGAAGTTTTCAGCGGTCAAATTAGCAAATGCTTGGTCAAAATTGATACAAATCACTGCGTCAATACCTGCTTTTTCTAAATAATGGCATTTATCTTGCAATGGCATTAAGCGTGCAGGGGCGTTTTTTCCTTGAAAAAATTCATTGGCTTGTGGTTCAAATAACATCACAACGGCGGGCAAATGGCGTGCTTTAGCCTCTGCTTTTAAATGGCTAAGTACCCCTTGATGCCCCAAATGCACGCCATCAAAATTGCCAATGGTTAGGGCGCAACCATTGCAAAAGTCAGCAGAAAGTTTTGTAAGATCTTGATATAACTTCATAATAATTTATTTATTTGCGAGTAGATGACGAGGGCGAATCCCCACAAGTAGCAACATTGCCGCATAAACAATCACTGCAACGGCCACCAGCCACAACAGCCAATGTAGGCGCTGCACAAAGGAAAAGGCATTCCATAGCATAAGTTCAGGGGACAGTTGGAAAATTACAAGCCCCATAACTACGCCCGCCACAATGACTTTTACTAAAAATAGCCACGTTTGGCGAGAAATTTGGTAAATATTGGCTTTGTGCAAGCCACGATAGAGCAGGCTTGCGTTTAGTGTGGCAGACATTGCCGAGGCAATAGCCAAACCAATATAGCCAAAAGGAATGGCGAGCAGGTTAAAAAACATATTGCTCACCATTGCGATAATGCCGATTTTCACTGGCGTTTTGGTGTCTTGGCGAGCGTAATAGCCGTTAGCAAGAATTTTAATCATCATAAAACTGAGCAGACCACAGTTAAACGCCCACAGCGAAAACGAAGCGGCTTTCACATCGCTTAAAAAGAATTGCCCACGCATAAATAAAACCAGCAACATTGGGCGTGCCAAAACGCCAATGCCGATCATCGCTGGAATGCCGAGCAGTAAAATCATCCGCACGCCCCAGTCCATCGTATGGTGAAAATGCTGGTTATTGGCGGCTTGGCTCGTTTTATTTTCCACGTGATGGCGTGAAAGGGTCGGCAAAATCACCGTAGAAATGGCGATGCCGAAAAGCCCAAGCGGAAACTCAATTAGACGGTCGGAATAATAAAGCCAGCTAATGGAGCCAGTCATTAGGAAACTGGCGATGATAGTGTCTAAAAGCAAGTTAATTTGCGTAACTGACACGCCAAACAAAGCAGGCAACATCAGTTTACGAATTTTTTTAACGCCAGCGTCATTCCACGCCCAACGTGGACGTACCAGCAAATTCGCTTTTTTTAGGAAGGGCAGCTGAAATAGAAATTGCAGCAAACCGCCGAGAAAAACACCGATGGCAAGCCCAGTATCAGGGCGATCCAAATGGGGGGCAAGCCACAAGGCACAGCCGATAATCGCCACATTGAGCAACACTGGCGAAAACGCCATTACGCTAAATTTGCCGAGCGTGTTTAAAATCGCCCCTGACAACGCCACAAAAGTGATGAACCACAAATAAGGAAAGGTGATTTTGAGTAAAAATGACGCTTGGGTGAATTTTTCAGCATTAACGCCGCCGTGTAGCCAGTCTAAAAACCAGCCTGTACCAAAAATCATCACCACGATGGGTGAGGCGATCATTCCCAGTGCGGTAACGATGGTCACTAAACCGCCCAGTGTGCCTGAAACTTTGGCAATAAAGGCTTGGGTTTCGCTTAAATTCCCTTTGGCACGGTATTCTGCTAACACTGGCACAAAGGCTTGAGAAAAAGCCCCTTCGGCGAATAAACGGCGTAAAAAATTAGGAATGCGATTGGCGAATAGAAAAACGTCTGCAAATGCCCCAGCCCCAATGAGATTAGCCACGATTACATCGCGCAATAACCCCAAAAGACGTGATAATAAGGTGAAACCGCTGACGATAACGCCTGATTTTAAAAGTTTTTTACTCAAAAAAAGAATCCTCGCCCCACAAAAAGGGAGTAATTGTATAGAAATTTTATTTTTACGCTATATTCTGCCAAAAAAAACTGTTAAAATCTTGCCCGCTTTGTTTGGGGTGCTGAAAATTTAGCATTTCCAAAAAATGAAATCGGAGAAATCCGTCGGTTGTGTCTCACCGAACTCTCGAATTTTGAAAATGAATAAGGCTTTTGCCTTATTTTTACTTTTTAGAACTAACAAACATTTTAGGAGTTTGACCTTGGCAAATATCAAGTCAGCAAAAAAACGTGCGGTTCAATCTGAAAAACGCCGTCAACACAATGCAAGCTTACGCTCTATGATGCGTACCTACATTAAAAAAGCTTACGCAGCAATCGCAACTGGCGAAAAAGCCGCAGCAGAAGCAGCGTACGTTGAAATGCAAAAAGTGGTAGACCGTATGGCGTCTAAAGGCTTAATTCACAAAAATAAAGCCGCTAACCACAAAGCAAAAGTGATGAAACACATCAAAAAAATTGACGCTTAATTTTTAATTCTGCGCCAACTGAAAAATCATCTTCCACTGGGAGATGATTTTTTTTTGCTTACTTAAAAGAACGTGAAGGCTGGAATTTTCAACAAAATTTTAGCGAAAATTCCAGCGTACCGCTGTGGCTAAGCTGAGCTAGCAACTTGCTTTACTTTGTGGCGGTGGCACAAAAATTCTTTTACAAAAAATGATGTTGCGATCAACATCGCAAAACGAAAATAATGCAGGTAGAAAGTCAGAAAGTCAGAAAGTCAGAAAGTCAGAAAGTCAGAAAGTCAGAAAGTCAGAAAGT
>JAHHQZ010000019.1 GCA_020026075.1 Actinobacillus sp. | reverse complement strand
AAACAATTTTCCCGTCATTGATTAAATCACGCACTTTAAGGTTTAAGTTTTGGTTCGCGATGATTTTGCCTAAGTTTGTGGTGTCTTGTGCTTGCAATTCTAGATTATTAACCGCTTCCAAAGCTCCTGTGTTATGTAGTTTACCTTGATTATGAATTGTTACATCATTGGCAAGTAAGCTACCTTCGTTTTGGAAGTCGTGGCTATTAAGTTTAATCTCTGTTGCCTTAATTTTGCTGTTTTTGCCTTGGTTTTTAATCGATTGGGTTTGAACTTGAATTTGCTTATTAGCTAGAATTTGCCCTTCGTTAACTATACTTTCAGATGCAATTTCTAAGTTATGTTCAGCCAAAGCTTGTTGCTGAATATGGGCTTTTTTCGCTTTGATTTTTACATTACGTTTGGCTTGGGCGTTTTTAACCACTAGGTTGCCATTTACATCAAGCGTCAAATCACCAGCTCCCGCCAGCATTTCACCTTGGCTATTAACCCCAACGCCTTTTTCAGTGCTTTTTAGGTAAATTCGCCCTGCATACATTGAGCCTAACAGTTTAGAATCCACCAAAACTTCTTTTTTATTGTCAGTTTTAGCGTGGGTTTCGAGAGTTTCGTGCCTAACGTTGTTTTTACCTAAAATAAGATTAATGGCTTGGGTGTCGCTTTTGCCGTCTGCACTTTTGCCGTATAAATCGCCATAAATCTCAGCACTACGGGCAATAACGTCAAACATTGTCAAGCCACGCACATCTACACCAAGTTTGCCAACTTTAATTTCGCCTTCATTAACGTCTAACCACAGTTTGTCATTCTTATCA
Organism: Actinobacillus sp.; assembly: GCA_020026075.1. GTDB lineage: Bacteria > Pseudomonadota > Gammaproteobacteria > Enterobacterales > Pasteurellaceae > Actinobacillus_C. The sequence goes on along the minus strand of JAHHQZ010000019.1, from coordinate 32,769 downwards.
AATTCAGGTTTGCCTGTGGTTAAAGTGGCACGGTTAACATTAATAAAGCCCGCTCCATTTACATAAATCCCATTCGGGTTGGCAAGAATATAATCGGCACGTTTGCCTGCGATTTCAGTAAAACCAAGCACATTACTTTTATGCACGCCATTAACTTCATTTAAAATTAAGCTAGCTTGGGCTTTACCTTGTAAATTGGGGTTACCATAAACAAGCCCACCTAATTGCGATTGCACAAAGTCTTTACTGTTATTTAAAATTACCCCGTCTTTACTAACATTAAAATCCTGATAAATATTGTGCGAAATTCCGTTTTGATTTGGCGCATTGATATTCACCAAATCCGCTTTGCCATTTGCTGCTTTATCCACGCTCACCTGCGGATTACTGTTCTTATCCACAATAATATTCGCAGCCAAAACCGCCGAAAGGCTTAAACCTGCAAAAAGGCTTATTAATAAATATTGTGTGATCACTTTAATTCTAATTTTATTAAACATGGTTTATAGCTCCAAAATTTAAAAACTCAAACTTAAGCTGCCGTAAAATTCGTGATTATTTTTAACCACATAGCTCGGGGCATGGATAGGCTTGGAATAGGTTAAACTGGTGAATAATGCTTTATAGCGTAATCTAGTGCCAATAGATACACCTGACATAAAGTTCGTGTAACGAGGGGCATTGGGTTCATGATAATTATCTTTCACTTGCCCCAAATCAAAAGCGACAAAAGGCTCTAAGTAATATGGACTTTGGTAACTAAGTTCATTTCTTACATAATAACCCTTATCACCTAGAATAGAATTTTCCTTAAAACCTCTGACTGTGGTGTCATCACCTATGGCTAGCTTTTCTGAAGGATAAAGAATATCAGGTGAATATTGCCCGCTAAAACTAAAGTTATAGGTGAAGTTTTGTTTTTTAATGGCAAAAGGACGGTAGTAATTTAAGTCAAGGGTAAATTTATTAAAATGTGCTTTCGGCACACCATCATCACGTGACAAATCATTTTGGGAATCAAACCACGGCAACCCACGCAAATAAGCGAGATTAACATTCACCACCCCACCAAATAATTTTTGTTGAGCATTAAAATCAAGTTTGCCGATGGTAAGTTTGCGTGAACTGCTAACGAGTTGAATATCCTCTAAATAACTTTCGGTTTTTTTATGGGTTAGGCTTAAACCAGTATCAACTTTGCCATTGGCATTACGGTTTATTAAACGACGTACTCCAATATCTAAATTATTCGAAACTCCGTGGTTACGATAAGTTTGATTTAATGCATGAATAGCAGTAGCGTATTCAGATTGACTTTTTGCCACATTCAACGACCAATAACGGAAAGGCAAGCTGAAATAAAAACCAAAATTTTGGTTATCTTTGAATTTATCAAAGTGTGCAAGGCGACGTTGATAATTTAAATTTAAAAACTCATTCAACCCAAGCATATCTTCAAAATTTAAACTAACTTTACCTCGATATTTCCCCGTCGAATCCTGACCGAGATTATTCACATTTAAATTACCTGAAATAAAGCTTTTGGGAGTGTTCTCAACTACAACAACTGTGCCACCCAAGTTTTCACCAGCCTCCAGCTTAAAACGGGCATTATTGCGAGAAACTGAATTAATATTCTCAATTCCTTGATCAAGATCTGCAATTTGAATAGGGTCTTGATGGTTGATTGGAAAAGTGAAAAACGTCCGAAGGTTGCGTGGTTTTGGAGCATCATTTCCATCTTTATAAACAACCTTTTCCACTCGCCCTGCAATAATTTTGTATGCCACTCGTCCATTTTTAAAATCTGAACGTTTTAAATCGATTTTCACCCGTGTAGCGATATAACCAAGTTCAAGATGTTTATTTTCCAAAAGTCGCATTAAATTTAAAATTGGCACTCCACCTTTATGCCATTTAAAAGGAGCTATGATTTCCGCAAGCTCGTGAGAACTCAACGGCGTTTCCCCTTCCACATAAATAAAACGTATCGGCGTGCCATATTCAGCTACAATGGGAACTTGCGTGGTTTCTTGAAGTGGTGCGTTTTTCTTCAACGCTTGTTGTTGCTTATACTGCAACTCATCAAGCTCCATACGGCGTTGCTCACGCTGTAATGATAATGTGGAGTGATAGGCAGGAATGGTTGCAGCAAAACTAACTGGCACCACACAACCAAGCATTAAAAAAGTAATAAAATAACGATGCATCATCTTTAAATTTAATTTATTTACTAACAAAGTTTTCTAAATTTGAAAATAATTTGCCGATCATACAAAAAAACAAGTATCAATCAATTTTTTTTTACCCACTTGGATCCAACAACGAAGTGCAACGGTTTTAATTTGTTTGATTGAAAAGTAATATGTGCGTAGTTACACTTCGAAATTCAATCTCGTAGGAAGCTATATGAGATCTTACACACATTTGACAACCGAGCAAAAATACTAAATTTCGGCGTTGCTTCAAAGCAATACTTCAGTTGCTGAAATTACACGTATTTTGAACGTCCACAAATCAATGGTTTACCATTAAATTTACCCGTGATTTTTTCGAAAAATATTCCGACCTACACCATAAAGCAACCTCTAATTACGGCTTCACAAACCCTGACGGTACACCATGCATATTTGGTAGTTGGTGTGCGATGCCTTTATGGCAATCAATACAGGTTTTATTTTCTTTTTGAGCCAGTTCGTGCATTCGTTGGGTAACACTTTTTTGTAAGGTGAAGTCCATTGCATCAAATTGGTGACAAGCACGGCAGGCGGCGGAGTTGTTAGCTTTCATTCTTGCCCACTCACGTTCTGCCATTTCTAAGCGTGCGGCGTTGAATTTCGCATTGGTGTCCACTTGCCCTGTGATGTAAGCATACACTTCTTGCGCCGCTTGCACTTTTCGCACCATTTTTGGAATAAATTCGTGCGGAACGTGGCAATCGGCACAGGTAGCACGCACGCCACTGCGGTTGGTGAAATGCGGTGAAAGTTTATACTCTGGCACCACGTCGTTCATATGGCAATCGGAACAAAATTCCAGCGTATTGGTGTGCGCCATTGTGGCATTAAACCCCACCACAAAGGCAATAGTTCCAACCACCGTAAGGCTAATCACCACACCAATGGCAATGCGTGATGGCGTGGAAAACCAACACCAAAAACGCTTAAAAATCGATGTTTTTTTCGCAGTCATTGTTCGTCCTTAGTTGCCGTAACCAGGTAATGGTTGAAATTCATTTTTTACAATAGGTTTAACGTTGGCTTGTGGCACGTGGCATTGCAAGCAGAAGTAACGGCGTGGGGCAAGTTCGCTGGCTACTCGTCCATCACGATCCATAAAATGCGTAGCGCTAATGCGTGGTGCACCTGTAACACGTGCATTTTGTGGGCTATGACATTGCAAACATTGGTTCACATTTTTAGTCACTTGGTAGCCTTTAATACTATGCGGAATCAACGGTGGCTGGTTGACGTAATTCAACGCCATTTCTGCTTGTTCTTTTGGCATTGTGTGGAATGCAGGGGCGACATTTTCAGGCGAACTGTTGAGCTCGCCGCCCACAGGATAAACCGTATTGGCAACGGCAAAGGAACTGCACGCAAGTGCAAGGAAAACGATGAGTTTTTTCATAAATTACTCCCCACGATGAATAGAATGAAATCGGTGTTTGAAATAAAAAACCTTGTCATCACAAACGTCCATACAGCGACCACAGGTTATACAATCTTGCGATAAAACAATGGCAGGCTCGCCTTTTTTGCCGTGTAAGGGCGCACGTAGCACAATGGGTTCAGGGCAAACGGCGTAGCATTGCATACAATCTGTGCAGTTTTCTCGTTTTACCCCAATGCGAATAATGCCTTTCGCTCCAATCACGCCATAAGCAGCGCCCAGCGGACACAAATGACCGCACCAGCCGTGTTCCACCACGAATAAATCAAAGAAAAAAATCGCCACCACCAGCCATAAACTAGCACTGGCACCGTAAATAAGGTTACGCCCTAAGGCACTCACAGGGTTTAGTGCCTCCCACACCAGCGTGCCTGTAATGGCGCTGGCAATGAGAATGCCCACCAGCAACACATAGCGAATGTGGCGAGAAAGTTTTGCTGATTGACGAATGCCAAGCTTACGCCGTAAAAATGTGCTGAAATCTGTTACCACATTGAGCGGACAAACCCACGCACAAAAAATACGGCTGCCAAGCAGTGCATACACCAGCACCAAAATCCCAGCACCCAATAATGCCATTTGGCTTGGCAAGTAGCCTGTGGCAAGGCTTTGAGCGATGATGAGTGGATCCGTAAAAGGAATGCCGAAAAAATTGCTGGCAGAATAATTGCCACGCAACAGCCAAACGCCGAGATAAGGACCTGTCAAAAAAAGTCCCAAAATTCCGGCCTGGCTTAAACGGCGTAACAGTAAAAATTTATGGCGTTGCCAAAAGGATTTTTTCATCATCTCAGCCCTCGTTTTGGCAAAGTGATAATATCCGCTGGGGCGAGGGAATGCCCTGTGCGTTGCTTTTCTTGCCAGCCAAAACGGTAATGCTCGCCTAATTCGCCTGTGGCTAAGGCAAGCGGTAACACTTTGATCGCCGCCTCTTCCAGCACGCAGGCTTTTTCACATTTTCCGCAGCCTGTACAAGCGTTTGAATGCACTGTTGGAATGAACATTGCGTGTTTATCAGAACGTGGATTGTGCTGACGTTCCAGTGTAATCGCTCGATCGATTTCAGGGCAAACACGGTAGCAAACTTCACAACGCAAGCCTTGCCAGTTCAAACAATTTTCGTGATCCAACAACACCGCCAACCCCATTCGAGCCTGTGTGATGTCCTGTGCTTGGCTATCCAACGCTCCACTTGGACAGACTTTGACACAAGGAATGTCTTCGCACATTTCGCACGGCGTTTGGCGTGCCACAAAGTACGGCGTTCCCACCGCTTGCTCATTAAGCATTGTCGCCAAGTGCAAGGTGTCGTAAGGGCAAGCCTGTACGCATTGTCCGCAACGAATGCACGCCGCTAGGAATGCCTCCCAGCTTTTTGCAAAAGGCGGCAGCAAAGCAACGCCTTGCGCTTTGGTTTTCTGTTGCAAAACCAACGCCATGCCCACTGCTCCCACGCCTGCGGCAGTACGTCCCACCGTTTTTAAAAAACGGCGACGCTGTGGATTTAAAGCAAGCTTTTCCGCCATTAGGCTTTCACCACTTTAACGGTACATTTTTTGAAATCCGTTTCTTTGGAAATCGGATCTGTTGCGTCAAGGGTGAGCTTATTGATGAGCTGACCTGCGTCAAAGAACGTGGTAAACACTAAGCCTTTTGGTGGCTGGTTGCGCCCACGAGTATCAATAAAGGATTCCATTTCGCCACGACGTGACATTAGTTTCACTTTCTCGCCGTGACGCAAGCCACGAGCTTTGGCATCCTCAGGGTGCATCCACACCACATTATTTGGGAAGGCACGGTTTAATTCAGGCACTCGGCGAGTCATTGAACCTGTGTGCCAGTGTTCTAACACACGACCTGTGCAGAGCCATAAATCATATTCTGCATCAGGCACTTCCGCTGGTGCCTCGTAAGGGGCAGCGAGAATAATCGCTTTGCCATCTGGTTTGCCGTAAAAACGCACCTCTTCGCCTGCTTTAATGTAAGGATCAAAGCCTTCACGGTAGCGCCATAAGGTTTCTTTTTCGTCCACCACTGGCCAGCGCAAGCCACGCACTTTGTGATACAAGTCAAACGGTGCTAAATCGTGACCATGACCTCGCCCAAAAGTGGCATATTCTTCAAATAAGCCTTTTTGCAAATAGTAACCGTAGTAATGGGATTCATCATTTAAGCGTGCTTTTAGTTCTTCCGTTTCAGGGAATTTATCCACTTGTCCGTTGGCGAACAGCACCTCGTATAAGGTTTTGCCACGATATTCAGGGTTCTTCGCCAGTAATTCTTCGCCCCACATTTCATCTGTGGTGAAATATTTGGAAAATTCCACCACTTGCCACAAGTCGGATTTGGCGTTACCTGGTGCTTTCACCTGTTGGCGCCAGAATTGCGTACGGCGTTCAGCGTTGCCGTATGCCCCTTCTTTTTCCACCCACATTGCCGTTGGCAAAATTAAGTCAGCAGATAAAGCAGACACCGTTGGGTAAGGGTCAGATACGATGATGAAGTTTTCAGGATCACGCCAGCCAGGTAGGCGATCAGCGTTAATGTCTGGGCCTGCCTGCATATTGTTGTTGCACATTTGCCATAGCACGTTCATTTTGCGATCTTTTAACGCTCGATCTTGGGCGACGGCGTGATAACCGAAAACAGGGCTAATTGTCCCCGCCGGAATATTCCACACTTTTTCGGCAAATTCACGGTGTTTTGGATTGTTCACCACCATATCCGCTGGTAAGCGGTTGATGAAACAGCCCACTTCTCGAGCCGTGCCGCAAGCGGACGGTTGCCCTGTTAAAGAGAACGGCCCGCAGCCTGGAATGGAAATTTTCCCAGTGAGCAAATGCACGTTGTACATTAGCTGGTTCACCCACACACCACGTTGATGTTGGTTAAAACCCATCGTCCAGTAAGACACGATTTTTTTCTTCGGATCGGCGTAAAGTTTCGCTAAGGCAAGAAGTTGATCTTTGGGTACGCCGGAAATTTCGTGAGCTTTTTCTAAGGTATAAGGGGCGACAAGGGCTTTGTATTCTTCAAAGTTGCTATCGAACATTTTGCCTGCGGTTTTGCGGTTTTTCGCTTTTTGCTCACGAGGGTCAGTTTCACGCAAGCCGTAGCCGATGTCCGTTTGTGCACGTTTAAAATGGGTATGTTTGTTGACAAAATCCCAGTTGATGGCATTGTTTTCAATTAAATAATTGGCAATGTAATTCAAAATGGCGAGGTCAGCTTGCGGCGTGAAAATAATTCCTGTATCCGCTAGCTCAAAGGAACGGTTTTGGAAAGTGGATAGCACGGTAACTGTAACACTCTCAGGGTTCAACAAACGGCGATCCGAAATGCGTGACCACAAAATTGGGTGCATTTCTGCCATATTTGCCCCCCATAAAACAAAGGCATCTGCATGTTCAATATCGTTATAACAGCCCATTGGCTCGTCCATTCCAAAGGTACGCATAAAGGCCACCGCTGCCGATGCCATACAGTGGCGAGCGTTTGGATCGATATTGTTTGAACGAAAACCCGCTTTAAACAGCTTGGATTGTGCATAGCCTTCAAAAATCGTGGACTGCCCAGAAGTGAACATTCCAGCGCCGTTGCTACCGTGCTTTTTAAAGGCTTTTTTCATTTTTTCCGCCATAATGGAAAACGCCATATCCCACGTGATCGGCGTAAATTCACCATTTTTGTCGTATTTACCGTTAGTCATACGCAACATTGGCTCTGTTAGGCGGTCTTGTCCGTACATAATTTTCGGCAAAAAATAGCCTTTAATGCAGTTTAATCCACGGTTGACTTCCGCATCAGGATCCCCTTGCGAGGCCACCACTCGACCGTTTTTCGTCCCCACCAAAACAGAACAGCCTGTGCCACAGAATCGGCACGGTGCTTTGTCCCATTTTATGCTGGAATCGGCGGCTAAAACGTCTTTAAACGGAATACTCAAACCAGCCACGCTCGCCGCTGCCAAAGCGGCGTTGTGTTTCATAAAATCACGACGACTTAATTTCATAGGCTCCCCTAAAAGTAGAAAAGTAAAGTTGTTAAAAATATGACAAATATTCCGGCGTACCACTTAATCGCCTAAATCTAGCTCGTGATAAACCAAAGACACCGCCAGTACACCCTCGATATTGCGTACGTTTTCCATATTTTCGAGTAACGTTTGATGATTCTCCGACTGCATTACCACTACAATTTTCCCCGTTTGTTCATCAAACGTTGGGATTTCCGTATGAGCAACCGCACGCAAGGTTTCCATCACAAAAGTCACCTGTGTAGGCTTAGCTTGAACGACCAAACCACATACGTGCCATTGATGATTGTGTTGATTTTCTTGTTGCATTGCCTTGACCATTTAATTTTTTAAATATGATTTAACAAGCATATTTTATGTTTTTACATGACTAAAAAATAGTACATAAAAAGTGGTACAAAAAAACAATCATTCATCTTTTTTCATAAAAAAACGCAGTTTGGCGTAATTTTGTTATAATTTCGCCTTTAAACTTAACTGCAGGCAACTTATGCGAATTCCTAGAATTTTTCACCCAACTCCGTTGTTACCTTTGTGGGAGCAACAACAATTTTGCGAGCTAAGCGAAGACGGCGCAAACCACGTTGCACGTGTACTGCGTATGCGTGCTGGCGATGAAGTGGTGCTGTTTGACGGCACAAATTATGTTTTTACCGGAAAAATCGTTGAAATCGACAAAAAAAATGTGCGAGTGCAATTAGTCAACCGTGCGTTTGACGATAAAGAAAGTCCGCTGAATTTGCATTTAGGGCAAGTGATGTCACGAGGCGAACGAATGGAGTTTACCATTCAAAAATCCGTGGAATTAGGCGTGAAAACCATTACTCCGTTGTTTTCTGAACGTTGTGGCGTGAAATTAGACGAAAAACGCCTAGCGAAAAAAGTACAACAATGGCAGAAAATCGCCATCGCCGCCTGCGAGCAATGCGGACGTAACGTGGTGCCAACAGTGCGAACGCCTATGAACCTTGACGACTGGTGCGAAGAAGAACCGAATGCACTTAAACTTAACCTGCACCCTCGCGCCCAATATTCCATTAAAACCTTACCGCCTTTTGGCGATAAAAACGTGCGCTTACTCATTGGCTCGGAAGGGGGATTATCCGCCCAAGAAATCGCCAAAACTGTTGAGCAAGGGTTTACCGAAATTCAGCTAGGGCCACGTGTTTTACGCACGGAAACCGCCGCACTCACCGCCATTTCCTGCCTGCAAATTTGTTTTGGTGATCTGGCATAATTTTAGGAATAAACAATGACTTACACTGCAAATACCCGTACTAAAAAAAACACGCAAGGGGTTTTGTACAACAAATTACTGATTGCCACCCCGCAAGTCGATGATCCCCTATTTAAGCAAAGTGTAGTGTACATTTTTGACCACACCAGCGATGGCTCATCAGGCTTTATTATCAATAAACCGACAACGGTTCCCGTAACCGAACTTTGCGCCAAAGTACATCATCAAATGGCGAAAACAACCTACATAAGCTCTGATCTCGTGCTGGCTGGCGGTCCTGTGAATACCGAAATGGGCTTTGTGTTGCACAGCAAACCACCAGCGGAGTTTGCGCAATCTCATTGCATTAAAAACGATTTATTTATGACCGTATCAACAGATGTTATCGAGGCTATCGGCACGGAAAAAGCCCCAGAAAAGCTCGCCATTTCCTTAGGTTTATCTTTTTGGCGTAGCGGTCAATTAGAAGAAGAAATGCGCCGCAATGATTGGCTGGTGATCCCCGCTGATGAGGCGTTATTGTTTGATGTGCCTTGTGAAAAACGCTGGGAAACAGCCTTGTCGCACTTAAACATCACCCCAGAAATGCTAAGCGGACAGGGGGGCGAATGCTAGACAAAACCTTTACTGTGCTTGCCTTTGATTTCGGCACCAAAAGCATTGGTTGTGCCGTAGGACAAAGCATTACGCAAACCGCTCAACCACTCACCGCCTTTAAAGCCCAAGACGGCAAGCCGAACTGGGATCTCATCAAGCGTTATTTAGACGAATGGCAACCGAGCCTGCTGGTTATAGGCTTGCCGTTAAATATGGACGGTACCGAACAGCCATTGACCACCCGTGCGAAAAAATTCGCTCAGCGCCTACACGGACGCTTTGGCTTGCCAGTGGAACTGCAAGACGAACGTTTAACCACCTGCGATGCTCGTGCGGAAATTTTCGCTCGCTATGGTGCCAAAGGCTTAGAAAAATCCCAAGTAGACGGCATTTCCGCCTGCTTAATTTTAGAAAGCTGGTTCGAACGCCAGAATTTTTGAAAAAATTCCGACCTACCCATTTAAGGAAAATTATGTCAAATAAACTCCCCATTTCCGCCACCATTATGGTGAAAAACGGTGAACGCTATTTAGCCCAATGCCTCGAAGCCTTGCAAGATTTTGATGAAATCGTGGTGATGGATAACGGCTCCACAGACGCAAGCCCTGATATTGCTCAGCAATTCGCCAATGTAACCTTTTACCAAAAACCATTTTTCGGCTTTGGGCCAATGAAAAATGATTTAGCCGATCACGCACGCAACGACTGGATACTCAACATCGATTGCGATGAAATCGTCCCACCAGCCTTAGTGGAAGAAATTCGAGGGCTTGATTTAACCAACACAAAACGAGCCTACGCCATTTCACGCTTAAACCATTATCGCGGTCGCCCTATTAAAACCTGTGGCTGGTATCCTGACTTCGTCAAACGCTTATACAACAAGCAAACCGTGCGCTTTAACGACCGCCAAGTCCACGAAAGTTTGGATATTCCCAAAGGGGTGAAATTACGCAAGCTGAAAAACCACTTCAACCATTATTCCTTTGAAGGGGCGGCAGGGCTTGTGGAAAAAATGCAAAAATACACCACCATTTATGCCGATGATCACGCAGGTAAAAAGCAATCCTCCATTGGTAAGGCGATTACACACGGTACGGTTGCTTTCATTAAAAGCTACATTTTCCGCCGTGGTTTCCTAGACGGAGCCGATGGTTTTGTGATTTCTGTAGGAGCTGGCACAGGGGCTTACTACAAATACGTTAAACTTTACGAGGCAAACCAAGCCTTAAAACAGGAGAGAAAATAATGCATTATCCTATTAGCAAAAAACTTGGCTTACGTCCGCTTATCATTTTCTTTTGCCTTGATTTATTAATGCTATTCGTAAGCCGTGTGGGACTTTCTCTCTGGCAAGCAGATCGCATTTCCGCCGTTGATGGCTGGCAAACACTCTTTTTACAAGGGCTACGCATTGATATTTCAACCCTGTGCTGGCTGTTTGCGATCCCTTTACTACTAACATGCTTTTTTGCGGCGAATAACCCCTTTGGCAAAGGCATAAATTGGCTAATTCGCCTGTACTTAGTGGCAAGTTCAACCTTTATCGCCTTTATGGAACTCGCCACACCTGCGTTTATCAATACCTATGATTTCCGCCCAAATCGCCTTTTCGTAGAATATTTAAACAGCCCAAAAGAAGTATTCTCAATGCTGGCAACGGGGCATACAGCAGCTTCTTTACTCACCTTTATATTTACACTGATCTTATTGGTAGCATTTTGGCGAATTTCCGGCCGTTTGATGCAAGGACTAACATACCCACGCTACGTTTACCGTCCGTTTATTTTCCTGTTACTTGGCGGCTTAACCTTCATCGGTGCACGTTCATCTTTTGAACACCGTGCCATAAACCCGTCAATGGTTGCCTTTTCCTCTGACGCATTGGTAAACTCCCTTGTGCTAAATTCCAGCTATTCCTTAGGTTTTGCCATCAGTCAAATGAAAAGCGAAGCCAATGCGGCAGAACTTTACGGCAAAATGGCACCAGCGGAAGTTATCGCCATTATAAAAGCCGCTCAAAATCGCCCAGCAGAAGATTATATTTCAGCCAAATATCCAACGTGGACGAAAAACGTGGCGAGCTATCAAGGTCGTCCGAAAAATTTGGTGATTATTTTAGAAGAAAGTTTAGGGGCGCAATTTATTGGTGCTTTGGGGGATAAACGTGGTTTGTCGCCGAATATGGATAAATTAGCACAACAAGGCTGGTGGTTTAATCAATTATACGCCACAGGCACACGCTCAGTGCGTGGTATTGAAGCCGTCATTACTGGCTTTACCCCAACGCCTGCACGTAGCGTGGTAAAACTTCCCCTAAGCCAACAGCACTTTTTCACCATCGCACGTGTTTTAAAAGATCGTGGCTATCAAACATCCTTTATTTACGGCGGAGAAAAGCACTTTGACAATATGGCGAGCTTTTTCTACGGCAATGGCTTTGAGAAAATTGTGGATGAAAATGACTACCCAAATCCGAGCTTTAAAGGCACGTGGGGCGTAAGCGATGAAGATTTATTCAAGCGCGCCAATCACACATTTACCCAGCTTGAAGATCAAGGTAAGCCTTTTTTCAGCCTAGTGTTTACGTCCAGTAATCACGATCCATTTGAATACCCAGATGGCAAAATTACCCCTTACGACAAAGAAAAAGCCACTCGCAATAATGCCGCTAAATATGCGGATTATGCGTTGGGGCAGTTTTTTGCAATGGCACAAAAATCCAACTACTGGAAAAACACCATTTTCTTAGTAGTCGCCGATCACGATTCACGAGTCGGTGGCGCAACGCTAGTGCCTATAAAAAATTTCCATATTCCAGCGTTGATCATTGGTAATGGTATCACTCCTAAACAAGATAATCGTTTGGTCAGCCAACTTGACCTGCCGCCAACCTTGCTGTCTTTAATCGGCATCAATAGCGACAACCCAATGCTCGGTTACGATTTAACACAAGAGCGTGATCCAAACCGCAGTTTTATGCAATTTGATAAAACCTTTGCCTACCGTGTGGGCAATAAAGTGGTGTTACTACAACCCAAAGAAGCGCCAAAAGGCTACGAGTATGACCCAGCCACCCATAAGCTAACGCCAGCAGATGTTCCTGAAAAAATGAAACAGCAAGCCTTAGCTTACGCACTGTGGGGTAGCTACGCCTACCGTTCTCATCTCTACCCTGACTATGCGAAGTAGAATGCCTTAAAACAAAAGCCCTGTAACCAAACAGGGCTTTTTTCTTTTGAAATTTTCTTTTAATGCTAGGCTGGAATTTTTTGCAAAATTTTGACAAAAATTCCGGCCTACCTATAAGAAGGCATCTACAAATAGCGTGCCTCGTGGGGTTTTCTCAAGGGTAACATTCACGTTGTATACTTTTTCAATGTGCGAATGGGAAAGCACCTGCGCTGGCGAGCCGTCTAACATAATTTTCCCTTGCTGAATTAGCACGAGCCGATCACAAAAACTAGCGGCTAAATTTAAATCGTGCAGTGCAATTAAGCTGATGATTTGCCGCTCTTTGGTGATCCGTTTAATGGTTTGCATACTGTTTAATTGGTGATGTAAATCCAGTGCGCTGGTAGGCTCGTCAAATAAAATCATTGGCAAATCCCGCACCAGCAGGCGAGCCATCGCCACCATTTGTTGCTGACCGCCTGAAAGCTCGTAAATTTTACGTTCCGCCAAGTGAGCAATATTCAGCATTTCCAACGTTGCCGATACTGCCTGTAAATTATCCGCCGACACACGCCAGTTGCCGTGACTTTTCAAAGCAAGCAAGACACTTTCAAATACGCTTAACGCAATCTGCACGTTGTATTGCTGTGGCATCATTCCCACGATTTGGCTCCACTGGGCAAGGGCAGTATTTTTTAGCTGTTTTCCAGCCACTTCTACATTGCCTTTGATGGATAAAAGCCCCGCTAAACTTTTAAACAACGTGGATTTGCCCGCTGCATTGGGGCCAATAATGCCCACCAATTCCCCTGCGTTTAACTGGGGAATGTTCACATCAAACAGAATTTGCTTGCGTCCGTAGCTTGCCGAAAGGTGCGAAATTTTTGCAAATTTTCCAGCCTCGGTTTTTATCATCGCAAACCTCCTGTACGTTTGCTGGTAAGAATAATGGAAATGAACATCGGCACGCCAATAAGGGCGGTGATCATTCCAATAGGATACAAAATGCCCGGCGTTATCACTTTACTCACAATAGATTCCAGCGACAGCATAAACGCACCGAGCAAAGCGGATAGCGGAATAAAAAAGCGTTGATCTTCGCCAATCAGCAAGCGTGCAATATGCGGTCCCACCAGCCCCACAAAACCCACCGCACCAATAAAGGCGACGGAAAGCCCAGACAGCAGTGAAATCATCAACAGCATAATCACTTGCAAGCGTTTAATGTTTACGCCCATACTCATCGCCGTGCTTTCCCCTAAACGCAAAGCGGTCAACTGCCAAGAAAAACGCAAAGTCACGCTCATCACCACACACAGTGCAATGGCGGAAATCATCAATTTTGTATGATCGGCACGCGTTAATGACCCCATCATCCAAAACACAATTTGCTGTAACTGGGTTTCGTTGGCGTTGTATTGCATCAACGCCAGTAGTGCATTAAACACAAAATAAATCGCAATCCCAAACAGCACGATGGATTGCTGTCCCAAGCCTTTCAGCCGAGTGAGTAGCAAAATCAAAACACAAGTGAACAACGAAAACGCAAAGGCTGAACCGCTTACAAATAAATGCTGAACCAAGCCGTTTCCAAAACGATCACCATAAATTATTGCCAACGCCGCACCAAAGCTCGCTGCGGACGCAACGCCCAGTGTAAAAGGCTCTGCCAAAGGGTTGTTTAACAAGGTTTGCATTTGCGAGCCAGCCGTCGCCAACATCGCCCCCACCAGCACCGCCATTAAGGCGATGGGTAAGCGGTAATCGTGAACGATGACATTCAACGCAATGCCGTTGCTATTTGGGTGCCACAGGGTTTGCCAAATTTTTGAAAAAGCATAATTGCCTGGACCGATGGAAATATCCAGCATAAAACTACCTAACACTAGACATAGCGCAAAGCATAAAGCCAGTACATTTTTGCGGATACGATGTTTGTATTGAATAGTGGTATGGTTTTGCTTAACCATTATTTTAATTTCCCCTCACATTGAAACACAAACGCCCTACGCTTGTAAAAAGGTAGGGCGGAATATTTAACGAAAAAATGACAAATTATTGATACTGCGCCCAAAATTCGCCCGTTAAGCTAATCGGCATAAAGCGATTGTAGAAATCTTGATAAGTTTGGTGCAAATCAACATCCTTAAAGGCTTCAGGGTGGAACCATTTAGCGAAAGCGAGAATCGCCATAAAATGGTATGGGCTATTGTAGAATTGGTGATAAATGGCGTAGAAGTGCTTGTTTTTCACCGCTTTTAACGATGACCAACCTTCACGATTCGCCAAAAAGGCGAGTTCTTGCTGAATCTCTTGTGGGTTTGCAACATAGCCAAGCGAAACAGGCGTACTGCCTTTATAAGTACCTTTCCAGTTTGCCCCAGTAACGATGATGTCATCAAAAGCCGTGCTGAAAACCACTTCTGGGTTCACTTTGAATTTCAAATTACTGGATTTCATTGAACCCCAGTTTTTGCCGCCAGCATAGTCCACAAATTCACCAAAGTTTTGGCTACCATACGTGGTACAGCAATCTTTGCCATCTAAACCTGCAGCATTTTCAATAAACACCAACGGACGATCGTTTTGTGAAATTTTACTCACACGATCTTTGATCATTTGCATTTTTTGTTGATAAAACTGAATAAATTCCTCAGCTTTTCCTTGTTTATTCACCACTTCACCTAAAATTCGCATACTCGGCACCGTGTCTGCGAGCGGTTTCTGGCGGAAATCAACAAATACGGTTGGGATCCCCACACGAGCCAATTTATCAATTAAACCACTTTCCGTTGCTTTTAATAAATTGCCAAGATTGAGCAAATAAACATCAGGTTTCATACTGATGATGGTTTCAAGGTTTACATCACTGCTGTATGGATTACCGAGATCGGGGATATTTTTAATGTTTGGGAATTTAGCGAGAAGTTTTTGGTAGGTATCAGGGTCGTTTTTAATTAAATCCGTTCGCCAAGCCACAACGCCAGTGAGGGGATTTTCCTGTAAAAGGGAAAGGGCATACACCATTCGACCTTCCCCTAAAACCATCGTTTTGACGTTATCAGGAATTTCAACCGTGCGCCCTGCAATATCTGTAATTTGCTTAGCTACTGCAACAGAACTCACGCCAAGCATCACGGTCGTTAATAACAATTTTTTAAGCTTAAATGCCATTTTATGTACCTCAAAAAAGAAAAGCATTGCGATACTATTTAAAATGAGAATAGTTGTCAATATTGCAAATACTTTGAATATTCCGACGTACGTTTTTTAACAAAAACCTAAGCCATTGTGAGAAATTCCGCCTCACTGAGAACCGTAATACCTAAACTTTCTGCTTTATCAAGCTTAGACCCCGCACTTTCGCCAGCGATAACAAAGTCTGTTTTTTTAGAAACGCTACCGCTAACTTTTGCCCCCAGTTGCTCTAATTTTTCTTTGGCATCGCTACGAGTTAATTGCGAAAGCGTGCCAGTTAAAACAACGGTTTTGCCTAGAAATGGGTTTTCTTGTACAGCGGTTACTTGCACATCGTCCCAATGTACACCAGCATCAAGCAAGGCGTTTACCACACTAACGTTATGTTCTTCACGCCAAAAATGGTAAATACGGCGAGCGACCACATCGCCCACGTCAGGCACTTGTTGCAAGGTTTCAATATCCGCTGTTTGAATAGCGTCTAAGGTTTTAAAATGATTCGCTAAATTGCGAGCGGTGCTTTCGCCCACATCACGAATCCCAAGTGCAAACAAGAAACGAGCAAGGGTCGTTTGCTTGGATTTTTCAATGCTCGCCAGCGCTTTTTGAGCGGATTTTTCCCCCATTCGCTCTAAGGATTGCAAAGTCGGAGCGGTTAAATGATACAGATCTGCTGGCGTATGCACTAATTCTCGATCCACCAGTTGCTCAATCAATTTTGATCCCACGCCATCAATATCCATCGCTTTGCGAGAAACAAAATGTTTCAGCGCCTCTTTGCGTTGCGCATCGCAGAACAAACCGCCCGTACAGCGTGCCACCACTTCCCCTTCAATGCGAGCCACAATGGAACCGCACACAGGACAGTGCGTTGGGAAAATAATCGGTTTCGCATCCGCTTGTCGTTTGGCCGCCACAACACCCACAATTTGCGGAATCACATCACCAGCACGGCGTACCCTAACGGTGTCGCCAATGGCTAACCCTAAACGATGAATTTCATCGCCATTGTGCAAAGTTGCGTTACTCACGGTTACGCCGCCCACTTCCACAGGTTCCAATTTTGCCACTGGAGTAATCGCCCCTGTGCGCCCCACTTGAAATTCCACATCTTTTAAAATGGTTAATTCTTCTTGTGCTGGGAATTTATAGGCGATCGCCCAGCGTGGCGCTTTGGACACAAAACCGAGCTTTTCTTGTAATGCGATGTCGTCAATTTTCAGCACGGTTCCGTCAATGTCGTAACCTAAATTTTGGCGTTTTTCTTGCATTTTTTGATAAAACGCCAAAATTTTAGCCACACCCTGACAACGTTCAATTTCACTATTGATAGGAATACCGACACTTTTTAGCCACTGTAAACGCTCATATTGTGAAGGCGGTAATTCTGCCCCTTCCGCAATACCAATTCCGTAGGCATTAAAAGCCAAATGGCGTTGGCGAGTAATGCGAGAATCTAATTGACGCAAGGATCCCGCAGCGGCATTGCGAGGGTTGGCAAAGGGCTTATCCCCTTTTGCCAACGCTTGCTCATTCAAGTGCTCAAAGGCTTTATGCGGCATAAACACTTCGCCACGCACTTCAAGGCGAGCAGGCGGATTATCCATTAATAATTGCAAAGGAATGTTGCGAATGGTGCGAACATTTTCCGTAATATCCTCGCCTGTTTGACCATCGCCACGTGTGGCAGCTCGCACCAGCGTACCGTTTTCATACAGCAAACTCACAGCCAAGCCGTCTAACTTCGGCTCACAGCAAAAAATAAGCTCGCTTTCAGGCACAAAAATGCGATCATCCACACGTTTTACGAAGGCTAAAAATTCATCATCGTTGAACACATTATCCAGCGAAAGCATTGGCTGTTCATGTTTGACTTGGGCAAATTGACCTAATGGTGCCGCCCCCACACGCTGAGTGGGGCTGTTAGGCGTGATCAATTCAGGGTGAGCAGCCTCTAAGGCTTTTAGCTCATGGAATAAGCGGTCGTACTCGCTGTCAGGAATTTCCGGCGCATCCAGCACGTGATATAAATATTCGCTACGCCGTAATTTTTGGCGCAATTCTGTCAGTTTTTGTTCTAACTCGGTCATTAAAAATCCTTAACCTTTTATTTGTGCAGGACTAACTTGTGCGAAATACGCCGCTTCTTGGTCTTTATCAAATGGTTTTTGATCGCCAGTTAAAAGTTCTGCATTCAAGCTTTGAGCAAGGCTTTCAGCACTGCGCAGCATTAAATGTAAATTCGCCTCATCTTGATGATGGTCATCAGATAAAAACATAAATAAAACAATGGATTGCACACTGCTTTCAGCAAAGTTTTGCACATCAAATTCACCGCTAGCCACGTCCCCATTTGCCACACGAAAGACAACAGGCATAGCGGAAGAATTTTCACGGTAACGGCAATATACATTTCTAGCCCCTAAGATAAAGCGCTGTTTGGCAAAGGCTGTACTTAACACATAGCCTGCAAACGCTTGTCCAGATTGTGCCACGAGCCACAGCTCTAATACATCACGGCTAGGCGCTGTTTCTGGCGCAGGGGTAACTTCGCTTTCAGTAGGGGGAGTAGAGAGAATAGGCACGGTTAATTCAGGCTCAATTAAGTCTACAGTGGGTTCAATTTTCGATGGTTCAGCACTCAATGGTTCAAAAAAATCAGGATATAACGGCGGATTTTTATCCACTGGCGCGATATTTTTCGGTGTGCTATCCAAGCTCGGACGCTGACGTTTCGGCAGCTCCACTTGAATGTGTTCAAAGCGAGTCATTGGTTTTTCGTCTGTAATGTGGGGTGAAACCTCGATGGGCTGTTCTTCAAAATCCAAATTCGCCGCAGATTCTGGCACGTTGGCTGCCACAGGGTCATCATTAAATACGGGCGAAGTTGCGTAGGCTGGAATATTTGCGGAAAAATTGTCAGTTTTTGAACGACTAAATGGGGTCGCGGAATAATCCTTATCCTGTTGTTTTTCCTGTGTTTTTAATCGTGCATCACGGGTAAATGTCGCATCATTTTTAAACACTTTTGATTTATTTTGTCGACTTGCCCAAAGTGCATAGCCAATAAATCCCAAAGCCCCTACGGCGATAACCAAAATTAAAATCGAATTTGCAGTCATTTGTCCTCCCAAATCAACCGTTTCACCTAGAAAAAATAAGCGGCTAGCTTAGCACATTTTACAAAAACAGACGATATGACCCATTAAATTCCTAAGCGTTTTACAGTAAACTACACAGCGATTAATTTGCATAGATTTCACTCAATTCTTAGGAACACTTATGGATGTATTAAGCCAATGCCAACAGGGCATTTATTACTTTACTCAAGGCTGGAAAATAATGAGCAAAAAAGGTTTACGCCATTTTGTTATATTACCCATTCTCATCAATATACTCTTACTTGTGAGTATTTTTTATTTTGCAATGCAACAATTAAACGACCAAATAAACCACTTAATCGCATTATTACCCAGCTGGCTTGCTTGGTTAAGCGTTATATTATACTGGCTTGCCGTAGGTTTAATTTTACTGGTGTATTATTTTATTTTTAATACATTATCTGGTTTCTTAGCCTCACCATTTAATGGCTTATTATCAGAAAAAGTTGAACAAATGCTTACTGGTGAAACAGTCGAAGATGAAGGGTATTTGGCAATGCTTAAAGATATTCCACGCACACTGAAACGAGAATGGCAAAAAATCTATTACGCACTTCCGAAAATTATTTTATTATTTTTACTTGGTTTTGTACCTTTTGTTGGTGTTTTTGTTGTGCCAGTACTGATCTTCCTGTTTACGGCTTGGTCGCAATCTGTGCAATATTGTGATTATCCATTTGATAACCACAAAATTTCATTCCAAGCAATGAAAAAAGCACTTAGCCAGTACAAAATGATGAATTTAACCTTTGGTATTTTAGTGATGATCGCCACATTTATTCCGTTCGTAAATTTTTTAATAATTCCAGCCGCTATTTGTGGGGCAACTAATATGTGGGTTGAGCAGTATCGAAAACAATTTATACATTAAAAAAGCAACGCTGGAATATTTAGAAAAATTCCAGCGTTGCTTTTTAGATTAATTTAATTTTGCTTTTAATGCAGAAATTCGAGCTTCACAATCAGCCATTTGCGAACACAAATTTTCAATATGCGCATCAGGAGTTTCGTGTAAAATAGTTTGCACATAACTATAATATTCTGCCAAACTATCTAACATTTCCTCTTGAATATGTAATTCATATTCTTCGCTATTATGTTCTAATTCCTGTAATTTCGTTTGCATTGTTTTTAATGCTTGTTGCAACTTTTGTTGTAAAGCCATTTTTCGCTCCCTTTTATAAAAAAATAAACTAACCTATAAACCAAGAAAATGCACTCATCGCACTTTTCCAGCCGCACTTTACGCCTTAGCCATTAGAAGTCAACCACTCCGCCTTTAATGTTGGTTTTAGCTTTACTTTTCAGTAGATTTTCGTTAAATTTTGCCAAGTGAAAAGCCCAGTAGTCCCTAGGCTTACAATCAACAAAGTAAGGAAATCCTATGTCATTAGAAATTTTAGATCAGCTCGAAGGTAAAATTAAAGAAGCCGTTGAAACTATCCAACTTCTTCAACTTGAAGTCGAAGAATTAAAAGAAAAAAATCAATCGCTTAACCAAGAAAATGAAAGCCTAAAAACCGAGCATCATAACTTCCAAGAACGCCTACGTGCTTTACTTGGTCGTATTGATAACGTTTAATTTGTTAAAGCTTAGCTTTTGGCTAAGCTTTTTTTATAGCCAAAATGAACTTAACCATTATTACAGGTAGCACCCTAGGATCGGCGGAATACCTTGCCGAAGATTGTGCAACCTTTTTAGAAAGTGAAGGGATTAATACCACGCTGTTTCACGGTCCAAACTGGGAAGATATTCAACCAATAATTCGTGAAACTAGCCAATGGCTCATCGTAAGCTCAACTCACGGTGCTGGTGAAGTCCCTGAGAACCTGCAACCTTTACTAAATGATCTTCTCAAAAATCAAGTGGATCTCAGCCACATTCGTTTTGCCATAATCGGTTTAGGCGATCGCCAATACGATACCTTTTGTGGCGCAGTAACACACATCAATCACACCCTTACCCTATGCGGAGCCAAAGCTATACTTCCACCGCTAACCCTTGATATGCCAAATTGCGATAGCCCAGAGTCCAGCGCTGAGCAATGGCTTTCACAATTATTAGATGTAACCTAACTTTCAAAAATGCTCTAAATATTCCAGCCTACGATATTTCTTGATTTCTTGCGAGTGATCGTCTTGTGGATAACTCTGCAAAGATCCTGTTTAAAACAAGAAATAATCCGTTTTTATTCTGTGGATGAAATGATCCTTGTGGATAACAGCTGATCTTATCCCAAGCTATACGCCATAAAGATCTGCTATTTCCACAAGAAATTTTCACTTTAACTTGTTGAAACTAATTATAAAATCCTACTTTTCCACAGAAAACAAATTCTATAATAAGAAGAACAATAAGATTTATATAAAAAAAGATCTTTTATATAAGGAGATCCATTGCGATCAGAAACGATCAATGAATTTCATCTTGTCATCGACATAAAGTTAGCTAAAATGATCAAATTTACACAGAGAATTGATCTTATGCTATATCACAAAACCTACGATGTTATCGTAATCGGCGGTGGACACGCAGGTACCGAAGCCGCCTTAGCCCCAGCACGAATGGGACTTAAAACCTTACTTCTTACCCATAATATTGACACACTTGGACAAATGTCTTGCAATCCAGCTATCGGTGGTATTGGAAAAGGGCATTTAGTTAAAGAAATTGACGCAATGGGCGGCATGATGGCACGAGGTGCGGATCGTGCTGGTATTCAATTTCGCACATTAAATAGCAGTAAAGGCCCAGCTGTACGTGCAACACGTGCCCAAGCGGATCGTCAACTTTACAAAGCCACAATTCGTCATCAATTAGAAAATCAGCCTAATTTAGATCTTTTCCAACAAGAAGTTATCGATATTCTCATTGAGAATCATCGTGCTGTGGGTGTACTCACTAAAATGGGACTAACCTTTAAAGCACGTTCCATCATCTTGACCGCAGGAACATTTTTAGCCGGTAAAATTCATATTGGTATGGAAAATTATGCTGGCGGTCGCTTAGGTGATCCTGCTGCAAACAGTCTTGCAGAAAAATTACGTACATATAATTTCCGTGTAGATCGACTAAAAACAGGTACTCCCCCACGTATTGATGGTCGCAGTATTGATTTTAGCCAATTAGCGATACAAAACGGTGATGCACAGTTGCCTGTATTTTCTTTTATGGGCAATGTTAACGAACATCCACGTCAAGTTCCTTGTTTCATTACGCACACAACCAATGAAACTCACGATCTTATTCGCCAAAATTTAGATCGTAGTCCAATGTATACAGGGATCATTGAAGGGATCGGACCACGCTACTGTCCTTCCATTGAAGACAAAGTAATGCGATTTGCCGATCGTAACGCCCATCAAATCTACTTAGAGCCAGAAGGTTTAACCACTAATGAATATTACCCAAATGGTATTTCCACTAGTTTGCCTTTTGATGTGCAAGTAGGCATCGTTCATTCAATGGCAGGGTTAAAAAATGCGCGAATAATCCGACCGGGTTATGCCATTGAATATGATTATTTTGATCCACGTGATTTAAAACCGACCCTTGAAACAAAATCTGTACAAGGATTATTCTTTGCAGGACAAATTAACGGAACAACAGGTTATGAAGAGGCTGCTGCACAAGGATTACTTGCGGGGATCAATGCCGCTCGCTATGTACAAGACAAAGATCAATGGTATCCAAGACGTGATCAAGCTTATTTAGGTGTGCTTGTTGATGATCTTTGCACACTTGGCACAAAAGAACCTTATCGCTTGTTCACTTCTCGTGCGGAATACCGTTTATTATTGCGTGAAGACAACGCAGATGCACGTTTAACCCCTATTGCTCACGAATTTGGGTTGATTGATGATGCCCGTTGGCAACATTTTAACCAAAAAATGGAAGCCATTGAGCAAGAAAAACAACGTTTACGTCAAACGTGGTTACACATAAATGCCCCAGATCTTGCTGAGGCGAATGCTATTTTAAAAACACCACTAAGCCGAGAAGCAAATGGCGAAGATCTTTTGCGCCGTCCAGAAATGAATTATCACATGCTTACGCAATTAAGTCGTTTTGCACCCGCAGTGACGGATGAGGAAGTGGCTGAACAGGTGGAAATTAGCGTGAAATATCAAGGCTATATTGCTCATCAGCAAGAGGAAATTGAACGACAAAAACGCCACGAAAATACGCCAATTCCAGTAAATTTTGATTACGATAAAGTCGTGGGATTATCCAATGAGGTGCGAGCAAAATTATTGCAGCACCGCCCTGTATCAATCGGACAAGCGAGTCGCATTTCTGGTGTGACCCCTGCGGCGATTTCCATTTTGTTGGTGAATTTGAAAAAACAAGGAATGTTAAAACGTTCATCTAATCACGAGAAAACACAAAATGACTAAATTTACGCAATTACAGGATAAATTAGTTCAATTATTACATAAAGGCGATATTCAATTATCGCCTGAACAAATCGCAAAATTAGTGAACTATGTGCTATTGCTCGAAAAATGGAACAAAGCCTATAATTTAACCGCCATTCGTGAGCCTGAACAAATGCTGGTAAAACACATTTTAGATAGCCTAATGGTTGGAAAATATTTAAATGGGATGCGATTTATTGATGTCGGAACGGGACCTGGATTACCAGGTATTCCGCTAGCAATAGCCAATCCAGATAAACATTTTGTTTTGCTGGATAGTCTTGGTAAACGTGTTCAATTTTTGCGAACAGTGATTCGAGAATTAGGGCTAAATAACGTTGAACCCGTGCTAAGCCGTGTGGAAGCTTATCAGCCTAAAAATACATTTGATGGTATTTTGAGTCGTGCTTTTGCCTCTCTTGATGATATGGTTACTTGGTGTGAACATCTTCGAGCGCCGACAGGGGCATTTTATGCCTTGAAAGGGGTAGAGAATTCCGAAGAAATTATCGCTATTCAAGATCGCTATACTGATTGTGTGGTTTACCCTATCGTCGTACCTGAGTTAAAGGCAGAGCGGCACTTAATTTTAGTAAAATAATCTAGCCTAAAAGCTATAAATATTTTATACTTGCCGCGTTTTATTTTGCGAACAACGTTTTATTCTACTTGATAGAATAAACACAAAAATATTGTGGTTTTATAGATTTAATGACGAAAGTACTCAAACATACGCAAGAGAAATATCGCTACGTAATTATGCTTGAGTTTATTTTGCTCATCATATTTTTTTGCGTTACTTGGTTTTTTCAGCAAAAGATGGCGATAGCATTTTTGCTTGGTGCGTCAGCGGTATTTATTCCGCAGTTATTTTTTATTGTTTGGATGTTTTTCTTTCGCCCCACACACAGTGTGAAACGATTTTATCTTGGTGAATCGATAAAATTTACATTGACCGTTTTATTTCTTGTGTTAATTCTAGGTCGGAATAACGACAGTTTTTTTGCACTGGGTTTAGGGTATATTTTTACACTGGTTTTAAATAATATCCTGCCTTTTATGGTTGAAAAATACCATAAATTTTCAATTTAAATTGTAAAGGATTTATTATGTCTGGTTTAACCACGTCAAGTTATATTGGTCACCATTTAACCTTTCTCTCCACTGGGGAAGAATTTTGGAACGTTCATTTAGATACTTTATTCTTTTCCGTTCTTTCAGGTGTTATTTTCCTTGCGGTTTTTTATTCTGTTGCTCGCCGAGTAACAACGGGGGTTCCTGGAAAATTACAATGCTTTGTTGAAATTGTCGTAGATTGGGTGAACGGTCTTGTAAAAGATAATTTCCACGGTTCACGTGACTTTGTCGCACCTCTCGCTTTAACGATTTTCTGCTGGGTCTTTGTGATGAATGCGGTGGACTTAATCCCTGTGGATTTTCTGCCTCAGATTGCTGCATTATTTGGTATTCATTACCTGCGTCCAGTTGCAACAGCGGATATTAGTGCTACGCTAAGCATGGCTATCTGTGTATTTTTTCTTATTATCTTCTATACAATTAAGTCAAAAGGTATCAAGGGATTTGTAAAAGAATATACCTTGCATCCTTTTAATCATTGGGCGTTTGCACCTGTAAACTTGTTGTTGGAAAGTGTAACCCTTTTAGCAAAACCAGTGTCATTGGCATTACGACTTTTCGGTAATATATATGCTGGTGAGCTTATCTTTGTCTTAATCGCCTTAATGTATATGTCAAATCATTTTGTCCTACAAGTTGCGGGGATTTCATTGCATCTTGTTTGGGCTATATTCCATATTTTAGTGATTACACTTCAGGCCTTTATTTTTATGATGTTAACGATTGTGTATTTAAGCTTAGCTAACAATCATACTGAAGATCATTGATTTACTAATTAAACTTTCTTTTTTCATCAACCGGGTATTACCCACTAACCTCTAAATTGGAGAAAACTATGGAACTTGTTATCAGTACAACTATTATTGCATCTGCTGTTATGCTTTCTTTTGCTGCATTAGGTACGGCAATAGGCTTTGCTATTTTAGGTGGTCGCTATTTAGATGCAGCTGCTCGTCAGCCTGAGCTAGCTTCTTCGCTTCTCACCAAGATGTTTATTATTGCGGGTCTTTTAGATGCGATTGCGATGATTGCTGTTGGTATCAGCTTGTATTTTGCATTTGCAAATCCATTCCTCGCCCTATTGCAATAATTGCGTTTTTCGTTACAGAAAAAACTAAGCCTAGGAGGGCGTTGTGAATTTAAATGCAACATTAATTGGTCAGCTAATCGCATTTGCCATTTTTGTATGGTTTTGTATGCGATTTGTGTGGCCGCCGATTATTAAGGCTATCGAAACACGCCAAGCAACCATCGCTCAAGCTTTAGCTGATGCAGAAGCAGCTCGTAAAGAGCAAGCGGATACACAAACGCAAGTTGAAGAAGAACTCCAACAAGCTAAGTTGAAAGCTCAGGAAATAGTTAATGCTGCTAATCGTCGACGTAATGAGATCATCGATGAAGCAAAATCTGATGCTGAAATCACTAAGGCGAACATTATTCGACAAGGGCATGCTGAGGTAGAAAGTGAGCGTAAACGTGTGCAAGAAGAATTACGTTTACAAGTTGCGAGCTTAGCAATTGCAGGTGCTGAAAAAATTGTTGGTCAACAGATTGATAAAGCGGCAAACAATGAAATTATTGATAAGCTTGTAGCGGATTTATCCTAAGGAGCTTAAATGTCAGACTTAACCACGATTGCTCGCCCTTATGCTAAAGCTGTGTTTGATTTTGCTCTTGAAGAAGAGCAAAAGGGGCAAAAAGAGGCTTTAGCTCGTTGGGATAGTATGTTGGCTTTTTTAGCCGCACTGGTGCAAAACGAAAAAGTGCAAACATTCTTGGTAAGTGCAAATTCTACGGAAAAGCTTACTGACGGTATTATTCAGCTTTGTGGTGAGCAACTGGATCAATATGGTCAAAATTTGGTACGAATTATGGCTCAAAATGAGCGTTTAATCGTAACGCCTCAGGTTTATGAAGAATATAAACATTATGTTGAGGATTTTAGGGCTATTACTGATGTAGAGGTTGTTTCTGCTTATGCTTTAACGAAGGCACAACAACAGAAAATTGCTAAAGCTATGGAAAAAAGGTTAGCACGCAAAATAGAATTAAATTGTAGTGTAGATAAATCGCTTGTTGGTGGTGTAATTATTCGAACCAATGATTTTGTAATAGATGGCAGTACTCGTGGACAACTGCATCGATTAGCATCAACACTACGATTATAAGAGGAAACAAATATGCAACTAAATTCAACCGAAATTAGTGAATTAATTAAAA
This sequence comes from Actinobacillus sp., assembly GCA_020026075.1. Lineage (GTDB taxonomy): Bacteria > Pseudomonadota > Gammaproteobacteria > Enterobacterales > Pasteurellaceae > Actinobacillus_C. Next base: position 5,918 of record JAHHQZ010000019.1, on the reverse strand, counting down.
AGCGCATTGCAGATTTTAAAGTCGTTAGTGAAGTGCAAAATACAGGAACAATCGTTTCCGTATGTGATGGAATTATTCGTATTCACGGTTTAAGTGATGTAATGCAAGGGGAGATGATTGCGCTTCCTACAGGTCGATATGCAATGGCTTTAAACCTTGAACGTGATTCAGTAGGTGCCGTAGTTATGGGACCATATACTGATCTAGCTGAAGGTATGGAAGTTAAGTGTACTGGGCGTATTTTAGAAGTACCAGTAGGTGATGGCTTATTAGGACGTGTGGTTAACACGCTTGGTGAACCCATTGATGGTAAAGGTGAAGTTCAGCACGAACATTTTGCACCTGTAGAGGTTATTGCACCTGGCGTTATTGCTCGTCAATCCGTTGATCAACCAGTACAAACTGGTTATAAAGCTGTGGATGCGATGGTACCAATTGGTCGTGGTCAGCGTGAGTTAATCATTGGTGATCGCCAAACAGGTAAAACTGCATTAGCGATTGATACCATCATCAATCAGCGTGATTCAGGTATTAAATGTATTTATGTTGCTGTTGGACAAAAAGCTTCAACAGTTGCCAACGTTGTGCGTAAATTAGAAGAACATGGTGCATTACAAAATACAATCGTTGTTGTGGCAACAGCATCTGATGCTGCTGCATTACAATACTTGGCTCCATACGCTGGCTGTACAATGGGTGAATTTTTCCGTGATCGTGGAGAAGATGCGTTAATCGTATATGATGATCTTTCTAAACAAGCGGTTGCATATCGTCAAATTTCATTGCTTTTACGTCGTCCACCTGGTCGTGAGGCATTCCCTGGTGATGTTTTTTACTTACACTCTCGCTTACTTGAACGTGCTGCTCGTGTAAATGCAGATTATGTAGAACAAGTAACACAAGGTAAAGTAAAAGGTAAAACAGGCTCACTGACAGCCTTACCAATTATTGAAACTCAAGCTGGGGACGTATCTGCGTTCGTACCAACAAACGTTATTTCAATCACTGATGGTCAGATTTTCTTAGAGTCAAGCTTATTTAATGCAGGTATACGTCCTGCGGTAAACCCAGGTATTTCTGTATCTCGTGTAGGTGGTGCTGCTCAAACGAAAATTATGAAAAAACTTGCTGGTGGTATTCGTACTGCATTGGCGCAATATCGTGAGTTAGCAGCGTTTGCACAGTTTGCCTCTGATCTTGATGAAGCAACACGTAAACAATTATCTCACGGACAAAAAGTGACGGAATTATTGAAACAGAAACAATATGCTCCACTAAGCGTAGCTGAGCAATCACTAGAATTGTTTGCTGTTGAAAATGGTTACCTTGATGATGTTGAACTTGATCGTATTGGTGCTTTTGACGCTGCATTACTTGATTATGCAAGACATAATTATGGTGAGTTTATGGCGGATTTAACTAAAACTGGCAAATACGATGATGAAGTAAAAGAAACATTACGTAAAATCTTAGATGCTTTTAAAGCAAATAGTTCTTGGTAATCTTAGAGTAATGGAGAAATAAAATGGCTGGTGCAAAAGAAATACGCTCGAAAATTGCCAGTGTACAAAATACACAGAAAATCACTAAGGCAATGGAAATGGTTGCTGCATCTAAAATGCGTAAAACGCAAGAACGTATGTCTGCTTCCCGTCCGTATTCTGATGCGATTCGTCGAGTTATTGGCCATGTTTCTCAAGCCAATTCCGAATATAAACACCCATTTTTAGTCGAACGTGATATTAAGAAAGTCGGTATCCTTGTGGTATCGACTGATCGCGGATTATGCGGTGGTTTAAATATCAATGAGTTTAAGCTTGTACTTAATGAAATTAAACAATGGAAAGAGAAAAAGGTTGATGTATCGCTTGGTCTTATTGGGGCTAAAAGTATCGGTTTTTTCCAATCTTTAGGTTTAGGTATAGAAGTACAGCAATCTGGTTTAGGTGATACTCCATCTGCTGAAGAGTTACTTGGAATCGCTAACCAGTTATTTGATGTTTACCGCAACAATCAGCTAGATGCAGTTTATATTGTATATAATAAGTTTATCAATACGATGTCACAACGACCGAGTGTAGATAAATTATTACCAGCTTCTGATTTGCTGGAAAATACAACACAAGAAACCAAACCAATTTGGGATTATATTTACGAGCCTGATGCGAAAGTCTTGTTAGACGCTTTGTTAGGTCGTTATCTAGAATCACAAGTTTATCAGGCTGTGGTAGAGAATTTGGCTTCGGAACAAGCAGCCCGTATGGTGGCTATGAAAGCTGCTACGGATAATGCGGGTAATCTTATTCAAGATTTACAACTTGTTTATAACAAGGCTCGTCAAACAAGTATCACAAATGAATTAAATGAAATTGTTGCCGGTGCGGCCGCAATTTAAGCAAAATTAGAGGAACGATCAATGGCAACAGGTAAAATTGTACAAATTATTGGTGCGGTTATCGATGTTGAATTTCCACAAGATGCGGTACCAAATGTATTTGATGCCCTAAAAGTAGAAACTGGACTCGTATTAGAAGTTGAACAGCAACTTGGTGGTGGCGTAGTTCGTTGTATTGCAATGGGTACATCAGATGGTTTAAAACGTGGTGTTAAAGTTGAAAGTACTGGTCACCCAATCATGGTTCCAGTGGGTACGAAAACACTTGGACGTATTATGAATGTTCTCGGTGATCCAATCGATGAGAAAGGCCCAATCGGTGCAGAAGAAGATTGGTCTATTCACCGTTCAGCACCAAGCTACGAAGAGCAAGCAAACACCACAGAATTATTAGAAACAGGGATCAAAGTTATCGATTTAATCTGCCCATTTGCAAAAGGGGGGAAAGTTGGTTTATTCGGTGGTGCTGGTGTAGGTAAAACCGTAAATATGATGGAATTAATCCGTAATATTGCGATCGAACACTCAGGATATTCCGTATTCGCTGGTGTAGGTGAACGTACCCGTGAAGGTAACGACTTCTACCACGAAATGACCGATTCAAACGTACTTGATAAAGTATCACTGGTTTACGGACAAATGAATGAGCCACCAGGCAACCGTTTACGTGTTGCATTAACTGGCTTAACAATGGCTGAGAAATTCCGTGATGAAGGTCGTGATGTACTATTCTTTGTGGATAATATTTACCGTTATACCCTAGCAGGGACAGAAGTTTCTGCACTTCTTGGTCGTATGCCATCTGCGGTAGGTTACCAACCGACACTGGCCGAAGAAATGGGGGCATTACAAGAACGTATTACGTCAACCAAAACTGGTTCAATCACATCCGTACAAGCGGTTTACGTACCAGCGGATGACTTAACCGATCCATCACCAGCAACTACCTTTGCACACTTGGATTCAACCGTGGTATTAAGTCGTCAAATTGCCTCATTAGGTATTTATCCAGCGGTAGATCCACTTGACTCAACTTCACGCCAACTTGACCCACTCGTGGTTGGTCAAGAGCATTATGATGTTGCTCGTGGCGTACAAGGTATTTTGCAACGCTATAAAGAACTTAAAGACATCATCGCTATCTTAGGTATGGATGAATTATCCGAAGAAGATAAACTTGTGGTAGCACGTGCGCGTAAAATCGAACGTTTCTTATCACAACCATTCTTCGTTGCGGAAGTGTTCACTGGTTCACCAGGTAAATACGTTTCACTGAAAGACACCATTCGTGGCTTTAAAGGCATTTTAGACGGCGAATACGACAATATTCCTGAACAAGCATTCTATATGGCTGGTTCTATTGATGAAGTCTTAGAACGCGCGAAAAAAATGTAATCACTTCAAGCCCAACTAAAACTTGAAGGAGAAAAGTATGGCGACATTAAAATTAACGGTTGTAAGTGCAGAAGAAGGTTTGTTTGAAGGGGAGGTTAAATCCATTCAAGCAACAGGTACGGAAGGTGAGCTTGGCGTATTGCCAGGTCACACCCCACTGTTAACTGGAGTTAAGCCTGGCATCATTAAATTCACTTTAGCGGATGGCAAAGAGCAAGTCATTTATGTGTCAGGGGGCTTTTTAGAGGTCCAACCTGATTGTGCTATCGTACTTGCCGACGTGGCGATTCGTGGTGAAGAGCTTGATCGTGAACGTATTCTTGCGGCTAAAAAACGTGCAGAAGAAAATATCGTTACGAAAAGCGGTGAAAATTATGATGTTATGGTACTCAAATTGGCACAAGAACTTGCCAAACTGCGTGCTTACGAACTGGCCAACAGTATGTTGAAAAAATACTAAACGTATTGATTGATAGTAAAAATCCCACCTTAGCGTGGGATTTTTTGTAGCGGTTAAACGACTGGATCTTTTCTCTAAAATTTAACCAATAATCTAGGCCGGAATTTTTGACAAAATTTTGTGAAAAATTCCAGCCTAGTTTTTATAACGTTGCCATTGCACGTGGGCGAATGGTGGCGTACAGCACACCAGTAATGATGCTACCAAGTGCGATGATACCTAGGTAAATCAACGGTTGGGACACGAATGGGATCACGAATAATCCACCGTGTGGTGCGCCGAGCGTAATGCCTAACATCATTGAAAGTGCGCCAGCAACTGCACCACCAACAATGGAGGTACCGATAACGCGAATCGGATCTGCTGCCACGAACGGTAGCGCTCCCTCGGAGATGAAACACAAGCCTAAAACAAAGGCTGCATTGCCTGCGTCACGTTCGTTTTTCTCGAATTTTTTGCGTGCGATCCACGTTGCGATTGCCATTCCAATCGGTGGAACCATACCGGCTGCCATTGCAGCGGCGATTGGCGTGTAGACCCCAGAAGTCAGCATTCCCACTGAGAAGGTATAGGCCGCTTTGTTCACAGGTCCGCCCATATCCACGCACATCATTGCACCAATAATCAAACCTAAAACCACGGCATTGACGCTATTTAACGACGTGAGCCATTCTTTAAGGGAGGCCATAATGCCTGCGACTGGTGGATTGACCACATACACCATCACCAAGCCCACGATGAGCGTGCCTAAGAATGGCAAAATCAAAATTGGTTTTAATGAATTGAAACTTGGCGGTAATTTAATGGCACGATTTAAGAAGTTCACCACGTAGCCTGCTAGGAAACCTGCGATAATCCCGCCCAAAATTCCAGCCCCGCCTGTGGTGGCGAGCATACCGCCAATTAAACCAACGGCTAAACCCGGACGGTTAGCAATGGAAAACGCCACATAAGCGGCGAATACAGCGATCATCAAATGGAATGCCGCACCGCCACCAATATCCATTAAGGCTTTCGGTAAGCCGCCAGCGATGTTGGGATCTTTAAAGGCTTCGATGCCGAACATAAAGGAAATGGCAATCAACAAACCGCCTGCCACTACCACGGGTAACATATAAGAAACGCCCGTCATTAAGTGTTTATAAATCCCCGTGTGGAGTTTGTCTTTTTTCTCACTTTGTACGGCAACAGTTTCCGCACTTTGATAAGGCGTTGCTTCACGCCACGCTTTGGCAAATTCGTTGGCGGTTTGTTTTAACGCTGCCCCTGTACTGGTGCGGTATAAGGGTTTGCCTTGGAATTTTTGCAAGTCTACATCAATGTCCGCTGCCACAAAAATCAAATCCGCAAGGGCGATGTCTTCTGCACTGACACTTTCACTGCTACCAATTTGTCCGCGAGTTTCAATTTGAATATTCCAGCCTTGCTTTTCAGCGTATTGTTTAATGGCATCGGCGGACATAAAAGTATGCGCTACGCCTGTTGGGCAAGCGGTAATAGCGATCACTCGTTTTTGTGTCGTTTTTTCACTGGCGTGTAGGGTTTTTAGATCTGCTTTAAGCGCATTGATTACCGTGTTTGGATCATTAAATGCTTGCTGTAAATTGAGAGAAACCGTTATAACAAACCTATAAAAATCTATAAATAGCTATAAAAAACTATAAATTG
>JAHHQZ010000018.1 GCA_020026075.1 Actinobacillus sp. | reverse complement strand
AATCTGCACCTTAATTAGTTGACTGGTTAGTCCAACTTTTGGGGTGCAGATCACAGTCGTGGGTTTTTTTATGTTTGATATTTTGGCTAGGCTGGAATTTTTAGAAAAATTTTGGCGATTTTTTGATAAAAAATGAATAAATGTTTAGTTTAGGCTTTTATAGTTACTAAGGGTACTATACAATTTACAGGATTTATTTTCTTCATTTTATTGTTAAGGATGCCACAATGAACCACAGTTTTTTTGACCAAGAAGAACTCATTCGCCAAACGGCGGCGATTTCCACGAACCCAATGCCCCTAGAAGATCTCGTTTTAGTGCGTGGCATTAACCATTTCTCACAAATGTATAAAGATCACCGCACCACATTGTTGCGTCAATTTTCCTTAAATGAAACGCAATTTTTGGCGTTGGTGATGATTTATTATCAACCAAACAGTGCGCTCCAGCCGTCCCATTTAAGTGGAATGCTTGGTTCATCACGCACGAATATTACTCGTGTATCGGACGATTTAGAGAAAAAAGGCTGGATTGAGCGCTGTACGATGAAACACGATCGCCGTGCTTTTTTATTGAAAGTGACGCCTGAAGGGAAAGAATTTTTGGAAAAATTCCTGCCTAACCAATGGAGTCTCATTCAGCGTATTTTTAGCGTATTAAGTGAAGAAGAACATCGATCGCTGTTGAAAATTTTACGCAAACTTAATGCTCATCTTGATGAGCAAGGTTCTCACATTTAATTAGGAGGGCAGTATGACTGATAATACTCCGCAAACAAATCAAGACGACCACATTATTGAAACCACCACCACGCATAAAAAAGCCCGTTCTAAATCAATGGTAATTTTTGGGCTGGTGCTAGTTTTCATTACTGTAGCTGCCGTGCTGTATTGGTTCTTTGTGTTACGCGGTAAAGAAAGCACGGACGATGCCTATGTAAATGGCAACCAAATGATGATTTCATCACAAATTGCAGGGGCTGTGAGCGAAATTTACGCAGGCAATATGGATTATGTGCATCAAGGCGATGTGTTGTTGGTGCTGAATGCGAAGGATCGTCAGCTCGCTTTAAACCAAGCGGAAGATAATCTTGCGCAGGCAGTACGTAAAATTCAGAATTTAAAATACAGCATTCAGCAGTTGGAAGCTGCGGTTGCGGCAAAACAAATTTCCGTAAGCCAAACGTACACAGACTATATGCGACAAGTGCGTTTAGCGAAAACGAACTCAACGACACCAGTATTTTTATCACATGCAAAAGACGCTTATGACTCTGCACTTGCCAGTTTAAAAATGACACAAAATCAACTGAAAGCGAATCAAGCCTTATTGCTTGACACGCCATTACGCCAGCAACCTGTGATAAAAATGGCCATTGATAATGTGCGTGCGGCTTGGCTTAATTTACAGCGCACCAAAGTGTTAAGCCCTGTTAATGGTTATGTGGCGAAACGCAATGTTCAAGTGGGTGAAAATATTGGTGCTGGTCGCCCTTTAATGGCGGTTGTGCCAGCGGATCAAATGTGGGTTGAGGCTAATTTCAAAGAAACGCAGCTTAAAGATATGCGTCTTGGGCAGAAAGCCACAGTCACTTTCGATTTGTACGGCGATGGCATTAAATTTGATGGCGTGGTGTCAGGCATTGATATGGGAACTGGCAGTGCCTTTTCATTATTACCTGCTCAAAATGCCACAGGTAACTGGATTAAAATTGTACAGCGTGTGCCTGTGCGTATTCGTTTAAATCCTGAACAAGTGGTAAAACATCCATTGCGTTTAGGGCTTTCTTCTAATGTAACAGTGGATGTTAAAGATACCGATGGTAATGTGTTACGTCCTGTTAAACCATTGAAAATATTATATAAAACTGATGTATTGCATTATGACGAAACGACATTAAATCAAAAAATCGAGCAGATTATTCAGGTCAATGAAAAAAGCCGTATGTCTGCGGTAAAAAATAGGTGAGTACAATGACGCAGCAACAAACCGCCGCACAGTATCCGCCTGTGCAAGGGATAACGCTCGTTTTTATGACGCTTTCTTTAGCATTTGCCACATTTATGCAAGTGTTGGATTCCACTATCGCCAATGTGGCGATTCCCACTATTGCTGGGGATTTAGGTGCATCTAGCTCGCAGGGAACGTGGGTTATTACTTCGTTCGGCGTGGCAAACGCTATTTCCATTCCTATCACGGGTTGGCTTGCGAAACGCTTTGGTGAAGTGCGATTGTTTTTAGCGTCAACCGCTTTCTTTACCTTTTTCTCGTGGTGTTGTGGAGTGTCCACGAATTTAGAAGTGCTGATTTTTTTTCGTGTAATGCAAGGTTTAGCCTCTGGACCATTGATTCCGCTGTCGCAAAGTTTGCTACTGAATAATTACCCCAAAGAAAAGCGTCCAATGGCACTGGCGTTTTGGTCAATGACAGTAGTCATTGCCCCTGTTGTGGGGCCAATTCTTGGTGGCTGGATCAGCGATAACGCACACTGGGGTTGGATTTTCTTCATTAATGTACCAGTCGGAATTTTCGTGGTTTTAGTGTCAGGAAAAATTTTACTGCACCGAGAAACTCAAACCGAGTATAAGCCAGTGGATCTTGTCGGGCTTGTGCTGTTAGTGTGTGGTGTGGGCTCATTACAATTAATGCTGGATAAAGGGCGAGAATACGACTGGTTTAATTCCACCACGATTATCGTGCTTGGCATTATTGCCGCAGTGGGGCTGGTGTGGTTGATTATTTGGGAGCTAACAGATGACAACCCTATTGTTGACGTTTCTTTATTTAAAGATCGCAACTTCTTTATCGGCTGCACCACAACAAGCTTGGCGTTTTTATTCTATGTAGGATCTATCGTACTCATTCCAATTTTGTTGCAAGCAGTGTACGGCTATACTGCTACTTGGGCAGGGCTTGCCACTGCGCCTATCGGTATTCTGCCGATGATTTTAATGCCACTGATTGGGCGTTTTAGCACGAAGTTGGATATGCGTGTGCTGGTTACATTTAGCTTTCTGGCTTATGCCGTAGCTTTTGGTTGGCGTGCGGATGTTTTCCAGCCGAATATGGGCTTTTTTGATGTGGCATTTCCGCAGTTCGTGCAAGGGTTGGCGGTTGCTTGTTTCTTTATGCCGTTGACCGACATTACCTTGTCCAATGTTCCTGCCGAGAAAATGGCCTCTGCTACCAGTTTGTTTAATTTCTTGCGTACGCTGGCAGGTTCCATTGGAACCTCTTTAGTAATGAATATGTGGTATAACGGCGAGTCTACGCACCACGCTTATATGACAGAATCTATCACCCCTTACACGCAAAATTCTGTGGAGTATTACCAAAAAATGGCGGATATGGGGTTAAGCCAAACGCAAACCTCTGGCTTAATCGCCAAAGAAATTACCCAGCAAGGGTTCATTATTTCCAGTAACGATATTTTTTGGATTTCGGCAGCAGCATTTTTATGTATGGTTGTGGTGATTTGGTTCGCTAAACCTAACAAAGGTAACGCCCTAAACTAAGCCCCTTTTTACGACATAATCTACGCCGAAATTTTTCGAAAAATTCCGGCGTAGGTTATTTTTACTGTATAAAAAAAAGTGCTTGATACTGTATAAAAATACAGTTAAAATCCACGCAATTTTATCGCTCACTCATACTATTAGAGGACAGATTTATGGCAAGCGCAGACGACAAAGCAAAAGCTCTCGCAGCAGCATTAGGTCAAATTGAAAAACAATTTGGTAAAGGCTCAATTATGAAATTGGGCGACACACAAAATTTAGATATTGAATCCGTTTCCACAGGCTCGCTTGGCTTAGACATCGCCTTAGGCATTGGCGGTTTACCAATGGGGCGCATCGTGGAAATTTTTGGCCCTGAATCATCAGGTAAAACCACGCTCACCCTTTCTGTGATCGCCGCAGCACAAAAAGAAGGCAAAACCTGTGCCTTTATTGATGCAGAACACGCCCTTGACCCAATTTATGCGGCAAAACTTGGCGTAGACGTGAAAAACTTGCTCGTTTCCCAGCCTGACAACGGCGAACAAGCCCTAGAAATTTGTGACGCACTCGTGCGTTCTGGCGCAGTAGATGTGGTTATTGTGGACTCCGTAGCTGCACTCACACCGAAAGCGGAAATCGAAGGCGATATGGGCGATTCCCACGTCGGTTTACAAGCACGTTTAATGTCGCAAGCGTTGCGTAAACTCACGGGGCAAATCAAAAACTCCAACTGCCTTGTGGTGTTCATTAACCAAATTCGTATGAAAATAGGCGTGATGTTCGGTAACCCTGAAACCACCACTGGCGGTAACGCATTAAAATTCTATTCTTCCGTGCGTTTAGATATTCGTCGTATTGGTGCTGTGAAAAACGGTGAAGAAATTATTGGTAACGAAACCCGTGTGAAAGTGGTGAAAAACAAAGTCGCACCACCGTTCCGTCAAGTGGAATTCCAAATTTTATACGGCGAAGGTATTTCCAAAACAGGCGAATTAATTGATCTTGGCGTTCAGCAAAAACTAATCGGTAAAGCTGGGGCTTGGTTTTCTTACGAAGGCGAAAAAATTGGGCAAGGTAAAAATAACGCCAAACAATGGTTGTTAGATCACCCTGAAAAAATGGCAGAAATCGAGAAAAAACTTCGTGAGTTATTACTCGCTAACCCTGATAAAGCCTTATTTGGCAATAGTTCAGAAGAAACCATTGAAGCCAGTGAAGAAATTTTCACAGAAGAAGATTAGTGTTATCTCGCAGTAAACCACGCTTCGGCGTGGTTTTTTGTTGTGGGTGAATAAAACGTTAGGTCGGAATTTTTAAGCAAATTTTATAGGAAAATGTGAATGTTTGAGTCTGATTACTGTGCGGCTTGCACAAATTTAGATCCATCTCGTACGAGCTGGGCGTTAAATTATGTGGTAAATTTACTCTCACGCCGTGAGTACAGTGCTTACGAAATTCGCCAAAAAATGGCTCAAAAAGCATTTAGCGATGAAGAAATTGAAACGACCGTTGCCAAAGTGCAAGATCGAGGCTGGCAAAGTGACGTGCGTTTTACGGAAAATTATTTACGCAATCGGGCCGAGTGTGGCTACGGTTTACGCCGTATTCGTCAAGAGTTATCGCAAAAAGGCATTGAAAATTCACTTATTACGTTGGTGATTGAAGAAAATCAAGATAGCATTGATTGGCAAGTCATTGCACAGCGTCAGTTGGTGAAAAAATTCCCCCATTATCAGGAAAAATTATCCCCAAAGGATAAGCAGAAAGTGTGGCGGTATATGTTTTCTCATGGTTTTTCCAGCGATGATTTTGCCCATTTTGTGGGTAATTCCGACTATGATGATTTTTATTAAGCCTTGTAACCTGTTGGTTTTAAAGAGGAATTGCTATGAATATTTTAGTGGTAGGCCCTTCGTGGGTTGGCGATATGGTAATGTCGCAAAGCCTTTACAAACAACTGAAAATATCCTACCCCCATTGTCAAATTGACGTACTGGCACCGAATTGGTGTAAGCCTTTATTGGAACGAATGCCTGAAGTGCGTAGTGCTTTAACTATGCCACTAGGACACGGTACACTTGACATTGGCACTCGCTATCGCTTGGGGAAAGGGCTTCGTCATCAATATGATTTAGCTATCGTCTTGCCTAATTCTTTGAAGTCTGCCTTTGTGCCTGTGTTTGCCAAAATTGCTAAACGTCGTGGTTGGAAAGGGGAAAGCCGTTATTTTTTCTTAAATGATTTACGTCAGCCGAAAACGGCTTATCCGATGATGGTGCAACGTTACGTGGCGTTAGGTTACGAAAGATCTCAAACGCCAGCGGCAAGCGAAATGCAAATTCTGCCGCCAATGTTGGCTTTTGATGAAACGCAAATTGCACAAACAAAAGCGGCGTTCTCATCCTTGCTTGAACCAGAATATGGGCGTAAAGCGGTTGGATTTTGTCCAGGTGCAGAGTTCGGCCCTGCGAAACGTTGGCCGCATTTTCATTATGCGGCTTTGGCAGAGCAGCTGATTGCGCAAGGTTTTGCGGTGCGAATTTTTGGTTCGGCAAAAGATAAAACTGTAGGCGATGATATTGTGCAAATGTTGCCTGTGGATGCCCAACCTTTCTGTGTGAATTTGGCAGGGCAGACGAGTTTAAATCAAGCGGTGGATTTAATTGCTGATTGTGCAGCTGTTGTCAGCAACGACAGCGGTTTAATGCACATTGCAGCCGCTGTTGGTCGTCCGCTGGTGGCGCTTTATGGACCAACGAGTCCACAATATACTCCGCCGTTATCGGATCAAGCAGTGATCATTCGCCGTATTGAAGGGGGCTTGATTAAAATTAGAAAAGGCGATGGTGAGCAAGGTTACCACGAAAGTTTAATTGAAATTTCCCCAGCGAGCGTTTGGGAAAAACTTGCACCAATTCTAGTCGTAGCGTAAAAAAGCAAGGCTGGAATTTTTTGAAATTTTATGAAAATAAGAATGTTAAGGAGAAATCAATGGCAAAGCGTGTAACAGGACGAGTGAAATCACGCCGTAAACAGACACCAATATGGCAGAAGCCGAAAACCTTGCTGGCATTATTGATCGCCTTGTTGATTGGTGGTGGGTTTTGGTATTTGATAGCAAACTCCAAAGGGGGGCAACCAGTCGTTCAGAAAACAGCGCAAATGCCGGCGATTCAACTACCGCCGACCCCTGAGCAGAAATGGGCGTACCGTGAAGAATTGGAAAAACGTGTGGTAAAAAACGGTGTGTTAAACCAGCAAACGAAGGCTCGTTTGCCTGAACCAGCGGCACAGCCTACCGCCAATACGGATAGTTTGCAGCAATTTATCAATCAAAATGTTCACAGCACGACACCGACCGTGAGCCGTGAGCAATTTGGCTTGCAATGTGGGGCGTTTAGCCAGGAAACTGGGGCAGAGCGCCAAAAAGCAATGCTGGTGATGCTCGGCGTTGCGACTCGCATTGTTAAAACAGGGGGCTATTACCGTGTACAAACGGAGCCATTAGGGGAAAAATCTCAAGCCTACGCTCGATTAGATGCCTTGAAAGGGCAAGTGAAATGCCAAGTTGTGGCAATGTAATGAATGCGTAAAAAGCCTATTTAAATAGGCTTTTTAGTGGGCGTTTTTATGGTTTAGTGCTTTTTCACCCAGTATTGATAAGGGGCGGCGGCGGTATCGCTTTTGAGCAGCTCGTGATCCATAAATTGGCAGAAACTTGGAATATCACGCACAGTGGCAGGGTCGTCAGCGATGATATGCAGTACTTCGCCTACTGCCATTAAGCGAATGGTTTTACGAACCAGCATAACGGGTTCAGGACAGCGTAAGCCGAGTGTATCAAGGGTCTGATGGGGAGTGATGGACATAGAAAAACCTTATTTGATGAAATTTGCGTATAATAGCCCCCATTTTTTAACAGGTCAAAAGTCATAGCGATAATTTAAGAGAGAAGTAATGCAATATCTCATTCCGCACAAGGCCGTAATTTTTGAAGAAGAAATTAAAAAAAGCCGTTTCATTACTTATTTGCAACATACGCCTACTATTGAAGATGCGCGTCAATTTTGGCAGGACATTCGCCAACAGCACCCAACGGCACGCCATTGGTGCTGGGCGGCAGTGGCGGGTGCACCGAACGATTCGCAGGCATTGGGATTTTCCGATGATGGCGAACCCGCAGGAACGGCAGGTAAACCAATGCTAGCGTGCTTGCAAGGCAGCGGCGTGGGTGAAATTTCTGCCGTAGTGGTGCGTTATTTTGGTGGCGTTTTGCTGGGAACTGGCGGACTGGTGCGTGCGTATAGTAGCGGTGTACAGCAGGCGTTAAAGCTTTTGGAAACGGAAATCAAAATCGAGCGTTCGCCTTTTCGTTTGGTGTGCGATTATCATCAAATTGATCGTGTGCAACAGTATTGTCAGCAGTTTGATGTAGTGATTGTGGCACAGGATTACCAAGAGAAAGTTTCATTTGAGTTGGCGATTAGTAGTGATAAAATTTCGCCCTTTCAGCAAATTTTACAAGATTATTCCAGCGGTCAGCTTTATTTACAACCGTTAGAAAATAGTCAATAAGAGAGAGCAACGTGCAAATTTTATCTGTTTTACGCATTGTCGGAATTTTGATTATGGGATTTTCAGGGGTGATGTTAATCCCTGCCAGCGTGGCGTTAATTTATGACGATGGAGGCGGTAAAACATTTATGGAATCCTTTGCGATTTTCCTAGCGCTCGGCACCACGCTGTGGTGGCTTTGTCATAATCATAAAGAACCTTTGCGCGCACGTGATGGTTTTTTGATCGTTGTAGCATTTTGGGTGGTGCTGGGAATACTGGGCGGCATACCATTCTTATTATCCGAACACTTGAATTTAACCATCAATTCAGCGCTGTTTGAGTCCTTTTCAGGTTTTACGACCACAGGGGCGACCATTCTCACAGAGTTAGACAGCTTACCGCATGCCATTTTATTTTATCGCCAGTTAATGAATTGGTTCGGCGGAATGGGGATCATCGTATTAATGGTGGCAGTGTTGCCATTGTTAGGCGTAGGGGGCAACCAAATTTATCACGCGGAATCTTCAGGGGTAGAGTTTAAAAACGACAAACTGCGCCCACGCATTTCTGAAGTGGCAAAACTATTGTGGCTTTACTATATTTGGTTCACAGTGGTTTGTGCCTTACTGTATTGGGTGTTTGGAATGGATTTATTCGATGCCATTGCTCATAGCTTTTCTACTTTATCCAACGGCGGATTTTCTACCCACAATGACAGTTTAGGCTATTTTGACAGCTATCCGGTTTATCTCATTTCCACATTTTTTATGTTGGTGGGGGGCGTAAACTTTAACTTGCACATTTCGGCATTAAGCCATTTCCCCCATAAAGGCACGCTATCTACTTACTGGAAAGATGCCGAGTTCCGTTTTTTTGTGTTGCTACAATTCATCTTTATTTTTATTTTCGCCGCAGGTTTGTATATCAATTACCAAGATTTGAATGCTTGGGACGCTTTTGTGCAAGGCTCGTTGCAGGTATCGTCAATGGCGATGAACTCAGGTTATACCATTTTTAATATTGATGATTTACCAGCTTTTATGTCGATGTTGTTAGTATTTGCCTGTATTTTAGGTGGTTGTGCTGGGTCATCGGCTGGCGGTATCAAAATGATTCGTGTGTTAGTGCTTTGGCTGCAAGCAAAGCGCGAAGGGCTTATGCTGATTCACCCAAATATCATTCACCCGATTAAACTGGGCAAAAACGTGGTACCACGCCGTGCATTGGAGAATATTTGGTCCTTTGTGATTGTATATCTTTTGGTGTTTTGGGCGTGCGTGTTTGGGGCAATTCTTTGCGGAATGAGTGGGTTTGATGCGATCGGTGCGGTAATTTCTACGATCACCAACACAGGGCCAGGTTTAGGTTCTACCAGCCAAAACTTCGCTGGCGTGCCAGATTCCTCGAAGTTGATTTTTTCTTTCGCAATGGTGGCAGGGCGTTTAGAATTTTTCTCACTGTTAGTTGTCTTTATGCCAGCCTTTTGGAAAAACTGATTTCCTAAAAAGAATAAAAAACAAAAATGCTACGCCGGAATATTTTTAAAAATTCCGGCGTAGCGTTTTTATGGGGTTTAGCTATTTACTAAAAATTTTTCTTGTAACGCTTTGGCTTTCGCTTGTTGTTCAGCGGTGGCTTTGGCGGTCATTGGTTCACGGCAGTAGCCTGCTTGTACACCTTCAAGTTTTAGAATTTCTTTGATGGTGAGATACAAGCCATTGTCTAAAATGCCTGAGATCAAATCGTTGGTTACTGCTTGAACTTTGCGTGCTTCGGCAAGTTTGCCTGCTTGGGTTAATTCAAAAATTTGACGAGCACGTACGCCGTTGACATTAAAGGTTGAGCCGATAGCGCCATCTACGCCCACTGCAACTGCTGGCAAGAGCATTTCGTCAAAGCCTGCCCAAATGAGTTTTTCTGGGTAAGCGGTGCGTAGGCGTTCTAGTAGGAAGAAGTCTGCAGCGGTGAATTTCACGCCAATGATATTTGGGTTTTGGAATAATTCGCCGAATTGATCAATGCTCATATTCACGCCAGTTAAGAATGGAATGGAGTAGATGATCATTTTAGCGTTTGTTTCCGCAATGATGGTGTTGTAGTAATGCTTGATTTCCGCAAAGCTGAATTTGTAGTAGAACGGCGTTACCGCAGACAGTGCGTCATAGCCTAAGCTGGTGGCGTATTGACCGAGTTCGACCGCCTCTTTTAAGTTGACGCTACCTACTTGGGCGATGAGCGTAATGTCATCTTTGGCTTCGTCTTTGGCAATGCGGAAAATTTCTTTTTTCTCTGCGGTGGAAAGCATGAAGTTTTCCCCAGTAGAGCCGCCAACGTATAAGCCGTCCACTTTCATTTTATCAATGTTGTGGCGCACGATTTGGCGTAAACCGGTTTCGTTAATGGTGCCGTCCTCGTTGAAAGACACGAGTAGGGCGCTGAAAATACCTTTAAAATTTTTCATAGTAGATCCTTATGGATTGAGTGATTACTTGCTGCGCTGTTCCAGTAACACATTGACGGTTTTCTGTTTCATTGCAGCGGCTTTGTCTTCTTGTGCTTGAACGATAAGGCTATAAACCACGTCCAGCACAAATAATTGTGCAATTTTTGTTCCCATTGAGTCGCCTTGTAGCTGTCCTTGTCGATGCCCATTGGCTAACACATAATTTGCCACTTCGGTAATTGGCGAACGCAAATTATGGGTTAAGGCAATGGTGGTTGCGCCGCTAGCTTGGGCGATACGCAAGGCCTCTACGGTTTCTTTGGAATAGCCTGAATGGCTAATGCCGATGACCACGTCATCTTTATTCATTAAAGAGGCTTGCATAAACATTACGTGGTTGTTGGCACTGGCATCCACGTTTAGGCCAATTCGCATAAATTTGTATTTTGCCTCTTCTGCCATTACGCCTGATGAGCCTGCACCAAAGAAGAATACACGTTTAGCGTGGCGCATTTTTTGTACGATTTGTTCGAGCTGGTGGTAATCCAATAAATTGATGGTTTCACTTAGCACTCGTTGCACCATATTTTCCAGTTTGCGCGCCACATTTTGGCAGTCATCTTCGCTGGTAATATTGTTATCCAAAATGGCGTGAGGTTTTTGATCACGAGTAGCAAGCTCTACGGATAGTGCCAGTTTAAAATCGCTAAACCCTGAAAAGCCGAGCGTGCGACAAAAACGAATGAAGGTCGCCTCGCCCACGTCTAATTGTTGGGCACTTTCCGATAAGCTCGCTCCACGAAATAATTCAGGCGATGCCATAATGGTTTTGGCGATGCGTTTTTCCGTTTTGGTTAGGCTGTCATATAAGGCACCGATGGTTTCCAAAATGTTGCCACTGGTTGCAACGATTTTCATACTCCCCCCTATTTAAATTGGCTTAATGGCTCGTTTAATAAATAAACAGGAATTTTAACCACCACTTTTTTCACCGTTGGTGTTGCGCTGGTTTCACTTTCGCTACAACAAGGTTTGTGAGCTTCGTTTGGGAAGAACACGGCGAATTGTTGCGGGCTTAATTTTAAGCGGCTGACGTTGACGGTGTCAGGTAATTGGTCAAGGGTAATTTGGTAGTCGTCTGCCTCGTGATAAGGCGCATAGTCCGCTAAGTTGGCGTTTTGTACGGCGTAGTCGATCCATTCTTCCCCTGCGAGCATAATGTGAATGTCGATGTATTTGCGGTGAATTTCAAATTGCTTGCTACTGGCGGCTGCGAGGGTTGGCTCCGCCACAACGATAAAGCTATCTTCTGTAATATCGTGTTTGCCGAGCGCCAGTTCCGCTAAGGGTTGCGCTGCAAGTTTTTCGCAAACCTTTAATAAAATGTTTGCAAGGGGGGCTGGAATATTTTTCGTAAAAGTGGGATTGGTTAAGTCGCTGAAAATCATTTTTTGTTCCTTCTTATTGCTGGTTTAGTTGCTGTTCAAGCCAAAATGCGGCACCGATTAAGCCTGCATCGCCACCCCAGTGAGCGCCTTTGATTGGGCATTGGTAAATGGTGGGCATTTGGGCGAGCAAGCTTTCTACTAGGGGAATGTAGCCCTGCGCGAGCCCCACGCTACCGCCGATGACTACTTTTTGTACATCAAGGCTGATGACTAAATCCGCTACGAGTTGGGCAATGGCGCTAGCACTTTTTTCCACAAGGGCTGTGGCTTGTGCATCCCCTTGACGAAAGCGTTCAAACACGACTTTTGGCTCGCAAGGGTTCTCCCATTGCTGGGCCTCACGCTCAATGGCACGTCCTGAGGCTACCGCCTCCACGCAGCCACGACGACCGCAACCACACATTGTGCCGTTGGGATCCGCCAAGCTATGCCCGATATGCCCAGCGATGCCGTGCGTGCCAGTGTGCAATTCGCCGTTTAAAATTAAACCGCCGCCCACGCCTGTGGAAACGGTGATAAAGGCGTAATTTTGCACGTCTTGTTCTAAGGCGTACTCGGCACAAACCGCCGCCTGCACGTCATTGAGTAGCCCCACTGGTTTGTCGGTATGGGCTTTGATTGCATCCAGCAAAGGGAAATCCGCCAAGCCGCCGAGATTTTTGGGGTTTAATGCCGTTAATACGCCGTTATCAATAATGCCTGTGGAAGCCACTGCCACAGCGTCAAATTGCCCAGCGTAATGTTGCACGATGTTCGCCAGTGCGGTTTGCATTGCGTGGCGTTGTGCCGTTTGTGAGCGTGGTGTGCTGTCGACGGTTGGAGTGGCAATTTGGCGGCGCTCGGTGAGCGTGTTGTGTTCAACGATGGCGGTGGCAATTTTGGTGCCACCAATGTCAATGGCTAAGCAACGCATAGAATGTCCTTTTGGGTAGGCCGGAATATTTCAAAAAATTTTGCAAAATTCCAGCCTAGTTAAAATTTATTTAGCGGCACGAATGGCATCGGCAAACCAGCTTACGATGTGTTCTAAGCGAGTGAGCGCAGAGCCAACGGTCACGGCGTACGCCCCTTTTTCAATGGCTTGCTGGGCAAGGGCTGGGGTGTTGAAACGCCCTTCTGCCATTACCACGCAGCCAGCTTTATGCATTGCTTCCACAAGGGCGAAGTCAGGTTCTTCTGGTACATCGCCACCAGTGTAGCCAGACATTGTGCTGCCCACGATGTCGAAACCTAATTGGTGGCAGTAGAGGGCCTCTTCTAAGTTTGAGCAGTCGGCCATTGCTAAACAGCCCATTGCGTGAATTTTTTCTACGGCACTTTGAATGCTTTCAGGGCGTGGGCGGTTGGTGCCGTCAACGGCGATGATGTCCGCACCAGCGTTGGCTAAATCTTCAATGTCGATCGCAAACGGCGTGATGCGCACTGGGCTGTCGATTAAGTCACGTTTGACGATGCCGATGATAGGAAAGCTAACTTCTGGGCGAACGGCTTTTAGGTTGTCGATGCCTTCAATGCGTAAACCTGCCGCACCGCCAGCTACGCAGGCTTTTGCCATTGCGGCGACAATTTGCGGGTGATCCATTGGACCATCGTCCACTGGCTGACAGGATGCGATTAAGCCGTGTTTAATTTGGGCGAGAATATCATCTTTTGTACGTTTTTGTGTGGTTGCCATTGGAGGTTCCTTTGCTGATAATTTGTTGGATAGGGTCATAAAATTTGCACAATAGCTTACTCGGCTTTTACCAAAACACAAGAAAAAAAATTTAAAATTTAGATCTATATCACATTTTGGAGAAAAACTTCATAATAGGCTTTACAGGGCAATTTGATTTTGTATCATATCCGCTGAAACTACGAACGCTCATTGTTGTAGTGGCTAACGTTAAACCTTGATGAAAGGGGCTTTTATGAAGTTCTTAAATAAATTTAATAAGATTGAGGAATGGCTAGGCGGCACGTTGTTCCTAGCGATTTTTGCGATTATGTTGGCGCAGATTATTTCACGGCAGGTGTTTAATGCACCTTTTGTGTGGAGTACGGAGCTGTCGCTGTATTTATTCGTGGTGGTGGCGCTGTTGGGCATTAGTATGGCGATACGCCAGCAACAGCACGTGTACATTGACTTTGTAACGAACCTGCTACCAGACAAAGCCAAACCTGTGGTGAATAGCTTTGTTCAGTTGATTATCTTCCTTTGTATTTTCTTGTTTTTCTATTTAGGTCAGCATACCTTCTTCTCTTCCGCCACCGTGGCGAATGATCAAATTGTTTCTCTTGGTATTCATCGTAAATGGATGTATTTACCGCTCCCTGTGATTTCTGTGTTGATGTTTGTGCGTTTTTTGCAAGCGCAGTCTGAAAATTACAAGGACGGTAAAACCCTTTTGCCTGCGTGGACGTATATTGTGTTCGCTGGAATTTTGCTGGGAATTTTGTTATTTGAACCGCAATGGTACAAAGCTTTGCGTTTGTATAAATATTTCCGCTTAGGTCACGAGGCGGTGTATGTGGTGCTGCTGGTGTGGCTGGTGATTATGTTTCTTGGCACGCCTGTGGGCTGGGCGTTGTTTATTGCAACGGTGCTTTATTTTGCGATGACACGCTGGTCGATTGTGTATGCGGCATCCAGTAAATTAACCGATAGTTTGAATAGTTTCCCATTGCTTTCCGTGCCGTTCTTTATCCTAACAGGGATTTTGATGAATACGGGCGGAATTACTATGCGGATTTTTGATTTCGCAAAAGCTCTGCTCGGACATTATCGTGGCGGTATGGGTAATGTGAATATTGGTGCTAGCTTAATTTTCTCTGGAATGTCAGGCTCTGCGTTGGCTGATGCAGGTGGTTTAGGTCAGCTTGAAATTAAAGCAATGCGTGATGCAGGCTATGACGATGAAATCAGTGGTGGTATTACGGCGGCATCGTGCATCATTGGGCCATTGGTACCACCGAGTATTGCGATGATTATTTACGGCGTTATTGCCAATGAGTCTATCGCTAAGCTTTTTGTGGCAGGCTTTGTGCCAGGTGTGTTATTGACCATCGCACTAATGGTGATGAACTACTACATTGCGAAAAAACGTAATTATCCTTGCTCGCCAAAAGCCAGTTTACAAGAACGCTGTGCCGCCTTTAAAAAGGCCATTTGGGCGTTGCTCACGCCGATTTTAATCATTGGCGGAATTTTCTCAGGTGTGTTTACGCCAACAGAAGCGGCAGTTATCGCAGCGACTTACGCCATTTTCATCGGAATGTTCGTGTACAAAGAATTGACTTGGCAAATGCTGTTTAAAGGCTGCGTGGAAACCATTTCAATCACTGGGGTTACCGTGTTAATGGTAATGGCAGTAACGTTCTTTGGCGATATGATCGCTCGTGAACGTGTGGCTATGCGCATTGCGGAGCTGTTCATTTCCATCGCCGACACCAAAATTATGGTGTTGATTATGATTAACGCCTTGTTGTTATTCTTGGGAATGTTCATTGACGCCCTCGCTTTGCAATTCTTGGTATTGCCAATGTTAATTCCTATTGCAATACACTTTGGTATCGACCTTGTATTCTTCGGCGTGATGACAACCTTAAATATGATGGTAGGAATTTTAACGCCGCCAATGGGAATGGCACTCTTTGTTGTGGCAAGGGTGGGTAATATGCCTGTTAGTACCGTAACCAAAGGCGTACTACCATTCTTGGTACCAATTTTCGGTACACTGGTGCTAATCACCATCTTCCCAGAAATTATCACTTTCGTACCAAATTTATTGCTGGGGTGATGAGTTAAATCGTTTCGTAATATAAAAAGCAAATTGTGTTATCGCGATTTGCTTTTTGCTTTTTTCACCGTTGAATTTTTTTGCCTGTGGATTTCCGTTATAATCACTGCAATTTTTACCCTTTGAGAAAGACTATGGCAACTTTACCCACAAATCCTGTCGTCCTTGTGGACGGCTCTTCTTATTTATACCGTGCATTTTTCGCTTTTCCCCCTTTGACGAACGAGGCTGGCGAGCCGACTGGGGCGATTTATGGCGTGTTGACGATGTTAAAAAGTTTAATTGACAAAGTGCAGCCGAGTGCTTTTGCTGTGGTGTTTGATGCCAAAGGGAAAACCTTCCGTGATGAGCTGTTTGAGCATTACAAATCGCATCGTCCGACAATGCCTGACGACTTGCGTAGCCAAATTGCGCCGTTACATAAAATGATTCAAGATCTCGGAATGCCACTGTTAGTGGTTGAAGGCGTAGAGGCGGATGATGTTATCGGCACCCTTGCAAAACAAGCGAGCCTTGCAGGGCGTAATGTGGTGATTAGCACCGGCGATAAAGATATGGCACAGCTTGTGAATGAGCGTGTAATGCTCATCAACACAATGCAAGATAGCCTGTTGGATAGTGCAGGTGTCATAGAAAAATACGGCGTTCCGCCACATTTGATCATTGATTATTTAGCCTTGTGTGGCGATAAATCCGATAACATTCCGGGTGTGAAAGGCATTGGCCCTGCCAAAGCGAAACCGTTGCTAAATTACATTGGTAATATTGAAACCATTTATCAGCATTTGGACGCTGTGGAGCCAGTGTTCGCTGAACACGGTGTGCGTGGAGCCAAAAGCACGGTGAAAAATCTTATTGAAGAAAAAGAAAACGCCCAGCTTTCCCAGCAATTAGCCACGATTAAAACCGATGTCGCTTTGGACGTGGATTTGGCGGATTTACATTTTACCGCACCGAATTTCACTGCATTTGCCGAAGACTGTGAGCGTTACGATTTCCATCGTTGGCTAAGCGCAGCACAAAAGCAAATCAACCCGATTGTTTCCACAGAAACGGCAGACGACACGCCTGTGGCGGAACAAAATGAACAAAAAACAGACGAAAATTCCGACCTAGCCCAAGATCTTTCCATCAGCAAAACATACACGCCAAAACCTGAAAACTATCGTTGCCTGTTGAACGTGCAGGACTTGCAAGCGTTTTGTGACAAATTGCGTGGAATGGAATGTTTTGCATTGAAAACCTTTACGACAGGCACGGATTACACCAACGCTCGCCTTGTGGGGCTGGCAATGGCATCGCCTGTGGGTGAAGTGGTTTACGTACCGTTGCGCCACGATGTGTTATCAGCTGGCGAACAAGTGCCGTTTAATGAGGCTATCGCCATTTTAAAACCCTTATTAGAAAGCGAAAAACCTACCAAGATCGGCTTGGATCTGAAATACGATGCACACATTTTGGCGCACGAGCAAATCAGCCTGCAAGGAATGGCGTTTGACACAATGTTGGAGGCATACGCTTTTGACAGCACAGGTAAGCACAGCTTAGAGGCGCTTTCCCAGCGTTATCTATCTTTCACGCCAACGGACTACAAAGACATCGCAGGCAAGGGCAAAAAACAGCTGACCTTTGATCAAATCACGCTAGAACAAGCTACCGCATTTGCAGGCGAGCAAGTAGACATCATTTTACAACTGGCGTTATTGCTAACCCCAGCAGTGCGTGCCATTGCGCCATTGTGGGCGTTGTATGATGAATTGGAATTGCCGTTAATGCCAGTGTTGTTACAAATGGAGCGTAATGGCGTTTTAATCGACAGTGACTTTTTAGCCAACGAAACGGCGCAAATGGCAGCGGAACTGGTAAGCCTTGAACAGCAAGCTTACGCCATCGCTGGTGAACAATTCAGTTTAACCTCGCCAAAAGTGTTGCAAGAAGTGCTGTTTGAAAAACTCAAATTGCCAGTGTTGAAAAAAACGCCATCAGGCAAGCCGTCTACCAATGAAGAAGTGCTGGAAGAATTAGCACTCACCCACGAATTGCCAAGCATTATTATGCGTCATCGCACGCTAAGCAAATTGAAATCCACTTACACGGACAAACTACCGCAAATCGTGGATCACGCAGGGCGTGTGCATACCACTTACAACCAAGCGGCGACGACCACAGGGCGCTTGTCATCGAGTGAGCCGAACTTGCAAAACATTCCTGTGCGCACGGAAGAAGGTCGCCGTATTCGCCGTAGTTTTATTGCTCGTGAAGGCTACAAAATTATGGCGGCGGACTACTCGCAAATTGAGCTACGCCTAATGGCGCATTTATCCCAAGATCAACGTTTGCTTGACGCATTCAAACGTGGCGAAGATATTCACAAAGCTACCGCAGCGGAAATTTTTGGTTTACCGCTAGACAGCGTAGGGGCAAACGAACGCCGTAATGCGAAAGCCATCAACTTTGGTTTGATTTACGGAATGAGTGCCTTTGGGCTGGCGAAACAGCTCAACATTAGTGTGGGCGATGCGCAAAATTACATCAATCGCTATTTTGACCGTTACCCAAGTGTGCGCCGTTTTATGCAAAACACGCCAGCGGACGCACGCCATTTGGGCTATGTGCAAACTCTGTTCGGTCGCCGTTTACATTTGCCAGACATTGACACAAGCCATCAAGTGCGCCGTAAAGCGGCGGAGCGTTTGGCGATCAACGCACCAATGCAAGGCTCGGCGGCGGATATTATCAAACGTGCAATGCTCGCTATTACGAAGATCATTGCAGGCGATGACAGTATCGCAATGATTATGCAAGTACACGATGAGCTGGTGTTTGAAGTGAAAGCCGAGTGCGTGGACAAATGGCAAGCGGAAATTAAACGCCTAATGGAAAGTGCGGTGAGCCTTGATGTTCCACTGATCGTTGATGTGGGCGTGGGCGACAACTGGGAACAAGCGCACTAAAATTTTCACAAAAATTCCGACCTTGCTTAGGTCGGAATATTTTTAAAAATTATGTATCAACAGCAACATTTAACAACATTTTATCTCGCCGATGATGCAGTGAACCCAGCGGATCTACCCAACCTTTTTGACGCAACTTTTTGGCAGGCAAAGGATCGTGTGGCGGGCAGCGCCAAAGGGCGTGGCACCACGTGGTTTCTGCGTTCCAACGATTGGTGGGGCGTGGATAGCGCCTTGCGTCATTATTATCGTGGCGGTTTGGTGGGCAAAGTGAACCCTGATTATTTTTTATGGCAAGGGGAGCGCAACGCACGCAGTTTTGCTGAGTTTCGCTTGCTGGCAAGCTTGCACACACAAGGGATCGCCGTGCCGAAACCCATTGCCGCACGTGTGGTGAAACGTGGGCTTTTCTACCAAGCGGATTTACTCACAGAACGCATTGCCAACGCACAGGATTTAACCGCCATTTTGCAACGGCAATCCTTGCCAGAAACGAGCTGGCTTGCCATTGGCGAGCTGATCGCAAAGCTGCACGCCGCTCAAGTGAATCATACGGATCTCAACGCCCATAATATTTTGTTGCAAGGGCAGGGAACGCCACAAGAAAAAGTGTTCTTAATTGATTTTGATAAATGTGCAATAGCACTGGGCGATAGCTGGAAACAGGGGAATTTGGAACGCTTGGCTCGCTCGTTTCATAAAGAAGTGGCTCGAATGGGCATTCATTTTTCCCCAACAGATTGGCAAGCTTTGCAGGCTGGCTACGATACATTCACCCAACAAACAACGCAGAAAGAATTAAAAGGATAACTTATGGCAACGCCTCGTTTTGTGCATTTGCGTGTGCATAGTGATTACTCAATGGTGGACGGTTTAACAAAGGTTAAAGCGTTGGTTAAACGTGCCAGTGAACAGCAAATGGTGGCACTGGGGCTAACAGATTTTAATAATTTCTGCGGTTTGGTGAAATTCTACGGCGAATGTTTAGGTGCTGGGGTTAAGCCGATTATTGGGGCGGATATTAAGCTCAAAAGCCCATATTTGGACGGCGAGCTAGCGGATTTAACTTTGCTTGCGAAAAATAACACAGGCTATAAAAATATTACGCTCATCCTTTCCAAAGCCTACCAGCAAGGCTACACGGAATTTCCTGTGGTGGAGCAGGCGTGGCTTGCGGAACACGCTGAGGGCATGATTGTTTTATCAGGCGGTCAGCGTGGCGATGTTGGGCAATTATTAGCCAAAAATAACCACGAACAGGCACTCGCCCAAGCCTTAGATTTTTATCAAACCCATTTTGTGGATCACTTTTATTTAAGTATTGCACGCACAGGTAAAGTAGGCGAGGCGGCTTATGTGCAACAAGCGTTGGCATTGAGCAAACGCACAGATTTACCGCTGGTGGCAGTGAATGATGTGTGTTTCTTGCAGTCGAGCGATTTTGAGGCGCACGAAGTGCGTGTCGCCATTCACGAAAGCGTAACCCTAGACGATCCGAAACGTTCTAAAAATTACACACCGCAACAGTATTTCCGCACGGAACAGGAAATGTGCGAAATTTTCGCCGATATTCCTACCTCCCTTGAAAACACGGTTTTAATCGCCCAGCGCTGTAACGTTACCTTGCGTTTAGGCGAATACTTTTTGCCAGAATTTCCCACAGGGGAGCTGAAAACCGAAGATTTTCTGGTGAAGAAAGCCCAAGAGGGCTTGGAAGAACGCCTGAAAACCTTGTTCCCTGATGAAACGGTGCGTGCGGAAAAACGCCCAGTCTATGACGAGCGATTGCAAGTGGAGCTGGACGTGATTAACCAAATGGGCTTTCCGGGTTACTTTTTGATCGTAATGGAATTTATTCAGTGGTCGAAAGATAACGATATTCCAGTGGGGCCGGGACGTGGTTCAGGGGCAGGCTCGCTGGTGGCTTATGCATTAAAAATCACGGATTTGGATCCATTGGAATTTGACTTACTCTTTGAGCGTTTCTTAAATCCAGAACGTGTGTCAATGCCAGACTTCGATGTGGACTTTTGTATGGATGGTCGTGATCGAGTGATTGCACATGTGGCGGATATTTACGGGCGAGATGCCGTGTCGCAAATTATCACCTTCGGTACGATGGCGGCGAAAGCGGTGATTCGAGATGTGGGGCGAGTGCTGGGTTATCCGTTTAATAGTGTGGATGAAATTGCAAAACTCATTCCGCCAGATCCTGGAATGACGCTGGCAAAAGCATTTTCTATCGAGCCAAAATTAGAAGAAATTTACCAGCGTGATGATGCGGTAAAAGCCTTGATCGATATGGCTCGCCAGCTTGAAGGCTTAACACGTAATGCTGGTAAGCACGCAGGGGGTGTGGTGATTGCGCCCACTCGCATTACGGATTTTTCCCCTCTTTATTGCGATAGCGAAGGGCTAAACCCAGTAACCCATTTTGATAAAAATGACGTGGAATACGCAGGGCTGGTGAAGTTCGACTTCTTAGGGCTTAGGACGCTGACCATCATTAAATGGGCACTGGATATGATTAACCCACGCTTGAGCTCTTCGAACAAGCCACTGGTGGACATCAACCACATTCCCCTTGATGATAGCAAAGCCTTTGAGCTGTTGCTTGGGGCGGAAACCACAGCAGTGTTCCAGTTGGAATCGCAGGGAATGAAGGAGCTTATCAAACGTCTGCGTCCAGACTGTTTTGAAGACATCATCGCTTTGGTGGCATTATTCCGACCTGGCCCTTTGCAGTCAGGAATGGTGGATAACTTTATTCGTCGTAAACACGGTGAAGAAGAAATTTCCTACCCTGATGAAACCTATCAGCACGAATCCTTAAAACCGATTTTAGAGCCAACTTATGGCATTATTTTGTATCAAGAACAAGTAATGCAAATCGCACAGGTGCTGGCAGGCTACACGCTCGGCGGGGCGGACTTATTGCGCCGTGCAATGGGTAAGAAAAAGCCTGAAGAAATGGCAAAACAGCGTGGCACGTTTAAAACAGGGGCGGAGCAAAATAACGTAGACGGCGAGCTGGCAATGAAAATTTTCGACCTTGTGGAAAAATTTGCAGGCTACGGTTTTAATAAATCCCACTCAGCCGCTTATGCCTTAGTGTCTTACCAAACCCTGTGGCTGAAAGCCCATTATCCAGCGGAATTTATGGCGGCGGTAATGACATCGGAAATGGACAACACAGACAAACTGGTTGGGCTGTATGCCGAATGCCAGCGAATGGGATTAACCGTGCGAGCACCTGACATTAACACGAGCCAATATCAATTTAGCGTGAATGCCAAAGGCGAAATTGTGTACGGCTTAGGGGCGATTAAAGGCGTGGGCAAAGGGCCTGTAATGGCATTGTTAGCGGCTCGCAAAGAAAGCGGTTTCTTTAAAGATTTATTTGATTTGTGCGCTCGTACAGATTTAAGCCATTTAAACCGACGTACCTTCGAGGCGCTGATTATGTCAGGGGCATTCGATAAACTGGGACCACACCGTGCCGCACTGGCAAAAAATTTAGAAGACGCTTTAAAAGCAGCGGATCAGCACGCTAAAAATGAAGTGATTGGGCAAGGAGATATGTTCGGCGTGTTGTGTAACCAACAAAAAGACGTGGAAAAAGCCTACGCCCACACGCCGAAATGGTCGGAGCGTAAAATTCTAGATGGCGAACGCGAAACGCTTGGCTTATTCATTAGCGGGCACCCGATTAGCCGTTATTTGCCTGAACTTTCTCATTACACGCAAACACGCATTTATGATTTACAAGGCTCACGTAAAACGCAAATAGTGACTGTGGCAGGGCTGATTCAAAACGTGCGTATCATCAACACCAAAAAAGGCACAAAACTTGGTATTGTCACCATTGATGATCAATCTGGCGAAATGGAGCTTACTTTATTTGGCGGTGCGAATGGTTTGCTCGATCAAGTGGTGCATAAATTGCAAAAGGATCAAATTATTCTCGCCACAGGTCCTGTAATGTTTAAAGAATTTACGCAAAGTCAGGGAATGAACGTGCGAGAGCTTATCACGCTAGGCGAGGCTCGCTCGAAATACGCCAAACACCTCGCCATTACCTTTGCCCAGTCGCAAATTACGCCACAGTTTGTGCGTCAGCTTAAAAATATTTTGACTCCATACAGTGGCGGTACTGTGCCAGTTTACTTGTATTATCAAAGTCCGAAGGCGAAAACGCTCGTGCAATTCGCAAGCCAATGGGCAGTGGAACCAGAAGAAACGTTAATTCAAGAACTGCTGGATTTTCTAGGCCCGCAAGCGGTTGAATTGGTGTTTGAGTAAAATGTTTCATCATCAGTGGCAACGTGCCTTTGTGCTTCATCGTCAAGCGTACAGCGAAACCAGTTTGCTGGTGGATTTATTCACCGAACAGCAAGGGCGTGTGCGAGTGCTGGCCAAAGGGGCAAGGCGACCGAAATCCGTATGGCGTGGCATTTTGCAACCTTTCACGCCATTGCTGGTACGTTTTTCAGGCAAAGCTGGCTTGAAAACCCTAAGCAAAGGCGAGGCAGTTTCCTTAACTTTGCCTTTTAGTGGCAACGTGCTGTACAGCGGTTTTTATATTAACGAGCTATTGATGCGTTTGCTTGAAGAAAATACCGCCTACCCTGCGTTGTTCGACAATTATTTAAAATGCCTAATGGCGCTTGCGGCTACGCCGGAATATTTGGAAGAAAATTTGCGCCAATTTGAATTTTTTCTGCTAAAAGAATTGGGCTATGCGGTGGATTTTGAACATTGCGCAGGCAGCGGCGAGCCAGTATCGCCCACGATGACTTACCGCTACACGCCACAGCAAGGATTTATTGCCACACTTGTCAAAAGTCATCAAACCTTTTACGGGCGGGAACTTTTAGACTTTTATCGGCAGGATTTTTCATCTATTGAAACCAAGCAAGCGGCGAAACGGTTTATCCGTTTGATTTTAAAAGAATATTTAGGTTCAAAACCCCTGAAAAGCCGTGAATTGTTTAGCAAAAGTGTTTTAGAAAATAAACAATTAAAAATCTACTAAGCGTGGGGCGGCTTTGGTAGAATACGCCCGTTCTCATTTATGTTTATTGTTTAATCGGTGTTCTTATGGTTATTTTTCAAAAAATGGATCACTGCATTCAAGTGATGCAAAAAAAAGTACATCATTTGCTCGATCCAGACAGTGATTTTTGGTACTCAAAACTGGCAAACAGTTTCATTATCGCCACGATAGTTCTCAATATTATTGCGGTTATTTTGGAGTCTGAATCAGGCATTCGCCAAGAGTTTCGTTTACTATTTGATAATGTTGAATACTTTTCGTTAATCGTGTTTACGCTGGAATATTTGCTGAGATTTTGGTCAGCACCAGCGAATCCGCAATTTCGTGGAATGTCCGCTGCACAGGCACGTTGGGCGTACACCACGTCATTTTTTGGCTTGATTGACCTTGTGGCTATCGTGCCGTTTTTCTTCTCATTTTTTATTCCAAATACCGAAACGTTACGCATTTTACGCTTGTTCCGTATTTTCAAATTAATGCGCTACAACGCTGCGATGAACACCTTGCTCACGGTAATAAAAGAAGAGGCAAAAGATTTAATTTCCGTGATTTTCCTGCTCGCCATTTTGTTATTGCTTGCCTCCAGTGGTATTTATTTGTTTGAACACGAGGCGCAGCCTGAACATTTTGGTAGCATTTTGCAATCAATGTGGTGGGGCATTGTGACGATTTCTACCGTAGGCTACGGCGAAAATGTGCCAGCCACTGTGCCGGGACGGATTTTTGCAGGGCTAATTATGGTACTCGGCATTGGGCTAGTGGCGCTGCCAGCGGGTATTTTGGCATCCGCCTTTTCTGAACAGCTCGGTCGCCATAAAGTGCGTTACCGCAATGCAGTGCAGGAAATTTTATCTCGAGGCGATGACATAACCGATGACGATCGCCACGTACTAAAAAGCGTGCAGAACCAATGCAATTTGTCCGAACAAGATGCTCGCACTATTTTCAAGGAAGTGGAAACGACCTTAGCTCAAGAGCAAAAAGCCAAAGAGCAAGATAAAAAACAAGCCGCCGCAATGGCACATATGGCCAATGCATTGGTGAAAAGCAAAAATAATCTCACCGCCGAAGATGTGAGTGCGGTGGTGCAAGCGGCACAAACCACAGCGCAAACCATTGAGCAAAGTTCTGCGGCACAAAATCCGCTAGCGTACTGTACGCAATGCGGCAGTAAAGTGGCGGCAACGGATAAATTTTGTGGACATTGCGGTGCTGCTTTGAAAACCGCAGTGGTAGCGGATAATTCTGCTAGCGCCGCTAAAACCGACAACACAAACAACAACGAGCCAAGTGCTTAATTTTCTCTATTTTCTACGCTGGAATTTTTGTAAAAATTCCGGCGTTCATCAACTAATGGATACAACAATGACTGAAATGCTAACAGCCCCTCATTACACTCGACAAATTGACATTCAGATTCTTGACCCACGCTTAGGTGCCGGCAAAGCTTTTCCGCTGCCAAGCTATGAAACACCAGGTGCGGCAGGCATTGATTTGCGTGCGATGGTCGAGCGGCCGATTACGCTACAACCGAACGAAACCCGTTTAATTCCCACAGGTCTTGCGATTTACATTCAAGACCCAGCATTGTGTGGAATGATTTTGCCTCGTTCAGGGCTTGGTACAAAATTTGGTATCGTGCTAGGCAACTTAGTGGGTTTGGTTGATTCCGACTATCAAGGACAGCTGTTCGTACCATTGTGGAACCGTAGCGACAAAGCCTTTGACATCAGCGTTGGCGATCGCATTGCTCAGTTGGCCTTTGTGCCAGTCGTACAGGCGAAATTTAACGTAGTTGAGGCTTTCAGTGCTAGTGAACGTGGCGATGGCGGCTTTGGTAGTTCAGGACGTAAATAAGAGACAACTCATTATGATTATTCCTTGGCAAGAAATTCCTGCCGAAACACTGCAAAATATGGTAGAAAGTTACATTTTGCGAGAGGGGACGGATTACGGTGAAATGGATTATTCCTTGGTTGAAAAAACAGCACAATTACTACACAATATCAAAATAGGTAAGGTCATTATTGTGTGGTCAGAACTTCACGAAACCTTCGATATAAAGCCGAAAAACACATTTAACCAATAGGAAAAAATATGTCCACATCACAACAGCCTGTTATCCCACAGCCACAACCTGTCCCTGAAAATCCAGAGCAGCCCGTATTGGCCCCCACGCTGGAATGGTTTTTATCCCATTGCCATATCCGCAAATACCAAGAACGTGCCAATGTGGTACACGGTGGCGAAAAAGCAGACACCTTATATTATATTTTAAGTGGTACGGTTATTGTGCTAGTGAAGGATTTTGACGGCAAAGAAATGATTTTGTCTTATTTAAGTGACAACGAGTTTTTTGGCGAGGCAGGGCTATTTGATGATGGCAATCGCCGCACGGCGTGGGTGAGAACACGTGGTTTATGCCGTATTGCGGAAATTTCTTATCGCAAATTCCGTCAGTTGGTCAACGTTAATCCAGATATTTTAATGTTGCTCGCCAAACAACTTTCTACACGACTGCAAAACACATCACGCCAAGCTTGTAATTTAGCATTTTTAGATGTGACAGGGCGCATTGCTCGTACGATTTTGCATCTTACGCAAATGCCAGAGGCAATGACGCACCCAGACGGTATGCAAATTAAAATCACACGCCAAGAAATTGGGCAAATGGTAGGCTGTTCTCGTGAAACGGTGGGGCGTATTTTGAAATTACTGGAAACCGAAACGCTCATTGAGGCGCATGGTAAAACGCTGATCGTCTTTGATGTGGTGCGTCCAATGACCCCCATGGAGCTGGAAAATACACGAATGATGCGCCGTGTTCGAGAACTGGCAAGACGTCAAAAAATCACCAAAGTACTATAAGAGAACCCTATGCAAGCCCCTTTTACTCTGGACGCTTTCGTTGCCCAAAGTGCAGCGATGCAACAAACCATCGCCAACGCACGTAAATTTGCCAAACTGGATGCCCCTTTGTTAATTCAAGGGGAAACTGGCACTGGAAAGGATTTGCTTGCACAAGCGTGTGTAATGGCCAGCACAAGGGCGAATGAAAAATTTATCGCCGTAAACTGCGCTGGCTTGCCTGCGGACGATGCGGAAAGTGAAATGTTTGGTCACGGCGGCAATGAACAAACGCAGGCAACGCAAGGTTTCTTTGAATATGCAAACGGCGGCACGGTTTTACTGGATAGCGTAGCCGAGCTGCCATTGCCGTTACAGGCGAAATTATTGCGCTTTATCAATGACGGTACGTTCCGCCGTGTGGGGGATGCTGCTGCCCAATACGCCGATGTGCGTGTGATTTGTACCAGTCAAATACCGCTACAACAATGCGTTGAGCAAGGCAAAATGCGTGAGGATTTGTTTTATCGCTTAAATGTTTTGCCATTGAATTTGCCGAACTTACAATCTCGCCGAGAAGATATTCTACCTTTGGCTGAACAAATTCTATGTGAATTAAAAGCCCCCACCGCCTTATCACCAGAAGTGCAAAATAGCTTGTTAAAACATCATTGGGCGGGCAATGTGCGTGAACTATATAACGTGCTGTACCGCGCGACATCGCTGGCAGGCGAGAACTCTATTAGGGTAGAACATTTACAACTGCCGAAAACCAGTGCTGCACCGTTTGAAGCAATACCGACAGATTTATCCCAGCCCACCTTAGAGCAAATGATGAACGAAGTGGAAGCCAATATTTTGCGTTATTTTTATGCAAAATATCCCACTACACGCAAATTAGCCAGCCGACTGGGCCTTTCCCACACCGCCGTTGCAAACAAATTAAAGCAATACGGTATCGTTAAACCAAAATAAAAACAGAAAAAAAGCCTGACGAGTCAGGCTTTTTATTTGGCTTAAAAATTAAGTGTTTTGCATATCTTGTTCTAATTGTGCTTTGTGGCGAGCGGCAACATCTTGTAAAAGCGTTTGTAATTCGCCAGTTTGGAACATTTCCAACACAATATCACAGCCCCCAATTAGCTCGCCTTCAACCCATAATTGTGGGAAAGTCGGCCAGTTGGCATATTTTGGTAATTCCGCACGAATATCAGGATTTTGCAAAATATCTACATAACCAAACGGCACTTGGCAAGCCAATACTGCTTCCACTGTGCGAGCTGAAAAGCCACAAGCAGGTAGTTTTGGTGAGCCTTTCATATAAAGAAGGATCGGATTTTCCGCAATTTGCTTTTTGATTTTGTCTAACGTTTCCATAGGGTTCCTTATGTTATAAACAGTAAAAAATGGCGGACAGTCTACCATATTTTACGAAGGCATAAAAAAGCTAGGCTGGAATATTTACTAAAATTTTGACAAAAATTCCGACCTTGCATTTTATTTAAGTTATCTAAGTGACCATAGGTGAGTAGCGTGATAAATCGTACAAAAAATAAAAAAAAGTACTTGCCTTTTCTGCCCATTTTGCTATCATCGCCAAGCTTTATTTCACAAAGCCACTTAGTGTGATCATTTACTAAGTGAATAGTGCCTAGCGCTATATAAAATATTCCCGATTTGGGAATTATAAATTAGGTAAATCGACCCCCTTGAGTTAATAGCAGTATCAAGTTTGGTGGTTCGGTTTTTTTTATTAGCTAAAAATATTGGAGCTCTGGTCTAATGCAGAACCAAAGAATTCGAATCCGCTTAAAAGCGTTTGATCATCGTTTAATTGATCAATCTACAGCGGAAATCGTAGAAACAGCTAAACGTACAGGTGCACAAGTTCGTGGACCAATCCCTTTGCCAACTCGCAAAGAACGTTTCACCGTATTGATTTCTCCACACGTTAATAAAGACGCTCGTGATCAATATGAAATTCGTACACACAAACGTTTAGTTGATATTGTTGAGCCAACAGAAAAGACTGTTGATGCGTTAATGCGTTTAGATTTGGCTGCAGGTGTAGACGTGCAGATCAGCCTAGGTTAATTAAGAGGTTATTACAATGATTGGTTTAGTCGGTCGTAAAGTAGGTATGACCCGTATCTTCAATGAAGACGGTGTTAGCGTACCTGTTACCGTAATCGAAATCGAACCTAACCGTGTGACTCAAGTTAAAACTCTTGAAAACGATGGCTATACTGCAGTTCAAGTTACTACTGGCACTAAAAAAGCTAGCCGTGTAACTAAACCTGAAGCAGGTCATTTCGTGAAAGCAGGCGTTGAAGCTGGTCGCGGTTTATGGGAATTTCGTACTGAAGGTGAAGAATTCACTTTAGGTCAAGAAATTAAAGTTGACATCTTTGCAGATGTTAAAAAAGTGGATGTGACTGGTACATCTAAAGGTAAAGGTTTCCAAGGTGGTGTTAAACGTTGGAATTTCCGTACTCAAGATGCTAGCCACGGTAACTCTTTATCACATCGTGTACTTGGTTCTATTGGTCAAAACCAAACACCAGGTCGTGTGTTTAAAGGTAAAAAAATGGCAGGACATTTAGGTGCTGAACGTGTAACCGTTCAATCACTTGAAGTTGTTCGTGTTGATGCTGATAAAAACTTGTTATTAGTTAAAGGTGCTGTTCCAGGTGCTACTAATGGCGATTTAATTATCAAACCAGCAGTAAAAGCATAGTCTAGGAGTATTTAATGGAATTAGTCGTAAAAGATGCACAAAGTGCATTAACGGTTTCTGAAACTACTTTTGGACGTGAGTTTAACGAAGCATTGATTCACCAAGTAGTTGTTGCGTATGCAGCAGGTGCTCGTCAAGGTACTCGTGCTCAAAAAACTCGTGCAGAAGTAGCAGGTTCTGGTAAAAAACCATGGCGTCAAAAAGGTACTGGTCGCGCACGTGCTGGTGATGCTCAATCACCAATCTGGCGTAGCGGTGGTGTAACTTTCGCAGCGAAACCACAAGATCACAGCCAAAAAGTGAACAAAAAAATGTATCGTGGTGCAATCAAAAGCATCCTTTCTGAACTTGTTCGCCAAGATCGTTTAGTAGTTGTTGAAAAATTTGAAATTGATGCACCAAAAACTAAAGTTCTTGTTCAAAAATTAAAAGACTTCGGTCTTGAAGATGTTTTAATCGTTACTGCTAACCTTGATGAAAATCTATTCTTAGCAGCACGTAACTTGCATAAAGTTGATGTACGTGATGCACAAGGTATCGATCCAGTTAGCCTTATCGCTTTCGATAAAGTTGTTATGACTGTTGATGCAGTAAAACAAATTGAGGAGATGCTAGCATGATTCAACAAGAACGTTTGCTAAAAGTATTGAAAGCACCTCATATCTCTGAAAAAGCAACGAACAACGCTGAAAAATCTAACACAATCGTTTTCAAAGTTGCTTTAGATGCGAATAAAGCTGAAATTGCTAAAGCAGTTGCTCAATTATTTGAAGTTGAAGTTGACTCTGTACGCACTGTTGTTGTTAAAGGTAAAACTAAACGTCGTGGTGCAAAAATGGGTCGTCGTAGCGACTGGAAAAAAGCTTATGTTACCCTTAAAGAAGGCCAATCTTTGGACTTCGTTGAAGGCGCAGCTGAGTAATTAGGAGGAAATAAGTAAATGGCTATCGTTAAATGTAAGCCGACCTCCCCTGGTCGTCGTCACGTTGTTAAAATCGTAAATCCAGAATTATACAAAGGTAAACCTTTCGCTGCTCTTTTAGATAAAAAATCTAAAACTGGTGGTCGTAATAATCTTGGTCGAATCACTACTCGTCATATCGGTGGTGGTCATAAACAACATTACCGTTTAATTGACTTTAAACGTAACAAATTTGATATCCCAGCGGTTGTAGAACGTCTAGAATACGATCCAAACCGTAGCGCAAATATCGCTTTAGTGCTTTATAAAGATGGTGAACGTCGTTACATCTTAGCACCAAAAGGTTTAAGTGCTGGTGATGAAATCCAAGCGGGTGTTCACGCACCAATTAAAGTTGGTAACGCGTTACCAATGCGTAATATCCCAGTTGGTACAACTGTACATAACGTTGAATTAAAACCAGGTAAAGGCGGTCAATTAGCTCGTTCTGCTGGTGCTTATGTACAAATCATTGCCCGTGAAGGTAACTACGTAACTTTACGTCTTCGTTCAGGCGAAATGCGTAAAGTGTTAGCTGACTGCATCGCAACTATCGGTGAAGTTGGTAACTCAGAACATATGTTACGTTCACTTGGTAAAGCAGGTGCAAACCGTTGGCGTGGTGTTCGTCCAACCGTTCGTGGTACTGCGATGAACCCTGTTGATCACCCACACGGTGGTGGTGAAGGCCGTAACTTCGGTAAACACCCAGTTACACCTTGGGGCGTTCAAACCAAAGGTAAGAAAACTCGTCACAACAAACATACTGATAAATATATCGTACGTCGTCGTGGCAAATAATTTTAATTAGATAAAAGAGGTAAACCATGCCACGTTCTCTCAAGAAAGGTCCTTTTATTGACCTACCCTTGTTGAAGAAGGTAGAGAAGGCGGTGGAAAGCGGGGATAAAAAACCAATCAAAACTTGGTCCCGTCGTTCAATGATCATTCCATCAATGATTGGATTGACCATCGCAGTCCATAATGGTCGTCAGCACGTTCCAGTTTATATTTCTGATGAAATGATCGGTCATAAACTAGGTGAATTTGCACCGACTCGTACATACCGCGGTCACGCTGCGGATAAAAAGGCTAAGAAGTAAGGGGTAAGTAGATGGAAACTATTGCTAAACATCGTTACGCTCGCACTTCAGCGCAGAAAGCACGCTTAGTTGCGGATATGATTCGTGGCAAAAAAGTTGCTCAAGCACTTGAAATCTTAACTTTCACTAACAAAAAAGCTGCTGCTTTAGTGAAAAAAGTACTTGAATCTGCGATTGCCAATGCAGAGCACAATGACGGTGCAGACATCGATGATCTTAAAGTTGCGAAAATTTTCGTAGATGAAGGTCCTTCAATGAAACGTGTAATGCCACGTGCGAAGGGTCGTGCAGATCGTATTTTAAAACGTACTAGCCACATCACTGTGGTTGTATCTGATCGTTAATCAAGTAGGAGAATAACAATGGGACAAAAAGTCAATCCGAATGGTATTCGCCTAGGTATCGTTAAGCCTTGGAGCTCTACTTGGTTCGCGAATACAAAAGATTTCGCTGATAATTTAGAAGGCGATTTCAAAGTACGTAAATTTTTAACTAAAAAATTAGAAAATGCTTCCGTATCAAGCATTACTATCGAACGTCCAGCGAAAAGCATCCGTGTGACAATTCACACTGCTCGTCCTGGTATCGTTATCGGTAAAAAAGGTGAAGACGTTGAAAAACTTCGTCACGAAGTAGCGAAAATTGCAGGAGTTCCTGCACAAATCAACATCGCTGAAGTGAAAAAACCTGAGCTTGATGCAAAATTAGTTGCAGACAATATCGCTTCTCAACTTGAACGCCGTGTAATGTTCCGCCGTGCAATGAAACGTGCAGTACAAAGCGCAATGCGTTTAGGTGCTAAAGGTATCAAAGTTGAAGTTAGTGGTCGTTTAGGCGGTGCTGAAATCGCTCGTAGCGAATGGTATCGTGAAGGTCGTGTGCCACTTCACACACTTCGCGCAGATATTGACTACGCTACCTCAGAAGCATTAACCACTTACGGTATCATCGGCGTCAAAGTATGGATCTTTAAAGGTGAAATCTTAGGCGGTATGGCAGAAGTTGCAAAACAATCTGAAAAACCGAGTGCACCAAAACGTGCCCCACGTGGTCGTGGCCGTAAATAAGGAGAATTGTTAAATGTTGCAACCAAAACGTACAAAATTCCGTAAAGTTCAGAAAGGTCGTAACCGCGGTATCGGACACGGTACTGAGGTGAGTTTCGGTACTTTCGGTTTAAAAGCAGTTGGTCGTGGACGTATCACAGCACGTCAAATCGAAGCAGCTCGTCGTGCAATGACACGTGCAGTAAAACGTCAAGGTAAAATTTGGATTCGAGTTTTCCCTGACAAACCAATTACTGAAAAACCATTAGAAGTCCGTATGGGTAAAGGGAAAGGTAACGTTGAATACTGGGTCGCTTTAATTCAACCAGGTAAAGTCCTTTATGAAATGGACGGAGTGTCTGAAGAAGTGGCACGTCAAGCATTTGCTCTTGCAGCTGCAAAACTGCCAATCAAAACAACCTTTGTAACTAAAACGGTGATGTAATGAAAGCTCAAGAATTACGTACAAAAACTGTTGAAGAACTTCAAGCTGAATTATTAAATCTTTTAGGTGAACAATTCAAATTGCGTATGCAATTAGCTTCTGGTCAACTTCAACAAACTCATCAGTTAAAACAAGTGCGTCGTAGTATTGCACAAGTTAAAACTGTATTAACCGAAAAGGCGGGTGAGTAATGACAGATCAAATTCGTACTTTACAAGGTCGTGTTACTAGCGACAAAATGGATAAATCCATTGTAGTTGCGATTGAACGCAAGGTTAAACACCCACTTTATGGTAAATTCATTCGTCGTACGACTAAATTACACGTACACGATGAAGCGAACCAAGCTCAAATGGGTGATGTTGTAGAAATCAAGGAATGTCGTCCTGTTTCTAAAACTAAATCTTGGACTTTAGTTCGTGTTGTTGAAAAAGCAGTAATCGCTTAATTTTCAATAAAAACTATACAAAAGCTCAGCTTCGGCTGAGCTTTTTTTATTATCTATAATTCCTAGAAATTACTTTTCAAAATTTTTCCAAATATTCCAGCCTACCTATTTAGAAGTAGAAATTTTCAAGCGAGTATACTCGTTTTCTTTCTTATTGACATAAGAGAGAAACAACACTTAATCATATAAATTGGAGTTAGTTATGAAAAGAGAACTTGTATCTTACTGGCAAGAATGCGAAAAAGTTTATTCATCAGATGAAGGGATGATATTAGTTAAAGGATATTATGAAGGCGATAAAGCACTTGGCTTACAGTGGAATGATGTATATCCAAGTGCAGGGGGAAGACTCGCACCATTTTGTTTAGATAATGAGATGGGCGAGTTTTTCTTTTAGGACTATTGCAAAAAGCTGTTAGTAATAATAATCAAGAGATGTTGAAAAATATTATTCAAGCGATTGAATTTTTAGGAGATAAATAATGGGATGTAAAAAATAACCTAATTATTCCATAAACTCTACGCTGGAATTTTCCCCAAAATTTTGCCGAATATTCCAGCGTAGGTGTGTTTTTTTCAATGAGTGGATTGTGCAATCTCCCCAGTGTGAGCAAGGAAAAATTTCCTTGTTTTACCTAAGAGAATATAAAATCCCCCGAAAATGATCTGCA
Organism: Actinobacillus sp.; assembly: GCA_020026075.1. Classification (GTDB taxonomy): domain Bacteria; phylum Pseudomonadota; class Gammaproteobacteria; order Enterobacterales; family Pasteurellaceae; genus Actinobacillus_C. Next base: position 41 of record JAHHQZ010000018.1, on the reverse strand, counting down.
CCCCAAAAGTTGGACTAACCAGTCAACTAATTAAGGTGCAG
>JAHHQZ010000017.1 GCA_020026075.1 Actinobacillus sp. | reverse complement strand
ATACAGAGCCCAGTCCTTAAATTAATTTAGTCTAAGTTTTTGGGGTCAGGTCAATCAGTAACGGCTTTATTTTTTATTTCTTTATTCCATTTATTCTGGTGTAATCCAATCCACCTTCCAAAAGCCTGTACCGCTAGGGGTGAGGACTTGGTTTAGGTATGGCAAGATGGATTTCATTTGTTTTTCAAGCTGCCACGGTGGGTTTATGACGATCATTCCGCTGGCGGTCATTCCTTTTTGATCAGTATCTGGACGCACGCCGAGTTCGATTTGTAGAATTTTTCGAATGCCTGTGGCTTCTAATGCTCGCACCATTTGCTTAATTTGCGAGCGGCGCACCACTGGATACCAAATAGCATAAACGCCTGTGGCAAAGCGTTTGTAGCCCTCTACAATGGCCTCAACTACTCGTTGATAATCCTCTTTTAGCTCGTATGGTGGGTCGATAAGCACCAAGCCACGACGCTCTTTTGGCGGTAGCGTGGCTTTAAGCTGTTGGAAACCGTCCGCACGCTTGGTTTGCACATTTTTAAATGGACGGAAATTTTGGCGTAGCAGTGGGAAATCGCTTGGGTGTAGTTCGGTAAGCAACGCACGATCCTGTTCACGGAGCATTTTCGCTGCAATGAGTGGCGAGCCAGCATAATCACGTAACTGCGGTTTGTGGTGATTGAGATCTTTGATCATTTCCACGTAACGTGCCACTTCTGGCGGCAAATCATCACGTTGCCACAATGGCGCGATGCCTGTTTCAAACTCGGCATTTTTCTGTGCTTCGGCGCTAAGTAGGCGGTAGAACCCCACGCCAGCGTGGGTATCTAGGTAGTAAAAGCCTTTCTCTTTTTGCTGTAAGCTTTCTAAGATGAGCATTAAAACGATATGTTTCACCACATCGGCGTGGTTGCCAGCGTGAAAGCTGTGTCGATAACTTAACATTGATTTTCCTTAAAATAATTCCTGTGTATTAATTTGTGGCGTATCCGTGGCATCCGTTTGTGGTTCGGTCGGTTCAGTGGATTGCCCTGGCAGTAAATAGCCTTGATTTTGTGGCACAAAGGCACGTTTAGGCTCGGTGCCTTTAATGTAATATTCAGTAACGCTCGGACGATCTGGCGATGCGAGTAAACCTGTTTGCTCGTCAATTTGACGGCTCACAATGTCCGCTGGTTGCGGTAAATGGCGCTCAGGAACGTCAGCTAAGGCGACTTTCATGTACTCAACCCAAGCTGGCATTGCTGCTGTCGAACCGTATTCTCGTTTACCAAGATTGCGGTTATTGTCATCAAAGCCCACATAAACTGCTGTGGTAATGTTGGCTCCAAAACCTGCATACCACGCCATTTTATTTTGGTTGGTCGTACCCGTTTTCCCACCAATATCCCGACGTTGAAAAGAATTACGAATGCGCCAGCTTGTACCTAACCATTTTTGGTTGGGCTCACCGTAAATGGCTGTGGTCAAAGCACTACGAATCAAGAATGCCACACCAGGATCCAATACACGTGGTGCGTAATTGTGATCAGTTGACTGTTGAGATTGTGCTTCGTGCTGGGCTTGTTGCATAAAATCTTGCGGTTTATTGATTAAGCCTGCATTTTGTAAGGTTTGCAATGCGCCATTTTCCGTAAGATCGTCCACACTGTCAGTAACATCTTGAATTTTACCGAAACCTGTAAAGCCTTGCCCTGCTTGATCACCATCGTCAGTGATAACATCATTATCTGCGGCATGTAAGTCGGTCAATTTTTCACTTGGGGCATATTCCACAGGAATATTATCGCAAGTCGGGCAAGCCACTTTCGGATTTGCACGGAAAATTACGGCCCCTGTATTATCTTCCACTTTGCTAATCAAATAAGGCGTTACCAAAAAGCCACCGTTATCCAACACCGCATAAGCACGCGCTAATTGTAGTGGCGTAAATGATGCCGTTCCCAAGGCAAGGGAAGCACTAGCAAAATATTGGTTACGTTTAAAGCCAAAACGCTCTAAGAATTTCGCCGTAAAAGGAATGCCTGCCAATTTAATGGTACGAATAGCGATCATATTTTTTGACTCACCCAAGCCCCTACGTAAACGCATCGGACCGTCAAAGCGATTTGGTGAGTTGTATGGTCGCCAGTCAGGTTGGCCTTCTTGACGTAAAATAATAGGGCTATCTTGCAACACGGTTGACAGGGTTAAGCCACGATCCAACGCCGCAGCATAAATAAACGGCTTAATAGACGAGCCAACCTGCACCATTGACTGTGTTGCACGGTTAAATTTACTTTGTGCAAAACTAAATCCACCCACCAGCGCCTCAATAGCACCATCATTACTGTTTAAAGACACTAAGGCAGAGTTTGCTTGTGGAATTTGCCCAAGCTGCCACACATTATCTTTTTGGAACACCCACACCAAATCGCCCACCTGTGGCTGATATTGCTTGGCCCATCCCATTGTTTGACGACTTAATAACGCTTGCGAACCGTCAGCAAATAAAACTGTTGCATCGCCTTTGGTCTTCGCAATTACCGCTGCGGGTACGAAAGGTGTCGCACTGGCTAAACGGCTCAGATAATTGGTGATTTTATTTTCAGACCACGCCTCTTCGCCTTTTTTCCAAAGGTAGGCTGGCTTACGGTAGCCATGACGGCGGTCGTAGGCAATTAAATTATCACGCAAGGCCTTTTGAGCTGCTAATTCATCTTTGGAATTAATGGTAGTGTAAACTTTGTAACCCTTCGTGTAAGCATTTTCTTCGCCGAACACTTTGATCATCTCTTGGCGAACCATTTCCGTTGCGTAATCTGCTTTCAGCGCTACTTTTACACCGTGATAACTCGACATTAATGGCTCATTTTTCGCCTGTTCGTACTGTGCTTCAGTAATGAATTTCATATCCAGCATACGCCCAAGTACTACATTACGACGCTCCGTAGCACGTTCTAGGGAGGCGATTGGATTTAAGGTGGAAGGTGCTTTTGGCAAGCCTGCAATCATCGCCATTTCAGACAAGGTCAACTGGTTAAGTTTTTTACCAAAATACGTTTGCGCTGCTGCTGCTACACCGTAAGCACGGTTGCCGAGATAAATTTTATTTAAATACAAATCCAAAATTTCATCTTTACTCAGCGTTCGCTCAATATCCAAAGCCAAAATCGCCTCTTTCGCTTTACGAGCTAAGGTTTTTTCACGAGTTAAAAAGAAATTACGGGCCACTTGCTGGGTAATGGTACTTGCCCCTTGTGTCGCTCCGCCGTGACTAATCGCCACCGTAATCGCCCGCATAATCCCCACAGGATCAATGCCGTAATGTTCATAAAAACGGCTATCTTCTGTCGCAATAACCGCTTGAATCAACGGCTTAGGAATCTCACTCAATGGCACTGGAATACGGCGCTGTTCGCCAATTTCTGCCATCAATTTGCCGTCTGCGGAATAAATTTGCATTGGCTGTTTTAATTCCACAGTTTTTAAACTATCCACTTCTGGCAAGTCTTTTTTTAATTCATAAAAAACCACGCCCCCCGCCACAGCGCCGACTAATATCAGCGTGAGCAGGCTACTCAGCATTATTTTTGCGATCCGCATCACATTTTTCCCTCTTGATTCGTGCAGAAAACGTTATTTTCACTTAAAAATAAGCGACTAAGTATAAAGACTACGACCGCAAAGCAAAAGCAAATTATTGTAACCAACAAAAGGAACTCCTATGCAAAACAAACAAAATTTTCCAAAAAATTCCAGCCTACATCAAAGTAACACGCTCAATGTGGGCGTTTGGCAACCGAAAGGAAAAAATGGCGCTTGGGAATTTGTGTGGCAAAACGCACAAGGTACGCCGGAATATTTGACGTTATTTCCGAAAGATGGTTCGTTGAATGTCAACGACTTGCATTGTGCCATTGATGAAAGTTTAAATCATCACGGCAAGCGCCCTACTTTACGTATGATCACCGCCGCCCTGCCCGCAATGCTTTCACAAAAAACTTTAATTTTACCCGCTCACACGCAACGCCACGCCGCACGAGAACATTGTGAAATGGCATTAAAAGCCCAACTGCCTGTCAGCCTTGATCAAGTGTGGTTTGACTATATGCTCACGCCATTGGCGGATAATCAAGGCAGCCGCTTGGATATTTTCGCCATTTTAAAAGAAATTGCACGTAACTATGTGCAAGATTTCGCCCCTTTGTCGTTGCACGTTTTAGAAAGTGTGAGCAATGTTTTGCAGTACGCAGGCCGTTTTCTCGCCCCAACGGCCAAAGGCAACCTGCTATACCTTTATCAAAGGGATCATTTAGGTTTAGCCATTGCACCACAAAGCTTGCACACGGCGATCTTCCAAACAGAAAGCCACAATGCGGCCGATCTTTATGCAAAATTTTATGAAAAATTCCAGCCTAGCGAAAAACCGAGCGACAAAGAAAACCATATTCAGCCGATTGATCAAGTGATCCTATTACAAGATCCACAAAGCACTAACCAGTTATCGAATGCGCTCGTGGTCAAAAGCCCTGTTCCCGTGCTTGCGCTAGGGTGTGCCTTATGGCCAGAAGACTAAAAAACGTTCGCCGTGCCGTGAATTTGCTCCCTTGGCGACAGGCAAAAGCACAACGGCAGCTACGTGCGTTTATGGTTTATATGGGAGCGTTCATCACGCTTGGCGTTAGTTTGGCAAGTAGCGCCATTTGGTATGGCGTAACATTGGAAGAATGCACGGCGCGAACACAGGCGAGTCTTGATAACCTACAAATGCAACTGGAACATCAGCAAGCCAAAGCACAGGATTTACAAGGCAACCTGCCAACGCCCATTTGGGGGCAAGGGCTGAGTGCGACACAAATGGCACAGCTTTTGGATTTGCTCACGCAGTTGCCCTTTGAAAAAGGCTATCTCACGGCCATAACCCTCGTGCCAAGCGACAATGCCACTCACGCCAACGATCAAGGCAGTACGCAATTAAGCCTTAAAGGCGTGGCATTTAGCAGCCAAGAGATTAACGCTATTGAACAAACCTTAGGTCGGAATAAATGGCTGAATTCCGTTACGTTGCCAGAAATTTCTCAGCACGATCAGCGAGTATTTTTCATCTTTTCCGCTAAAATTCCCTCTGAAAGTGAACGTAAGAATGACTAAACTCCCCACGCTCAATGCCGCCACAACACCAGCAATGCCACGCTGGAAAAGCACTCTCACCGCCCTTGCGCAAAAGCCCATGTGGCACAAAATGCTACTCGGTGTGGGGTTAGTTTTGCTGATGATAAGCCTACCCTTATGGCAAGTTTTACAGACATACCAAGTGAATGCACAAATTCAGCACACGTTACAAAAAACGCACCAAGCACTGCAATTTCAGCAACGTAAGGTGTTGATTATTCAAAAGAAAATGAACGAATTTCAATCGCTGACTTTCTCGCACGAGCTATCGCCGATTTCTCAATTTATTGAGCGTGCCAACTCAGCACAGTTGCGTATTTTGGAGAGCCAATGGCAGGGCGACAACACTACTTGGCTGAAACTCAATGCAACAGGAAAATTTATCGCAATGAAAGATTTTCTTCAGGCATTAAGCCGCCAATACCCACAGTTACGCCTGATTCGCTTATCCATCGCCCCCATAGAAAGTCAGCCAAACACCTTAGCACTGCAAACCCTATGGCAACTCAACCGCTCACCTCATAAAAGGATTTAATATGCGTTTACTCCCTTTTTTGCTTTTTATTAGCTTTGTTGCAAGCCCCATTGCCTTCGCCAAAGATGATCCTTTTCAACAAAATGCAAATTTTGTCCGCAAGCTTGCCAACGATGGAATTTCACTAAGCGCTGAAAGTGCAGAAAACAACAGCGATAATGATACACAGCTAAAATCATTCCCCTTGGAACACGCCAAAGCGGAGCTACTAATGGCACAACTTGAACCGATCTTACCTGAAAACACCACCATCAGTGCCGATCCACGTACTAATCGTCTGTTGGTCAATGGTAGCGAGAATACGATAAAAAAACTGGAAAAACTCCTGCCTGCCTTAGATAAAGAACTACCACAAGTGCTTATTGAAACTCGCATTGTTACGATGAACGATCAAAGTCTTGAAGAAATGGGCGTGCGCTGGGGCGTGTTTGACCCAACGCCTACCAGTCACGGTTTTAACGGCAGCTTACAAGCCAACTTCCCCAACAGCAACACAAATGCCCTTAATGTCAACCTTGCCCCTACACAAGCAGCTGCGAGTATGGCGTTACAGTTAGCGACGATCAATGGGCGGCTGCTGGATTTGGAGCTGTCCGCCTTAGAAAAAGAAAACGCTGTGGAAATTATCGCAAGTCCTCGTCTTTTAACCACCAACAAGCAAGCCGCCAGTATAAAACAAGGTACAGAGCTGCCTTATGTGTTATCCAAAGGCAAGGACGAAACACCTGAATTACAATTTAAAGAGGCCGTGCTGGGGCTGGAGGTTACACCACAAATCACCGATAAAAATAAAATTTTGCTGGATTTAAAAGTTACCCAAAACTCACCTGGTGAACGCTCGCAATATCAGGAAAGTGAAATTCTCGCCATTGACAAGCAAGAAATCACCACACAAGTACTTGCACGCAACGGCGAAACCATTGTACTGGGCGGCGTGTTTCATCACACTATCGCCAAATTTATCGAAAAAGTTCCGTTACTCGGTGACCTGCCTGCCATAGGCTATTTTTTCCGCAAGAAAGGCGAACACTACCAAAAACGTGAGCTAATTATTTTCGTTACACCGCACATCATCTTCCCTAACGATCCTAACCAGCTCAACGCCCACGCCCAAAAGCGTTACCAGCAATCCTTGTTGCGTATTGAGTCTATTCGCAACGTACCGCTGCCGCTATCGCCATAATGGCAACTATCAACACAAAAGAAAGAAGGTCGGAATTTTCAACAAATTTTTGACGAAAATTCCGACCTTACTTATTTTTTAAAACAGTTCAACGCCCATTTAAAAACGGTTTAAATGAGGTTTAAAACCAAACAAAAAGGCTGGAAATTTTGTCAAATATTTCAGCCCTGATGTTAGTGGCTAATCTTCTTGAAACAGCAAAAACTGCCATTGGTGGCGTTGGCTTGTAGTTTTTGCTTTTTCACGCATATGACGCAGATGTTTATGACGACGTTGATTGCGGTTGTGCTGGGTTTTCTTTAAATGTAGATGACGACGGCGCATAATGTCTCCCTAGTAAGTTTCAGTGTTGCTTTGTTCAGGCTCCGAATAGCGAGCCTCCACGCGGTGGTAATGTTTTAAAATACTCAAATAACGGCGAATGTTTTCCACATATTGAAAGGCTTCAAAGCCACGGGCGTAACCGTATTTTAACTGACGGTAATATTTCGGAACAGAAAGCAGCGGCAGGTTATTTTTTATCGTTTGCCAATTATTCGGATCGCCACCTAATTTTTCCGTTAATGCACGCAAATCATACAAATGCCCCATTCCCATATTATAAGCAAGTAAGGCGTACCATATGCGATCATCCTTTGGAATACCGTCTGGCAGCCTTGCAATAAGTGAACGTAGATATTTTGCGCCACCTTCAATGCTTTGCTGTGGATTTATACGGCTAGTCACCCCCATTGCACGTGCGGTGGGTTGGGTGAGCATCATCATGCCACGTACCCCTGTTACGGAGCGTGCACGTGGATCCCAGTGGGATTCTTGATAGGAAATGGCGGCAAGCAGTTGCCAATCTAAATCGCCACAATAATCTTTAAACCATTGTTCATAAAGCGGTAATTTTTCACGAATGGCGGCGATGTAAGCTCGTGTATCGACATAATCGAATGTTTTTAAGTAATCAATATATTTTTCTTCAAGACGTGCCAAATTGCCGTCTTTAATGGACTGATCCATAAAGGATAACAGAGCGTCCTGTAATTTGTAATCATCCGTTGGGGCTAAGTACCAATGCACGGTGGTGTCAGGGGCGACGTCAAAGGCGACATCAAGATTTGGGCGGATTTTCTGGGTACTGGCAATGAGCATTGAGTTGGCAATGGTGTAATAATATTCACTTTCTGCAACTTTCATCAGTAATTCTTCTTGGCTATCATCTCGCACTTCCCAGCGTAAATTAGGATACGCCACGGCGAAAGCGAGCAGTAAATCATTTAAACCAGAACCTTTCGCCACTGCAACGACCCCACGCAGATCGCCTAAATTTTGCGGCACACGATTCCCCTTACGGTAAACTAGCTGCCAGCCTGCGGAATAATATCCTGGTCCGATTTGATAATGTTCTGCTTTTTGGGAGTCAAAGAGAAGGTTAGATGCGGCGATGTCGATATCGTGATTATGTAAAGCGGTAAAAAGTTGATTATGCGTGGGGAAAACTTTCATCTCCAATTTAACCCCCAAATAATGTGCAAATTGTTGACTTAAATCATATTCCAGTCCACTCGCACCTTGACGGCTAATAAAATAAGAAACGGGGTTTTTGACCACCCCGACTGTGAGTTCTTTTTTCTGCTGAATATGATCATACAGACTGAACGTTTCTGCTTTTGGTTGAGGATCGTGCTGACGCTCCCAATACACCATATCCCACGCCCACAACGCGAGTACAACGGCAATAAAAAATAAGTAAATTGACTTTCTATTCAAATTAAGTTCTCCACAAAAAATGATAAAAAATTCCGGCCTAGGTTATTTTTGTGTAATGACCTTTGCAGGCTCCGTTGCTGCCTGAATATCCTCCGTTGACGGCCACGAATGCACGATGGCTTTCACTAAGGTGGCCAAAGGAATCGCAAAGAACACACCCCAAAATCCCCAAATACCACCAAAAATTAGCACCGCAACAATAATGGTTAGTGGATGAAGGTTTACCGCCTCAGAAAATAAAAATGGCACCACGAGATTACCATCTAATAACTGCGTAACCACATAAGCGATGAGCAAATAATACAGTGGCGGCGTTGCGCCAAATTGGAATATAGCCACTAAAAACACAGGAATAGAAACTAACACCGCCCCAATGTATGGCACCAGCACTGAGATACCGACAGCAACGGCTAACAGCAGTGCATAATTTAAATTGAAATAGAGAAAGATAATGTACGTTACAACGCTAACGATAAGAATTTCAACCAATTTGCCACGAATATAATTCGCCATTTGCACCTGCATTTCATTCCAAACCTTACGCACTAAATCACGGTTGCGTGGCAAATATTGCACCACATAATCGATCAAGTCATTTTTATCTTTCAACAAGAAAAACACCATTAGCGGTACGAGAAAAGCATAAATACCAAGACTGACTAAATTCACAATGGAAGACAGGGAAAACTTCACCGCTGTTTCGCCAAAGCCCATAATTTTACTGCGGATGCTGGTAAAAATGGACTCAACCATTTGATAATCCACAAGATCAGGATAATGGTTCGGCAAGTTCATTAGCCATTTATTCCCCATATTCAGCATACTCGGTAAATCGCTTAACAATTTCACCAACTGCCCCCAAAGGGTCGGCATTAGCCCAAATACCAGCATAAATAGCACGGCGAATACTAAGCAAAAGACGAAAAGCAAGCTAAGAATGCGTGGCAGGTGAAGTTTGTCTTGTAGCCAGTTGATGGGATACTCCAGCAAATACGCAATAACGATGGCAATGAAAAGCGGCGCAAGTAAATGATTAAAGAAATACAACAGCGCAAAGGTGGCAATTAAAATACCTAATAAAGCAGTCGCTTGCGGATCGCTAAAACGGCGAATATACCAAGCTTTTAACATATCAATCATAAACTATCCTAAGGAATTAAAAATAAAATGGCGGAAATTTTATGATAAAGGCAGCATAAAAGCTAGCCCATAAAGGCAGTAGCAAATAAGGAGAGTTTTGGTACAATTCGCCGTTATTTTATGAATAAAAGGATAAATTTATGTTACAAAAAGTCTGCGACTCCCTACTCGCCCCAGCGAATCTTGACCACGCTCGTTTAGGCAATGTGTTTGACGCAATGTCGCAACGTGCGTTGGACTACGCCGATTTATATTTTCAATTAAGCCAGCAAGAAATTTGGAATTTAGAAGATAGTATTATCACTTCAGGCGGTTTCCACATTGATCGAGGCGTGGGCGTGCGTGCTATTAGTGGCGAAAAAACAGGCTTTGCTTATGCGGATCAAATCGATCTTGATAACTTACTGCAATGTGCCAATGCGGTGAAAGGCATTGCCACGCAAAATGAACACATCAAAATGGCACGTCCTGCCTTCACACCGATCCAAACGCCTGCACACTACGCTGGAATAAATCCTCTAAAAGGAATGGAAAAACAGCAGAAAATTGCCTTGCTCCATTTGGTTGATGAAACCGCACGCCGTATGTCGCCTTTTGTTACCCAAGTGAATGCGAATTTAAGTGCTGTTTACGAAGAAATTTTAGTCGCCGCTACTGATGGCACCTTTGCGGCGGATATTCGCCCTTTAATTCGCTTGTCTATTTCCGTGTTAGTTGAAAAAGACGGCAAACGTGAAGTGGGTCGCAGTGGCGTTGGCGGACGTTTACATTTGGATTATTTCTTTGAAGATGAACAAGGGATGCCCCGTGCTGCCTTTTTCGCCCAAGTGGCGGTTCGCCAAGCCTTGATCAACATTGAGGCAAAAAACGCCCCGTCAGGCACCTTGCCTGTTATTCTCGGTGCAGGCTGGCCAGGTGTGCTACTGCACGAGGCAGTAGGACACGGCTTAGAGGGCGACTTTAACCGCAAACAATCGTCTGTTTTCAGCGGTAAAATTGGCGAACAAGTAACCTCGCCACTATGCACCATCATTGATGACGGCACGCTCAAAAACCGTCGTGGCTCACTTAATATTGACGATGAAGGCACGCCTGCTCAACGCAATGTCCTCATCAAAGACGGCATTTTACAAGGCTATATGCAAGACAAGCTCAACGCTCGCCTAATGGGCGTTGCCCCAACGGGTAACGGTCGCCGTGAAAGCTACGCTCACTTGCCTATGCCACGAATGACCAACACCTATATGCAGGCTGGCACGAGCAAATTTGACGATATGATCGCCAGCATCGACTACGGCGTATACGCACCGCACTTCGGCGGTGGTCAAGTGGATATTAGCTCAGGCAAATTTACCTTCTCCACAACGGAAGCATACCTCATCGAAAAGGGTAAAATCCGCCACCCAATCAAAGGCGCAACCCTTATCGGTTCTGGAATTGAAGTAATGCGGAACATTTCAATGGTCGGTGATGATATGCAAATCGATTCTGGTGTCGGCGTGTGTGGCAAAGCTGGTCAATCCGTCCCAGTGGGCGTTGGTCAACCAATGCTGAAAGTCGATGCCATCACCGTAGGCGGCACCGAATAACCAAAAAACGAAGGCCGGAATATTTGTCAAAATTTTAGCAAATATTCCGGCCTTGCCCATTAGCCCAAAGCGGTGTTTTGACACCGCTTTTTTGTTGATGTTTGTTGATAATGAACGTTAAACACTAAGTAAAATGCGTGCTGGATCTTCTAGTAGTTCTTTGACTTTTACGAGAAAACTTACGCTATCTTTACCATCAATTAAACGGTGATCGTAGGATAGGGCGATGTACATCATTGGGCGAATAACCACTTGACCGTCTAGGGCGATAGGGCGCTCTTTGATGGCGTGCATTCCTAAAATGGCGCTTTGTGGCGGATTGATGATTGGCGTTGACATTAGCGAGCCGAACACGCCACCGTTGGTTAAGGTGAAAGTTCCACCAGTTAAATCTTCAACGGTTAATTTTCCATCACGACCTTTAATGGCTAAGGCTTTGATTTCTTTTTCAATTTCTGCCATTGATTTTTGGTCGCAGTCACGCAGAACAGGGGTGACTAAGCCTTTCGGCGTGGAAACGGCAATGCTGATGTCAAAGTAGTTGTGATAAATCACGTCCGTGCCGTCAATGCTTGCGTTAATCACAGGGAATTGTTTTAAGGCCTCCACAATGGCTTTCACATAGAACGACATAAAACCTAAACGCACGCCGTGTGCTTTTTCAAAGCGTTCGCCGTATTGTTTGCGTAGGTTTTTGATGGGCAACATATCCACTTCGTTGAACGTGGTGAGCATTGCAGTGTTGTTTTTTGCGTCAAGTAGGCGTTCTGCAATGCGTTGACGCAAGCGTGACATTGGCACAGGCTTATCTTCACGCAAGCCCATTAGTTGCGATGTGTTAGACGTGCTAGCCGTGGATTTTTCCGCCACTTTTGCACGATTGGCTTGGGCTTGCTTGGCAAGATAAACATCAATATCTTCACGAGTAATGCGACCGCCAACGCCTGTAGCCTCAATGTCTTTTGCGTCTAAATTATAGGCAGCGAGTAAGCGGCGAATGGCTGGACTGTGAACTTCTTCCGTGCTGGTATGTTCTTGCGCCGTTTGTTGGGCTGGGGTTTGAGCTACGTCCGCTGCATTCGCTATATCCCCTACGATGATTTTGCCCAGTAGTTGTTCACTGACAACAGTAGCGTCTACATTTTCAAGGATCTCGCTTAGCACGCCATCTTGCAGTGCTTCCACTTCAAGGGTGACTTTGTCCGTTTCAATTTCCACTAAAACGTCCCCACGTTTTACCTCGTCCCCTACATTTTTAAACCAATTCGTTACAGTGGCATCGGCGACAGATTCAGGGAGCATTGGCGCTAAAATATTTTGAGTTGAATGTTGCATAAGATTTCCTTTGTTGTTTATCAATAATGGCAATTTTTGCCACGCTGGAATATTTTAAAAAATTACGCTTTTACAATGCCTTGTGGGCGAAAGTTTACGTCTAAGGCCTCGTCTACAAGCTGTTGCTGTTGGGCTTGATGTAAGGCTAAATAGCCTACGGCTGGCGAGGCGGATTCCACACGTCCCACATAACGTAACGTCGCCCCTTGTGGCAACTCTTCAATGAAATTGTGCTGGCTACAATACCACGCCCCTTGATTTTTCGGCTCTTCTTGGCACCACACAAAATCACGCACGTGAGCATAAGGTTTCAGCATTTCCGCCATTTCAGCGTGCGGATAAGGGTACAACTGTTCAATGCGGATAATCGCTACATTATTTTGCTCGTTTTTACGGCGTTGGGCGAGTAGGTCGTAATACACTTTGCCTGAACACAGCACCACACGCTCCACATTGGCAGGATCGAGTTGCTCCACTTCGCCGATGACATTTTGATAACGACCATTGAGAAAATCCGCCATTGGCGACACTGCTAGCGGATGGCGCAGTAAAGATTTCGGCGTGAAAACGATAAGCGGTCGGCGTGTTTTGCGTAACATTTGACGGCGGAGTAAGTGGTAAATTTGCGCAGGCGTAGACGGAATGCACACTTGCATATTTTGCTGGGCACAAAGCTGTAAATAGCGTTCGATACGTGCCGATGAATGTTCTGGGCCTTGTCCTTCGTAGCCGTGCGGTAACAACATTACCAAACCGCACATACGCCCCCATTTTTGTTCCCCTGAACTAATGAACTGGTCGATCACCACTTGTGCGCCGTTGGCAAAGTCGCCAAATTGTGCTTCCCAAATAGTTAAACGGCGTGGCGTGGCAGTGGCGTAGCCGTATTCAAAGGCCAATACCGCCTCTTCTGACAACACGGAATCCCACACTTCAAAGTGCCCCTGCCCTTCTCGCAAATGGCATAGCGGAATGTAAGTGCCACCGTTTTCGGTAGAATGCAAGACGGCGTGGCGATGAGAGAACGTGGCACGTCCAGCATCTTCCCCTGAAATACGAATATTGACGCTGTCATCTAGCAAAGTGGCGTACGCCATTGTTTCGCCCATTCCCCAGTCGAACGGCTGTTCGCCTGCCGCCATTCGTTGGCGTTGTTCGTAAACTTTCGCTACACGCAAATGAACAGGGTGATCCGCTGGCACTTGGCTCACTTTTTCCGCTAGTGCAATAAAACGTTGTGGATCTTGCGGATCTTGGTAATCTTTTTCCCATTCTTGGGCTAAATATTGTGGCGTCCAATCTTGGTTAAAGACTTGCGTATTGCTCCATTCAGGCACCACGCAATCGCCTTTATCCAGTGCATCACGGTAAGCGTCAGTGGCGGTCATTGCGTAGTTTGCATCAATCACGCCCTGCGCCTCTAAACGTTTTGCATATACTTTTGGCGGCGTAAGATGTTTTTTTATCACGTCATACATTAACGGCTGGGTCATTCGTGGCTCGTCTGCCTCGTTGTGACCGTGACGGCGGTAAGACACGAGATCGATAAAAATATCACGCTGGAATTTTTGACGAAATTCTATCGCCATTCGTGCGGCATAAGCGACCGCCTCTGGATCATCACCGTTGACGTGAATGACAGGTGCCTCAATCACTTTGGCAATATCCGTGCTGTATTCCGTAGAACGGGTATCGTGCGGATTGGATGTGGTAAAGCCTATTTGGTTGTTGATTACCACACGAATGGTACCGCCCACGCCGTAGCCACGAGTGGCAGACATATTTAAGGTTTCCTGCACAACGCCCTGCCCTGCGATGGCGGAGTCGCCGTGAACGGTAACAGGTAATACATGCAAACGTTGCGTATCACCAATGCGATCTTGTCTTGCACGCACGGAGCCTTGCACCACTGGCGACACAATTTCTAAATGAGAAGGGTTAAAGGCCAGCGCCAAATGCACAAGGCCGTTTTCTGTCATAAATTCTGATGAAAAGCCTTGATGATATTTCACATCGCCTGTGCCACCATTGCCTGTGGCGTGACCGTTGCCTGAAAATTCATCAAATAAATCTTCTGGGCGTTTGCCTAGCACGTTCACCAGCATATTTAAGCGCCCACGATGTGCCATACCGAATACCACTTCGTCCACGCCTTGTTTTTTGCCGTGTCGAATCAGTTCTTTCATCATTAAAATAAAGGCATCGCTACCCTCTAAGGAAAAACGTTTTGCACCTGGAAATTTTGAACCAAGATAGCGTTCTAAGCCATCAGCGGCAATGAGTTCACGTAAAAACGTGCGTTGTTCTTCGGCGGTAAAATGTGGTTCGTTGAGCAAATTTTCCATTTTTTGCTGTAACCATTCACGGGCGCTCAAATCGTTGACGTGCATAAATTCTAAGCCAATGGTACCGCAATAGGTTTTCTTCAAATCACGTTCCAACTCACGCAACGTTACTTTATCTTTGCCGTAAACATAGCCGCCAATATCAAAAACTTCGTCTAAATCGTCATCGGTAAAACCGTAAAAATGGTAATCCAGTGTTGGCGAATCTAATCGTTCCCATAAACCTAATGGATCCAGATCAGCGTGCAAATGACCACGATTGCGATGACCGTTCACCCATTTTAAAACGTTGACTAAACGCATACTCATCGCTGGATCAATGGTTTTAACCCCTCTTGCCGTCACAGACGTTACAGTGTTTTTTAAGTAATCACGAATTTTATGATGAGAGGGTGCGTTGGAATGGGGAAATGTTTTGAAAATGGCTTGCCAGCTAGGATCAACGCTGGTGGGGTCGTCAAGATAGGATTCATATAAAGCTTCGATGTAGGTCTGGTTAGCGCCGCCTAATGCGCTTGATTGCAACCATTCTTGCAAATTTTTTCGCTGGGTCATAACCTCTCCTTTTGGGTATGCCGTTGGGTGAAATGATGAAAGATTATAGCGGTTTTGCCACAAAATAATAAGCGTTCAACCGTACATTTTGCTGCCAAATGTGGAGCAAATGGTACGCCGGAATTTTTAACAATTTTTTTACAGTTTCACAAGGGATTTTTAACGGTTTTCATTCTATGTGAATAGTGGTTTAATACGCATTATTTTTTTAGCCAAAGGAAAGCCAATGACCCCTTATTTTTCAGCCAATTTAAGCCAGCAATCCGCTGCTATTGAAACCCTTTTTAGCCAATTTCCCCACCCTGATTTAAAAGAAAATCTCATCGCATTAGGTGCTTTGAAAAAAGTAGAAAAAGCAGGCGACAAACTTGCTGTCACCCTAACCTTCCCTTTCCCATTTAAACTGGGTGAAAACACTCTAAAAACCGCTTTAACCGCACCATTACTGGCTTTAACCGAATGCACTGCCGTGAAATGGCACATTCATAGCGCCATCGCCACCCTTAAACGTGCCAACCCAATGCCTGCGGTGAAAGGCGTGAAAAATATTATTGCCGTCACTTCTGGTAAAGGCGGCGTGGGGAAATCCACCATTGCAGTGAATTTAGCCCTTGCCTTGAAAGCCATCGGCGCTAACGTGGGAATGCTGGATGCGGATATTTACGGCCCCTCATTGCCCTTAATGCTCGGTGCGAAAGACCAGCGTCCAACCTCCCCTGATAATAAACATATGACTCCCATTCACGCACAAGGCTTGTGGGTGAACTCTATCGGTTTTTTAATGGCGGAAGATAACGCAATGGTATGGCGTGGGCCAATGGCAAGTTCTGCCCTATTGCAAATGCTCAACGAAACACTGTGGGCGCAAAATGGTGAATCGTTGGATTATTTGGTTATCGATATGCCGCCCGGCACTGGGGATATTCAACTGACCTTAGCTCAGCAAATTCCAGTAACAGGGGCGATTATCGTTACCACGCCGCAAGATGTGGCGTTGCTGGATGCAATGAAAGGCGTGCAAATGTTTGAAAAATCCAACGTTCCTGTTTTGGGCATTGTGGAAAATATGGCGCTCCATATTTGCTCAAATTGCGGTCACGCTGAGCCAATTTTTGGTACAGGCGGCGCACTCAAAATGGCGGAAAAATACCAGCTACCGATCCTATCCCAGCACGCTTTGCACATTAACCTGCGAGAAGATATGGATGCTGGCACGCCAACGGTTACTCATCGCCCGACATCAGCGCAAGCACAAGCCTTTTTAACCCTTGCCCAACGTGTGGCGGCAGAGCTTTACTGGCAAGGCTCGGTGATCCCTGATGAAATTTTATTTACAGAAATAAAATAGTTTTTTACTTAACGTTTAACCTAAAAGAAAGGCCGGAATATTCGTTAAAATTTTGACGAAAATTCCGGCCTTCATTTTTGGCGTTTTATGCGATGAAGATGTTTTCGATGTCCATTTCACGCAAGCCTTTGGGGGTTTGTAGTAGGACGGTGTCGCCTACTTGTTTGTTCATTAGGGCTTGGGCGATGGGAGAAAGGTAGGAAATTTTGTGTTGTTTTGCGTTTGCTTCGTCTACGCCGACAATTTGGTAAACGCATTCACAATCCTCTTTTTCTTTATAAAGGGCAACACTTACGCCAAAGCGGACTTTATCTGTGGCGTGGTTTTCTACTAAAACGGCGCTTTCAATGCGTTGTTTTAGTAGATGAAGTTTATCGTCAAGGTAGCGTTTTTCTGCTGGATCTTGGCTTTGTTGACGTGCCTGTTCTAGGCTTTGGCGTTCGTCATTGAGTAATTTTAATCCGTTCGGCGTTACGTAATTGATCGCACCTTGCGGTAAATCTGCTCGAGGGGCGACAACTTGGGTTTGAGCGTTGTCGGTTTCTTTTACAAAAGCTCTGCTCATTGTGTTCTCCTTCTAAAAAAATTAACCTTTGCCGCTTAATACTGCTGATGGGGCGAGCTGAGCGGCTCGGCTGGCGGGGTATAGACTGGCGATAAGGCTTAGGATTACCGTTGCGCTACACACAATTAGCACGTCCGTCCATTCCAGTTTAGTGGGTAGGAAGTCGATAAAATAAATGCCGCTGGATAGGAATTTATGTCCGATCAACGTTTCTAGGGTGCGGACAATGGCGGTTAGGTTTAATGTGATGAAAATCCCAAGTATAGTGCCGATGAGTGCGCCGTTAAGCCCTGCTTGTACGCCGTAATAAATGAAGATTTTTTTGATAAACGCAGGGCTTGCACCGAGCGTTTGCAAAATGGCGATGTCGCCTTGTTTGTCTTTCACTGTCATTATGAGTGTGGAAATGATGTTAAAACAGGCTACACCGATCACTAGTACCATTGCGAGGTACATCACGGTACGAATGAGGCGGATGTCGTTGTACATATAGCCGAATTGGCTTATCCAGCTGTTGGCTTGCAAGCCTTGTGGGTAGTTTTGTAGGCTTGAATAGCGTAATTGTTGAGCGTCAAAAGGGGCTTTGAGTTTGAGTTCTATGCCTGTGGCTTGTTGGCGGTTATAACCTAAAAATTGTTGGGCTTGAGTGAGTGGCAGTAAGGCGTAGTGGTAGTCAAGTTGTCCGTGTAAACGCAAAATGCCACACACAGGCAAGCGCCATTGTTGCGTTTCGCCGATGGATTGGCGGTCGTTTTTTTGTGGTAAAAGTAAAGTTACCCAGTCCCCTTGTTTTACGCCGAGTTTTTCTGCAATGCCTGCGCCTAAAATCAAACCACCTTCGGCTTGATCCTGTTTGAACGCTTGCCAGCCCTGACCTTCCACAAAATGGCTTAATCGACTGACCTGATCCAAACTTTGCGGATCCACGCCTCGCAATAGAGCAACGCTTAATTTTGTGCCGTTTTCTAACAAGCCTTGAAAACGCACAAAAGGCGTGCTGGCGAGAATGTCGCTGTCGTTTTTCACTGCTTGCTGTAACTGAGCGTAATTTTCCACTGGTTCGTCAAAGCCTGTGATTTCCACTTGCGGAACCACTGCCAAAATGCGTTGGTTCAGTTCTTTTTCAAAGCCATTCATCGCACTAAGTCCAATGATCAACACCGCCACGCCGAGTGCGATACCAGCGGTAGAAAACCAGCTAATCAGCGCCACAAGGTGATTTTTCTTGCCCTGTCGGTAACGGCGGCTTAGCCAAAATGCACTGCGGTTCATTGCTCGTTCTCCAATGGCTTGGCTTGCAAACGACCATCTTGCATCACGAGTTGGCGTGGCAGACTGTTTGCTAAGGCTAAATCGTGGGTTACTAGCAAAAAGGCGGTTTTTTCTTCTTGGTTCAATTTATTTAGTAACTCAAAAATGCTGTGCGTGGTTTTTTGATCGAGGTTGCCTGTCGGCTCGTCCGCTAGCACTAAGGCTGGCTGGTTGACCAATGCTCGTGCGATGGCCACTCGCTGGCGCTCGCCGCCTGATAAATTCGCAGGCTTGGCGTGCATTCGATACGCAAGTGCTACTTCATTGAGCAAATGCTCCGCTCGTTCACGTGCGACTTTACGGCTCGTTTTTCCGCTAATCAGCATTGGCATCATCACATTTTCAAGGGCGGTGAAATCCATTAGCAAATGGTGAAACTGGTAAACGAATCCTAAATGCTGGTTGCGGAGCTGGGCAAGTACGGCGTTACTGTTACGTTGTAACGATTGCCCATTAAGCAAAACCTCGCCACTACTTGCTTTGTCTAAACCGCCTAAAATGTGTAACAACGTGCTTTTGCCAGAACCTGAACGCCCTAAGATCGCCAGCATTTCCGCTGGGGCAATTTGGAAATTCACATCGTGCAAAATGGGCGTGGCAAGCTCGCCTGTGCCGTAGGTTTTGCTAATGTGTTGGCAGTCCAGCAACGCTGGCGGTGTGTTTTCTAAGTGCATTGTGTTCTCTTTTATCAAAATCGTTAGTCGGAATTTTTTAAAAAATTTTATTCATCTCGCAGTGCTACCGCTGGTTGAATTTTCGCCGCACGATAGGCTGGGTAAAGGGTTGCCAAGAGAGAAAAACTCATAGCACCAGCTAGCACCCACAGGGTTTGCGACCAATCGAGCAAAACGGGCAAGCGTAAGGCTAGGCCGGAATATTCCAGTAAATTTGGTAATAATTGGCAGCCAGCCACGCCTAAAATAAAGCCGATAACTGTCCCTAATGCACCGACCAATAAACCTTGAAAAATGAAAATCCAGCCTACCGCTCGTAGAGTTAGCCCTTGCGTTTGCAAAATCGCCACTTCACGGCGTTTGTCCACGACCATTAGGCTTAGAGACGTTAAAATGTTGGAAATGGCCACCAGCACGATTAACCCCACCAGTAAGATCATCATATTTCTTTCCATTTTGATGGCTTGGAAAAGCTCGCCTTTTTGCGCTCGCCAGTCGCTAAAACGCCAGCTCGGTGCAATGCGCTGTAATGCACTTTCAATTTCCTCTACTTGAAAAGGATCACGTAGGAAAAGGCGGAACCCTTGCACTGCTGGCGTGCCGTGAATGGCTTTGATGTGGCGTAAGCGGTTGATGTCCGCTAGATTGGTGAAAAGGATTGCCGTATCATCGCCGTCACTGGGGAAAATACCACTCACACGGAATAGGCGTTCCACAGGCAGCTGCCCAAAGGGCGTGTAACGGCTTTGATCAGTGAGCATTAGGCGAACTTTGTCGCCCACATTAAGCTCTGCTTGAGCGGCAAAACGTTGGCTAACTAAAATATTAAATCGATTTTTCGGTAAAAATTCCGACATTGCCTGTTTGGAGTAAAAGGCTAATTGCGGTGCATCACTGGGATTTTCTACGCCAATTAGCGTGCCAGCTTGAATGCTGTGTGCCGTTTGCACCACCACTTGGCTTTGCGTAATGGGTGCAACGTGCGTAATTTGGCGTTGCAAATCAGGCGTTTCATTGATGATTTTCTGTACCTTCGCCAGTTCCGTAATAGGGAAATTGCCACTCGCTGGGGAAATCACCAACTGTGGCAAGCTAGATAAGCGTTCATTTTTTTGCATTGCTTGCAGGCCGTTCATCACGGCCAGCATTATAATGAGCGCCATTATGCCTAAGGCGATGCCTGTGCTGGCAAGGCGCATAATGCCTCGCCCAAAGCGATCGCCTGTTTTGCTACGCCAATAGCGCCACGCCATAAATAGCGAAAATGGCACTCGCATTATTGCTCCGCAACGAAGTCGGCGATGTTTTGCCACACTCGGCTTACCAGCGTTTCTACCGCACTTTCCGATGCCCACGCAATGTGTGGGGTCAAAATTAAGTTTGGTAATTTTTGTGCGGCAAGGACGATTTCATTGTCTGGGCGTGGCGGTTCTACGGTTAGCACGTCTAAGGCTGCGCCTGCTAATTTGCCCTGTTCTAAGGCTTGAACTAAGGCGTGATCCTCTACCAATGGTCCACGCCCTGTGTTAATGAGCAAGGCACTTGGTTTCATCAAGCTTAGGGTTTCGGCGTTGATCAAATGCGTGGTTTCAGGAGTCAATGGGCAGTGCAAGGAAAGCACATCCGCTTGGCGTAAAGCCTCTACAAACGGCACATAGCCTTCTCGAATGTGTTCCGCATTTGGGCGTTCGGCGTAGATGACCTTCATTCCCAGCGCACTCGCTAAGCGACCCACTTCACTGCCGAGATTGCCTTTGCCCACAATGGCAAGGGTGCTGCCACACACGTCTTTAATGGGGTGATCAAAATAGCAGAAAACATCGCTCTTACCCCATTTGCCTGAAAGCTGGTCAGCATACCAGTTCATCAAGCTGTGTTTTAAGGCGAAAATTAAGCCAATGACGTGTTCTGGCACGGTTACATTGGAATAGCCTGTAACGTTTTTCACGGCAATGCCTAATTTTTCCGCCGCCGCAAGATCCACATTATTCGTGCCAGTGGCAGTGATGGCGATAAGTTTTAACTTTGGCAACTTAGCGAGAGTGTCCGCCATTAGGGGAACTTTGCTGGTGATGATAATTTCTGCATCTTTGGCACGTTCTATCACCTGTTCAGCACGAGTATTGGGATACTCAACTAATTCATAAGGAAAAGCAAAGTTGGGGGCGGTGATCGCTTGCGGTAAACCTTTGCGGTCAAGAAAAACCATTTTTACAACGTCTGTCATAAGAACTCCTTGTGAGTGATTAAAGGTAGGCTGGAATTTTCAAAAAAATTTTGTTTATTCCAGCCTTGTATTATTCCGCCTGTAAAATATCCACAGGGGTATCAAAGCGTACGCCACGTGGTAGGCTGGTGCCTTTGCGACCACGCTCTGCACGGTATTTTTGTAAATCTTCGGCTTTCAAGGTAATTTTTCGTTTACCTGCTTGGAAAACCAAACCATCTTGCTCGTTAATGACCAGCAATTTCGCTAGGCGATCCGTGCCTGCTTTGGCATCGGCGGCACTAATATTGATAATTTTATTACCTTTGCTACGGTTGACTTTACTAAGCACAGGAAGCTGTTCTAATGGGAAAACCAGCATTCGCCCTGCTTGGCTAATGGCTACCAGCAAATTATGGCGTTCATCTAGGGTTTGAATTGGCAACACTTGGGCAGTTTCAGGTAAATTCAGTAAGGCTTTTCCGCCTTTATTGCGTGTGTTTAGCTCGCTTAGCGGACAAACAAAACCGTAACCCGCATCGGAGGCTAGCAACAGTGGCTGTTCTTCTTCGCCCATTTTCACTTCCAGCACTTTCGCCCCCACTGGCAAATTGAGTTTCCCTGTGAGCGGTTCCCCTTGCGAACGCGCAGACGGCAAGCTCAACGGCTCCACGCCGTAACTGCGCCCTGTGCTATCCACAAACAAGGCTGACTGGTTACTTTTACCGCAAGCGTGCGCTTGGTAAGCGTCCCCTGCTTTGTAGCTTAAATTACGTGCATCAATATCGTGGCCTTTGGCGCAACGCACCCAGCCCATATTGGAAAGCACCACAGTAACAGATTCCACTGGCAACATTTCCGCCTCGCTAATGGCTTTGGCTTCCGAACGTTCCACCATCGGCGAACGGCGAGGGCTGGCAAACGCTTTTGCATCCGCTTGAATTTCTTTTTTCACCAGCGTGTTTAAACGGCGTTCGGAGCCGAGAATTTGTTCAAGGCTTAGGCGCTCTTTTTCTAGCTCATCGCTTTCCGCTTTAAGTGCAGTTTCTTCTAATTTTGCCAACTGACGCAAACGCAAGTTCAAAATGGCATCCGCTTGTTCTTCGCTTAAACCAAAGCGTACCATTAGCTCCGCTTTGGGCTTGTCTTCGTTGCGGATCAAGTGGATCACTTCGTCAATATTTAAGAAAGCGATCATCAAGCCTTGCAAAATATGCAACCTTGCCAACACTTTATCCAAGCGGTGCTGTAAACGGCGAGTTACCGTGCTACGGCGGAATGTCAGCCATTCGCTTAAAATTTCCACTAAACCTTTCACCGCTGGCTTGTTGTCAAGGCCGATCATATTCATATTCACACGGTAGCTTTTTTCTAAGTCCGTTGTGGCGAATAAATGTGCCATTAAGGCCTCAACGTCCACACGGTTAGAACGAGGCACCAGCACAATGCGGATCGGATTTTCTTGATCGGATTCATCACGAATATCGTCCACCATTGGCAATTTTTTCGCCGTCATTTGGTCAGCGATTTGCGTGATGATTTTGCTCGGCGAGGCTTGGTGTGGCAAGGCGTTGATAACAATCACGCCATCTTCTTTCTGCCAAGTAGCACGCATTTTTAACGAGCCACGCCCAGTGCGGTAAATTTTCTCAATATCCGCTTTTGGCGAAATAATTTCCGCCTCCGTTGGGTAATCAGGCCCTTGCACGTATTGCATCACGTCTTCAAGGCTGGCTTTTGGATTATCCAACAACGCCACTGCGGCATTCGCCACTTCGTTAATGTTGTGCGGCGGAATATCCGTAGCCATACCTACGGCGATCCCTGTGGTGCCGTTGAGCAAAATATGTGGCAGACGTGCAGGCAAATATTTTGGCTCTGCTAGCGTGCCGTCAAAGTTTGGCTGAAATTCCACCGTTCCCTGCCCTAATTCACCGAGCAAAATATCAGAAATTTTCGCCAAACGAGATTCCGTATAACGCATTGCAGCGAAAGACTTCGGATCATCCGCCGCCCCCCAGTTTCCTTGACCGTCAATCAACGGATAGCGATAAGAAAACGGCTGTGCCATTAGCACCATCGCCTCATAACAGGCGCTGTCGCCGTGCGGATGGAACTTACCCAACACGTCCCCCACTGTACGTGCCGATTTTTTATATTTCGCCGTTGCCGAAAGCCCCAGCTCACTCATCGCATACACAATACGGCGTTGCACAGGTTTCAAACCGTCCCCAATAAACGGCAATGCACGATCCATAATCACATACATTGAATAATTTAAATAAGCACTTTCCGTGAAAGTCCCAATCGGCATCTGCTCGATACCATCAGCGTTGATATTGTTCATTATTTTATTATTCCCAACCTATAATATATTCTTGAATACTCGCAGGTATTCCCAAAAACTGCACATCAAACTTCAAACTCGTTTCAACTTTTGAGGATGCATTATGTAATCTAAAACTTAAAGCCCAACCAGCATTTAAATAAAGTTCTACGGTATTAGAACTCTCTTTTTTAAATCGGAAATCAATAATTTCTGTTGGCAATTCAGTAATAGGTAATCTTTCCAGAGGTGTATAGTTTTTAGGGGATTGATTTAATTTTCCACGTAAATTAAAGCACTGAAGAATTGTCAATTCCTTTTTATCCAGACTCATAACTTTATAGAAATCAAATTGCCCCAATAAATACTCAACCAATCGCTTAGGAATTGTTTCATTATATTCCGTATATGCACGATTTATTTCTTCCATAAATGCGTTAAGAATTGGTACATAAAAATCTAAATCTTTATTTGGTACATCTCTCCAATTTAACCCCTGTTTTTTAAAATCCAAAAGTGTATCAAAGAGTGGACTTACTGCATTCCAGTACTCTTTACTGCAACTAACTCCATACCAACGTTCACCAAAATCTAACTTTGATGAAAGCCGACTATGTTTAACGGCTTTGTGATTATGCTTTAAACTTACACCAATTTCCCAACCAATAGTTTCTCTTGCAATGACAACATCCCTTACATCCCCTATTTTACCTTTATCATCAGATTGAATTTTTATTTCCAAAGGAACAGTATATTTATTTTCTATTGATAAATAAGGTTCCAGTCTTTTAATTAAGTTTATGCCAGATAAAACACTTTTGTTATAAATTGATTTTTGGGTGTCATCTAATGTGTCCCAAGCTTTCTCAGCACAATCGTAACTACTATTTTTATCTATCGTAACGTTAGTTTCCGTATTTAACTCATTATATAAATTTTTTAAAAAGCTAAACTCGTAAGCTCGACCTTGATCATTACTTTTACTACTCATCTTATAAGTCCCTTAGTTCAAATGCTTTTTTGATGCTCAGTGCCATTTCATAAGCTAAATTAACAGGTACTGCATTACCTATCATCTTATAGCCATCATTTAAGTCATTGTAAAAAAAGATAAAATCATCAGGAAAACCTTGTACTCTTGCACATTCTCGAACAGTCAAACGGCGGTATAAATGCTCTTTCCCTTCTACAAATTGATTAACATTAGGGGAAATTTTAAGCATTACTGGTGCTTGCGGATGTAGTTGGCATTGTCGTCCTGATGCCTGCACCGTAAAAGCTGGTTGATCCCATTGACGCACTCGGTTTCTGCTCATAAAAATTGATGAGTAGCCACCTATAAAATATTCGTGATTAGGTAATAAACAAGCAGATCCATTTGTTTTATTTTTTTCCTTAGCTGGCATTGGGTTATCTTTTAAATCCCAAATAATATCTCTAAATACTAATTTCTTTTCGTAGGGTTTTGGGGGCGTATATTGAATATCGAGATCTTTTCTAAAACCAATATAAAAAACCCGTTTTCTATCCTGTGCAACACCAAAATCACTAGCATTTACTAAACAAATATTGACATCATAACCTGCAACTTCAAATGCTTTAATTATTTGCTGTACAGCCTCATTATGACGTTCTGCCATCATTCCTTTCACATTTTCAGCAAGAAAAAATTTTGGTTTTTTTGCCTCCAAAATACGAATATATTCATAAAATAATTTTCCTCTTGGATCATTTATTCCACGCAAAGAACCTCCCTCACTCCAAGATTGACAAGGAGGACCGCCAATAATTCCATCGCAATCAGGAAATTGACTATCACTTATCTTTAAAATATCTCCTCGAATAAGCGGAGTACTATGATTTTTTTCATAGGTTTCCCATATTTTTTTATCATATTCATTGGCCATTAGAATATTAAATCCTGCTTTTTTAAAACCGAGATCTAATCCACCAGCACCTGAAAATAGACTAACTATATTCATTATTATTTCCTTTATTTTCTAGGCCGGAATTTTTGTCAAAATTTTGTGAAAAATTCCGGCGTTTTATTAAATGCGATTTAATAAGCGTTTGAAGTAAACGCCTTGTTGTAATTGGGCGAAGTTGCCTTGTTCTACTACGCTGCCGTTGTCCACGATGCAGATGTTATCAAACTGTTCAATGGCAGTGAGACGGTGAGTTACCATTAGTAAAGTTTTGCCCTGTGCGTGTTCAAAAATCAAACGCAATACTGTACGTTCGGTTTCTCGATCCAGCCCTTCGGTAGGTTCGTCTAGTAGAATGATCGGCGCATCGTTGAGCAATAAGCGTGCGATACCTAAACGGCGCTGTTCACCGCCTGATAACGGGCGACCGCCATCGCCAAGCCAAATATTTAAGCCCTCAGCTTGATTAACTAAGGCACTTAGCCCCACTGCATTGAGGGTTTTGATCATTTCTTCATCGTTGATAACGCTTTGGCGAGCCAGTTGTAAATTGTTGCGTAAGGTGTCGCTGAAAACGTGTACTCGTTGGGTGAGAACGCCTTGACTTGCACGCAAGCTCGTTTTGCTGTAATCGCTTAACGCCTTGCCTGCAATGGCAATTTCCCCTTGTTGTGGGTCGTAATTGCGCACTAAAAGCTGTAATAGGCTGGATTTTCCGCTACCTGTTTTACCTAAAATGGCGACTTTTTGACCTTTCTCACAACTAAAATTAAATTGACGCAAGGCGTAAACCACATTATCTGGATAGCAGAAATCGATATTTTTCAATGTAATTAGCGGTGTATTCTCTGCTAATTCCTGCATTTTCACGCTTAAATCTTGCGAGCCGTTAAAACTGACCAGCGGTTTTTGTTCCATTAAGTCCGTTAAACGTTTTGCGGAGGCGATAATTTGCCCAATATGCAAAAATGCCGCACCCAATGGCATTAAAATTTCAAAACTCGCCAAAGCAGCAAAGGCAAATAAAGCAATGATAGCCCCTTGATAAAGGCGATTGTCAGGGGCTAAATGTGCGGCAAAATTGGTGTTCGCCGCAAACCATAGCACCAGCACTAAAATCACGCCGTTAGCCAGCAGTACCAATGCAGATGATAACCCTGACAAATTCGACTCATGCCCTTGAAAATCCTGCCATTGTTGCTCTGTTTTGTGCATTTCGCCTTGAAAATTCTGGCTTGCGTTAAACAGCAATAATTCAGCCTGTGATTGGATAAATTCCACAAATTGGCTACGGTATTCTGCACGGCGAGCGGTGAGATCTTCACCAAATTTTTCGCCTAAACGATAGAAAACCGTTGGAATAATCAGCAATAAGCCGAGCAAGGTTAGCCCTAAAAATACCGCTAAAAAGCCGTCAAAAAAGGACAACACCAGCGTAATAATGCCGATCATCACTACTGCACTGACGAAAGGGGCGATAACACGCAAATAGAGGTTATCCAGCGTATCCACATCTGCCACAAGGCGGTTTAATAAGTCACTATGACGATAGCGAGCCAGCACACCTGGACTTAGCGGAATGATTTTACGGAATACTTTGACTCGCAATTTTGCCAAAATGCGGAATGTGGCATCGTGGGTGATGATTTTTTCCACATAACGTGTGGCGGTACGCCCAATGGCTAGGCCTCGCACCGTTGCGGAAGGGTAGAAAAAGTTAAATAAACTGCCTACGCCAGCGATAGCCGTTGCGGCTAAAAACCAGCCTGATACGGTCAAAAGCCCTACGGAGCTGGCAAGACCGATGATCATTAAAACAACACCTAAAATCAGTGGCAATTTGGCATATTTAAATAAGCGAATAAATGGGTAAAGCGTACGCATTATTGAATATCCTCTTTACGTTGCGCCAATAATTCGGCGAAAAATCCGGCCTGCGCTAAATCTGCAAAATGCCCTTGTTGCACAATTTCACCGCCACGCATTACTAAAATTTGTTCGCATTGTTTTAAATCTTCGATGCGATGGGTGATCATTAGCGTGGTTTGCACTTCGCCTAATTGTTGCAATGCCTTTAACACTTGTGTTTCTGAATAGGCATCAAGGCTCGCCGTTGGTTCATCTAACAATAATAAATGGCTTTGGCGTAACAAAGCACGAGCTACCGCTAAGCGTTGCGCTTGCCCTACGGATAAGCCACTGCCGTAGTCGCTAATTTTGCGATCAAGCCCTAGCTTTTCGCTAAATTCCCACGCTTGCGCTTTGCGTAATGCGTCTTCTAGCATTGCATCGCTGGCATTTGGGTTGCCAAGTAGCAAATTGCTTTTAATGGTGCCTGCAAGCAACAGCGGATTTTGCCCTACCCAAGCGATTAAATTGCGCCACGCTGGCATTTGTAATTCTCGTAACTCGATGCCGTTAATGGTTAAACTGCCTTCGTACGCCAAAAAGCCCAGTAAAGTGTTTACTAATGAGGTTTTGCCTGCACCGCTTTGCCCCACAAGGGCGGTAAGGGTGTTCGGCGCTAAATGGAAATTTAACGGTTTGGTTAAAGCTTGCCCTTGTGGCGACAAAACCACAAGATCGCGCGCTAAAATTGCCACGCCACGTGGCGTGTGCGGTTGGTTTAAGGCATTAAGCAGTTGGTCGGTTTTTTGAGCAGATACCCCTTGTTGAGCGGTGACAAAATCTGTTTCTAGGAAGTCTACAATCACATCCGCTGCCCCAATACCTGCGGCACGATCGTGATAATAGGTGCCGAGATCACGCAAGGGCTGGTAAAACTCTGGTGCTAAAGTCAAACAGAAAAAGCCTGCAAAAAGCGATACTGCCGTGCCGTAACTGCCAAAATTCATTTGCCCAAGATAGGAAAAACCGAAATATACCGCCATTAGGGCAATGGAAATAGACGTGAAAAATTCCAACACCGCAGAAGATAGAAAAGCTTTTTTCAACACGTCCATTGTGGTTTCACGGAAGTCTTCTGTACTTTGTTCAATGTGGGCAGTTTGCTCAGCAGTTTTGTTAAACAAAATTAAGGTTTCTAGCCCACGCAGACGATCTAAAAACTGACCGCTTAATTTTGCCAACACGTCCATATTTTTTTGGCTGCTGTCCGCCGCTGCCATTCCCACGAGAATCATAAATAAAGGAATCAAAGGGGCGGTTAGGAATAAAATCAAACCAGCAGCCCAGTTCAATGGAAACACCGCAATTAGCACCACGATTGCCACGATGACGGATAAGGTTTGCTGCGGCAAATAACGGGCATAAAAATTGTGCAAATTTTCCACTTGCTCCAACGCAATGGTCGCCCAGCTGCCGACAGGTTTATTGTTTAAGGTTGCCGGTCCTACGGCATCAATTTTTTGCAAAATATTCCGGCGTACCTCATTGCGGATTTTTCGCCCAGCCTGAAAACCTAAACGCTCACGCCACCAAAGGATCCCTGCACGCAAGACAAAACCTAACAATAAGCCTATAAAATAAACCACCAGCGATTGGCGATCTTGATGATCCATTATGAGTGCCTGCAAAATTTGTGCAAAGCAATACACTTGCCCCACTAAAACCACCGCCGACACACTCGCCAGTGCAACATTACGTTTTACTTCTTGCTTGATGTGTGTTTGCTGGGATTTCAGCCAGTTTTGTAAATATTTTTGACGTGTTTTTTCCATTGTTTCTTCTGTTTCTTTTTTAAGCCCAAAGATCACATACAAAATAAGACGGCGAACCCTCGCCGTCTTTGCTTTCTTTGGGAAAATTATTGGCTATCCAAAAAACGCTCCGCGTCTAAGGCTGCCATACAGCCTGTACCAGCGGAGGTGATCGCTTGGCGGTACACGTGATCCATCACATCGCCAGCGGCGAAAATACCCGCTACGCTAGTGGCGGTTGCGTTGCCGTTTAAGCCTGACTTCACCACGATGTAGCCTTGATTTAATTCAAGTTGCTCACCGAAAATGGCAGTATTAGGGGCGTGTCCGATGGCGATGAAAACGCCGTCTACCTTGATTTCTTCAATGGCACTGGTTTGTACGTTCTGCACGGCAACGCCAGTTACGCCCATATCGTTACCGAGAACCTCCTGTACGGTGTATGGCGTGTGTAGAATAATTTTGCCTTCTTCCACTTTTTTATACAGGCGATCTAAGAGAATTTTTTCGCTACGGAATTGATCACGGCGATGAATTAAATGCACTTCGCTAGCGATATTAGCCAAATAAAGTGCCTCTTCCACTGCAGTGTTGCCGCCGCCCACAACAGCAACAGGTTTGTTGCGGTAGAAGAACCCATCACAGGTTGCGCAAGCGGAAACGCCTCGCCCTTTATAATTTTCTTCGCTTGGCAAACCTAAATAGCGTGCCGACGCCCCAGTGGCGATGATTAAAGCATCGCAGGTGAAGTTTTGCATTTGACCGAACAAAGTGAACGGACGTTTGGAAAAATCTACGCTGGTAATTTCATCAAATACAATTTCTGTGCCAAATTTTTCTGCGTGGCGTTGCATACGGTTGGTCAGTTCCGTGCCTGTGGTGCGTTCAAAATCACCTGGCCAGTTTTCAATTTCATCGGTCGTGGTGAGCTGTCCGCCCTGTTGCATTCCTGTCACTAAACGAGGTTTTAAATTTGCACGTGCCGCATACACTGCTGCCGTGTAGCCTGCTGGGCCTGAGCCTAAAATCAATAATTCGCTATGTAATGTGGTTTTATCCGTCATTCGTTTGTTCCTTTAAGAAATTAGTAAAGTAATGAATAAAGTTTACGGCGGTACTCGTTGACCAAGCTATCGCCATTGCCCAGCGTGGCAAGAATTGCAAGAAATTCCTGTTTTACTTCGCCATTTTCGGCGCTCAAATCCGTTTGTAAAATATTGAATAACAAAGACAACGCCTCAGCGCTTCGCCCTGCCTGTTGCAAGGCAGCCGCCAATTTCAGTGCAGTTTTATGGGTTGGATTTTGTTGGTAGTCTTGTTGTAACTGTTGAATTTCTGGCGTGTCCGCTGCTTTTTTCATTAGCTCAATTTCGGCTTGTAGTGCGTGCCACTCACTTTTGCGATCTTCTAATTTCACTTCGTCTAACACCGCTTGCGCTGCATCTGCTCGTTTTAAAATCAAATAAGCTTGCGCATACACAAACGCAATTTCTGGGCTACGTTTGTCGCTTAGCATCCACGCCTCTTTCAACAAAGGCAATGCCAAAGTGGCCTCGCCTTTTTCCATTAAGTCTAAGGCTTGCTGGAATTTCAGTTCTTCTTCTCTTGGTAAAATCAGTTGCAAACGAGCGTTAAGGGTTGCGGAATCCGCCACGCCTTGCAACGCATCCACAGGTTGGGCATTTTTGAAAAAATAAGTGGTTGGTAAGGTTTGCAGTTGAAATTGCATCGCCAGTTGTTGCTGTTCTTCGCAATTCACCGTGCCTAAGATAAATTGTCCAGCGTGTTGTTTTTCTAACGCTTCTAGCGTTGCCACGAATGCGGTACTTTCAGGCATACTCGGTGCATAAAACGTGAGAACCAATGGCTTGATTTGGCTTTCTTGCAACACTTGGCTGATGTTTTGAGCCGTCACTTGCATAATCTAATCCTTTTTAGCGTGCATTTTCTAACAAAAAATAGGGACACATTATAGCGAGTTTTCCCTGAGAATTTTAGCGATTTATAGCCCTAGCTTATTTAGGGCTTTAGAAAAGGTTTGGTTAAATTTCGTTCGTCTAGCGTATTCAAGAAATTATCCAGCGCCCCACGATTTTGGTTTAACACCTGCTGACCACGCTCTGCACTCGCTAAGGCTAGGTCGGAATTTTTGAACCATTTTTGTAATGCACAAGCTAATTCATTCGCCACATCATCGGTTTTCGGCAACAAACAAACGCCCTGCACAGCATTCAAATCATCATACATTTTTTGGAAATGTTGCACGTATGAACCGCTAATAACAGGCTTGCCCAACGCCAGCGGTTCCAGCGGATTATGCCCGCCGTGCGGAATTAAACTACCTGCCACAAAGGCAATATCAGCAAGAGCGTAAAGGTTCAGCAATTCGCCCATACTATCGCCCAGCAACACTTGCGTATTGGTATTCACCTGTTGCGTGGATAAATTCAAATCCGAACGGCGTTGCAAGGTAAAACGTTCATCGCTTATTAACTTCGCCACGCTGTCAAAGCGTTCAGGGTGACGTGGCACGAGAATGAGCAACACATTCGGCAAGGTTTTCAACAGTTGGCGATGCGCTTGCAAAATGAGCGGATCTTCGCCCTCGTGCGTGCTAGCCGCTACCCAAATAGGGCGATCGCCAACGGCATTTTGCCACGCCGACTGGGCAACATTTGCCGTACTCGGCACGCTTAAATCGTATTTCAAATTGCCCATTACGTGCAGTTTTTCTGCTTTCACACCAAGACTGGTGTAGCGTTCAGCGCTGGCACGATCTTGGGCGGCGATCAAACTCGTTTGATTTAAAATCGGCGCAAGGCTGGCTTTAAAACGTGCATAACCTTGCTGGGAACGCTCTGAAAGGCGTGCGTTGGCGATTACAAACGGCACCTGTACGTCGTGCAAGGCGTTGTATAAATTCGCCCAAATTTCCGTTTCCAAAATAATGCCTAAACGTGGCTTAACCTGTTGCAAAAAGGACTGCACGGCGAAAGACAAATCGTAAGGAAGGTAGGTTAAGGCGATGTTAGGCGTGTGTGCAAAGACTTTTTGCGCTTGGCGCATTCCTGTAACCGTCATCGTGGTGAGCGTGATAGGTACACGAGGAAAGCGCTGGCGCAGACCTTCGACTACGGCTTTCGCCAATACCACTTCGCCCACGCTCGCTGCGTGTAGCCAAATACCGTAGGTCGGAATTTTTTGGGATTTTTTGTCATAAAAACCAAATCTTGTGCGCACCAACGGCAAATTTCCCCCTGCTTGGCGGTTCTTGCAGGCAAAAAAAATGGCGACCGCAGGGGCTGCCAGCCAAAGTAATAGGTTATAAAGTAGTTTCATTTTTTTCCTTAATTTTTCGGCGTATAGCCTGTGTCTTCACTCGTGGGATTATTCGCCGCCGTGCGTGCCAGCACATCGCAACGCTCGTTTTCCACGTGACCACTATGCCCTTTCACCCAATGCCAATCAATTTTATGGGGCGCAATGGCTTGATCCAACGCCTGCCACAAATCTTGATTTTTAATTTTACCGTTACGCCAACCATTTTTTTTCCACTGATAAATCCATTTGGTAATGCCCTGTTTCATATACTGGCTGTCGCTGTACAAACTCACGGCGCACGGTTCTTTTAAGGTTTGCAAAGCACGGATCACCGCCAGCAATTCCATACGGTTATTCGTGGTCAGAAAAAAGCCCTCGCTTAATTCTTTTTCGTGGCGACCGTAGCGTAAAATCGCCCCAAATCCGCCTTGACCAGGATTACCTAAACAGGATCCGTCCGTAAAAATTTCAATTTGTTTCATATCGTCCTTAGGGTTATAAATTTTTTAAAAATATTCCGACCTTGTTAATCCTTACACAAAGCGGTTGAGTTCTAGCACGAAAAACGGATAATACCGAAAATTTTGCGAAAATTTAAGGAAAATCCAATGACGAATTTAATTCCTCCAAGCCAATCCACTGTGCAACGCCAAGTGGTGCTGGATACGGAAACCACTGGTATGCAAAAATTTGGTCCTCACTACGAAGGTCATTGCATTATTGAAATCGGTGCGGTAGAGCTGGTGAACCGCCGCCGCACGGGACGAACATTACATCTTTACATTAAACCTGATCGTGAAGTGGACCCAGAAGCCGAACGTGTGCACGGTATTACCGATGAATTTTTGCAAGATAAACCGCCTTTTACGAGCGTGGCACAGGAATTTTTAGATTTCATCAAAGGGGCGGAACTGATTATCCACAACGCCCCCTTCGATGTGGGCTTTATGGATTACGAATTTCGTAAACATCATTTAGGCGTGCAAACGGCGGACATTAGTGTTGTAACCGATACTCTCGTGATGGCTCGCAAAATGTATCCTGGAAAACGTAATAACTTGGATGCACTGTGTAACCGTTTGGGGATCGACAACAGTAATCGTACGTTCCACGGCGCTTTGCTGGATGCAGAGTTGCTCGCTGAGGTGTACTTAGCGATGACGGGCGGGCAAACCTCTCTGTTCGATCAAACGGAAGAAAGCCACAATGCGACAGAATTTACCGCCGTTACGCCGACCAGTCGCACCATTGAAAAAAATCTAAAATGCCTAGCACCTAGTGCAGAAGAGCTAGCCGCTCATGAGGCAATGCTGGCGTTAATCAATAAAAAGAGCAAAGGAAAGTGCATTTGGCTCACCGATGACGCAGAAATTATACAAAACGATCATTAAACAATCGCTTGAAAAAACTTTTGATTTTTTTCCTTGACGAGGGGCGGTTCGATCATTATTATTCGCCTCGCTTTTGCGGAGTGGTAGTTCAGCTGGTTAGAATACCTGCCTGTCACGCAGGGGGTCGCGGGTTCGAGTCCCGTCCGTTCCGCCAATCTTTTAAGATAATCTAGTAACCTCACGGAGCGGTAGTTCAGCTGGTTAGAATACCTGCCTGTCACGCAGGGGGTCG
>JAHHQZ010000016.1 GCA_020026075.1 Actinobacillus sp. | reverse complement strand
CTAGGAATGCTGAGATCAAAACCCAGTGCCTTACCGCTTGGCGATACCCCAATAAAAGTAAAATATTGTAGTTTAGTTATTGGCTGGGGTACTAGGATTCGAACCTAGGAATGCTGAGATCAAAACCCAGTGCCTTACCGCTTGGCGATACCCCAATAACTAAACTTGCACGCTAAATGTGAAATGGTGCGGAACGAGGGACTTGAACCCACACACCTCTCGGCGCCAGAACCTAAATCTGGTGCGTCTACCAATTTCGCCAGTTCCGCAAATGGTGGCTATGACGAGATTCGAACTTGTGACCCCAACATTATGAGTGTTGTGCTCTAACCAGCTGAGCTACATAGCCATACCACAACCTCACATCGGCTGTGCGGGGCGCATTATGCGGATTATGCGGATTATCGTCAACATTTTTTTAATTAAATGTGAATATTTTCTATTGTTCGCTTAGAGAATAGCCAAAATTCTTTGCGATAAATCACATAAAAATATGAATCAATAAAAAAATCCCAAAGTGAACAGAGTTTGCGTATAATACAGGCATTTTATTATTACGGCGTGGGAACTTTTACTCCCCCTCGCTGACTTATAGTAGTATCACTTATTTTTAGGACGTTAGGATGACTTTTACCCCTTCATACAAAAAACTGAGTTTTTCTCTCCTTGCTTTCTTTGCTTTTCAAACTAGCCACGCCGCAATGTCAGATAAAGTAGTGGCATCTGTTGATGGAATGCCCATTCTTCAAAGTCAAGTAAGCACTCAACTTTCTCAACTCCGGTTACGTGCGACCCCGGCTAATGAACGCAAGGTGATCAATCGAATCGTGGATGCCACGCTGGTTGAGGGCATTGTGCAACGAGAAAAATTACAAGTTCCCGAAGAATTATTTCACCAAGTACTCAGCCAAGAAGTGGCGCGTGCTGAACAAAACTGGTTAGCGGAAAATGCTCGTCAAAATCATTTAAGCATTGGACAATTTAAAATTGGCTTAGTGCAACAAGGCTTTGATTTCAATAAACTTCGCCAAACAATTGTCAGCCAGCTTGCGCCGAGTTTGCGCCAAGAAATGCTTTTTGGGCAGGTGCAACAACAAATCCTTGTGCCACGTTTACAACAAGAAATCACCAAAGCACAAATTACCCAACGTGCAGCACGTATTGAGGCGCAAGCAAAAACATCCGACACTAAGCCGATTCTGGAAAAAGAATACGATGTGCGTCATATCCTGCTAACCACCAATCCAATACTGAGCGACGCCCAAGCGAAAGCAAAATTAACCCAAATTCGCCAAGCTATTTTGGATAAAAAAATCACTTTCGCACAAGCAGCGCTGGATTATTCCAAAGATTATTATTCCGGCGCTAACGGCGGAAACTTAGGTTATGCTTTTGCTCAAACCTATGTGCCAAATTTTGCGCGCACTGTGTTGAACACGCCTGAAGGAAAAATTTCTATGCCATTTAAAAGCCAACACGGCTGGCATATTTTACAAGTGACAGGCGTGCGTAACGCGAATGTCACCAAAGAAGTGTATATGAATATGGCGTTTAATCAGCTAATGCAGGAAAAACTTAAAGCCATCGGTAACGACTGGGGCAAATACTTGCGTGCTGGGGCGAACGTTCAATATTATCAATAAATAACTAGGCTGGAATTTTCTAAATTTTTTTGAAAATTCCAGCCTAGCTTTTTTATCTTGCTTTCCTCAAAAACTACTTTTGAATATTTTCCAAGCCCCATTGATACAAGGCATTTTTTTTCTCACCAAAAATATCCGCACACAACGCTGCTGCTTTTTTCAGCGGTAACTCTTGGCAAAGTCGTGCCAACGCTTGCGTTGCTTGCTCGCTCAATTCTTGCGAAACTTGCTCTGCTGCCCCTTCTACGATCAGCACCATTTCCCCTTTGATCCGTTGCGGATCCTCTTGCAACCAAGCCACCAGCTCACCCAATGGCGCCCCTTGAATGCTTTCCCACGTTTTGGTGATTTCACGTGCCAGCACCACATAGCGACTAGCTCCGAACACCGCTAACATCGCCTCTAACGTAACCAAAATGCGATGAGGTGATTCGTAGAAAATCAACGTTCTTGTTTCATTTTTGACCGCATTTAAACAATCCAAACGGCCTTTGTTCTTGGCAGGTAAAAAACCTTCAAAGCAGAAACGGTTTGACGCAACACCAGCGGCGGAAAGGGCGGTGATCGCCGCACAGGCACCAGGTAGCGGTACGACTTTCACGCCAGCTTGGCGACAAGCCCGCACGAGATGAAAACCTGGATCGCTAATCAACGGCGTGCCAGCGTCAGAAATTAACGCAATATTCCGACCTTGGTGTAATTTTTCTACCAAGTGGCTTGCTCGCTGTTGTTCGTTGTGATCGTGCAGGGCAAAAAACGGTTTCTTAATACCATAATGGGATAACAGCAAACCGCTGTGGCGTGTATCTTCGGCAGCAATTAAATCCACGCTTTCAAAGCAATGCAACGCACGTTGCGTAATGTCTTCAAGATTGCCAATGGGCGTTGGTACAATATAAAGCACACCGTAATTTTCATTCGGTAAAATGATGTTTTTTTCTAAGTTTTGATTTTGCATAAATTTATCGCTTTTGTTGATTTTCTAGCTTGAGATAAGTAAGATCTTTCGGTTTTAATTTTGAGGAGACAATACATTATGCTACCACAACGCACACCGTTTCGACATCTTTTAGCCCCCTTTTCTTTAACCCTTTTATTGTCTGCCTGTGCAGGGCTTAATCTTTCTCAAAATAACCCGTTGAATCAACAAATTAACGCAAACTCTAATTACTATTTACAGCAAAGCAAACTAGCAACCGACAACACAACACAAAATAATTTTAAATTGCTGGCCGCTCGTGCTTTTATTCAAGAAAATAAATTTCCGCAGGCGCAGGCACTACTAAACGATTTAACCCATTTAGATGAACTGCAACAGCAAGATTACAACCTCATTCAAGCTCATCTTTCAAGCCAACAGCAAGACAATGCTCGTGCGGAGCAATTTCTTAACCTATTGAATTTCAATGAATTAAGTAATGCACAGAAGATTCGTTTCTTACAAATTAACGCCAAAATTGCACAAAATCAGCAACACTATTTAACGGCAGTGGCAAATTTACTCAAAGCAGAGCCATTGCTTAGCGACAATAACGCTCGTCAGCAAAATAACGATGCCATTTGGGCGTTATTACAACATTTGGATGCCACAAGCTTAGTGGACACGGCGCTTTTTTCGCAAAATGATCCGACCTTGCAAAATTGGTTAAATTTAGCGGATCTCTATCAGAAAAATTTAAGCAATGCCGAAGCACTTCGTCCGCAATTATTGGAATGGCAAACTGCACACCCAACTTTTCTGTTGCCAAGTGCGTTACAAAGCGTGCTGAATTTTCAGCGTTTAGCCTTTAATAAAGTGGCAGTTATTTTACCATTGAGCGGACAGTTTGAGCTGATTGGGAATACCGTGAAAGCGGGGATTGAAAATGCTCGTGGTATGAGCAACGTGCCTGTTACGTGGTTTGATAGCGTGAAATCGCCACTTTCCAATATTATGCAGCAGGTGCATGGTGAAGGCTTTGACGCAGTTATTGGGCCGTTGCTTAAACAAAACGTCAACGAATTGGCTGCACATCCAAGCTGGTCGCAAGGTTTGAGCATCATTGCATTAAATAATTTAAATCAGCCAATGCCTAACGCCAATACCTGTTATTACAGCCTTGCACCAGAAGACGAGGCACGCGAAGCGGCTCAAAAAATGTTTGCGGAGCAAATTAAATTGCCATTGGTGTTAATGCCACGCAATGATCTTGGACAACGCGTGGGCGAGGCTTTCGCTAATGAATGGCGCCAATTAGGTGGCGAGCGTGTAGAGCTTCGCTACTACGGTTCAACGGACGATTTACATAATATTTTTGTACAGGCTTTAGGCATTATTGAAGTTCCCAAAAAAACAGTTGCAAATAAACTGAAAACGGGTAATAAAAATGAGCCAAAGGGGACACAATTTTTAGCAGATCTTGACCCTACATTCCAACCAGTGACGGGGGTATTTGCTTTGGGTGATAACCAGCAAATGGCACAAATTAAAACGGCTTTGGATAATACCGACAACAAACTGCCACTTTTCACCACATCACGTATTAATTCGCCCAACAATTCTGGTGCATATAATTTGATGATGAAAGGCGTGCAGTTTACTGAATTGCCAATGTTCCAAGATCGCTACAGCGAGCAGTACCAAAATATTGCACGCCAAAATAAACAAGATTATTCTTTAATGCGCTTGTATGCAATGGGCAGTGATGCGTGGAATTTACTGCAACATTACAGCGAAATTCGTCATATTCCAGGTTATAAAATGCACGGTTTAACTGGTAATATTGCAAACGGTTACGGCTGTACATTCCAGCGCTCAATGCCTTGGTTTACCTTTGAACACGGTCAAGTACAAGTGGCGGAATAATCGTGTGGTTACATTCGCCCTTAAAGAAAACCTCACCTCAACAACGGCAAGGGGATAAATTCGAGCAACTGGCTCGCCATTATTTAGAAATGCAAGGACTTACTTTTATTGCGGCTAATCAGCATTTTAAGAGTGGTGAGCTTGATTTAATTATGCGAGATGGCACAACGACAGTTTTTGTGGAAGTTCGCCAACGTAAAAATGCTCATTTTGGTAGTGCGATTGAAAGCGTAGATTGGCAAAAACAGCAACGCTGGCTCGATGCCGCAAACCTGTGGTTAAGCGAGCAAGAACAAAGCCTAGAAGATGCCGACTGCCGTTTTGACTTAGTTGCCTTTGGGGCAAATGGCGATGAAATAACTTGGATAGAAAACTTTTTAGATGAATAGGTTAACGTAAATATGTTAGAAAAAATAAACGATTTATATAACGAAAGCATTCAAAATCAGATTGCTGCATCTAAAATGTTGCCTGACTTACTGATGCTTGGGGCTAAAAAAATGACAGAAACCCTGCTGTCGGGCAATAAAATCATCGTTTCTGGACAAGGTCGTGCCTACACTAATGCACAATCTCTCGTAGCCAATTTATTGCACCGTTACGAACTTTCCCGCCCTAGTTTTCCTGCTGTCCTGATTTCACTTGATGGCACGGTAGCGTCTGCTTTTGTTACCGAAGACTGCCTACCCCAGCTTTTCTTACGCCAATTTGAGGCACAAGCCCAAAAAGGTGATCTTTTAATTACTTTCGCCCCTTGCGGAAATGAAGACAATATTTTACAGCTGATCCAAAATGCCATTAGCAAAGGATTACAAATTATTGTGCTAACAGGCAGCAATAATGATCACGTAAAAGGCTTTCTTTCGGAAAATGATCTTGAAATTCCTGTGCCAAGCCGCAAAGAAAGTCGCATTTTAGAACAGCACTTATTTATTACCAACAGCCTATGCGAATTGGTAGATTACTCCCTTTTCGCCCATTCATAATTGGAGCTACTATGTCATTGAAATTAAAATCTTTTATTTTAGGTATTGGAGCAGTTATCGCACTGCAAGGTTGCGTTCCTGCAGTTATCGTTGGCGGCTCGGCCGTTGCAGGTAAAGTCATTAGCGATCCACGCACAGTGGGTACGCAAATTGATGATGAAGCCATTGAAGCAAAAGTGATCAATGCCATCAACCAAGATGCACAGTTGAAACACGAGGCTCGTATCAATGTCGTATCTTACAACGCAGAAGTGTTACTCATTGGTCAAGTGCCAACGGAAAACCTGAAATTACAAGCAGCCAATGTTGCCAAAGGTGTGCGCCAAGTATCACGTGTGTACAATGAGCTTATGGTCGGACCAAGAATTTCTGTTGGACAAACTCTCAAAGATGCTGCAATCACCTCAGAAATTAAAAGCCGATTACTCACCACGCCAAATGTGAGCAGTATGAATGTGAAAGTGATCACAGAAAATGCCGTTGTGTATTTAATGGGTGACGTTCTACCGCAGCAAGCACAAATTATCGCCAACGTGGCTCGCCAAGTATCAGGCGTGCGTAAAGTGGTGAACGCAATGCACTTTGTGAAGAACTAACGCTAGGCCGGAATTTTTTAAGAAATTATGTCAATACCTAAACTTCAATCCATTTTGCATATTGGTATCACGGTAAGTGATCTTGGTCGTGCCATTGATTTTTACCGTGATATTTTAGGACTAGAACTTATTGCACAGACGCAAATGCAAGGGACAGAAACGGATAAATTATTCCAGCGTCGCCATTGTGTGGTGAAACTCGCTTATTTGCGAGGTAATGAAAATATTGCGGCGCCAACCATTGAGCTATTGGCCTTTGATGGCGAAACGCAAAAAGCACGTGCTGATTTAGCTCGTCCAAGTATTTCTGAAATTTGTTTTGCTGTGCAAGATATTGATACAATGTACCAACATTTATTGGCACACAATGTGGAATGTTTAAGCCCACCGCAATTTTTTGATTTCAGCCACGATGGTTTGGGTAAAAGCAAAGCCCTCTATTTTCGTGATCCTGATGGCACGATTTTAGAATTAATGGAATGTTTAGCTGACTAACAGAAAGCTAGACAGGCGAGAGTACACCGTTTTCAATACGAAATGTGCATTGTGATTTTGGCTGCATTTGTTTTAATTGGCAAAATTCAATGGCGGTAACAAACACCTGTGCGCCACTTTGTTGTAGCCTTTGAGCCAACAATGCACGTTTAATTTCATCTAATTCAGAAGCAAAATCGTCAATGAGAAAAATACAATGACGATTTTTTTGCGCCATTAAATGCTCGCCTTGTGCTAAACGTAATGCACACATCAACAGTTTTAACTGCCCACGAGAAAGCACATCCTCCACAGGTAAGCCATTGATTTTAAACCGTAAATCTGCACGTTGCGCACCAGAGAAGGTGTAGCCCAACTGGCGATCTCGTTCAAAATTTTCTGCAAGCAAATCCGCATACGCTTTTTTACGATCCCAGCCTTGATAAAACTGACTTTCAATTTTTACTTCGGGCAAAAATAACGCACAACTTTTATCAATATCCACTTGCAGTTGTGCGGCATACTCCGCTCGCCATTGGCTAATTTGCAGGCAAAGTGGCACTAGCTGCTCGTCCCAATGTTTTAATTCTTGATAGGTTCGTGCTTGGAGCAGGGCTGCATTGCGCTGTTTTAAAAGGCGAGCGAGCTTTTGCCAGATGGGGAAAAAATCATTGTGATGGTGAAATAATCCCCAATCGAGAAATGCACGTTTACAGCTAGGACCACCATTGAGCAGGCTAAGCCCTTCGGGTGTGATAATTTGAATGGGCAATAAATGCGCTAAATCAGCGAGTTTTTTAGCATCCTCGCCGTTTATTTTCATTTTCGTTTGCCCTTGACGCAATTTTTGTAGCCCCACTGACCACTGATGTTGCGCCTCTTGCACTTGACCAAACAGCGTAAAATGGGGTGCGTCATATTGAATAATGCGATTTTGTACGGCACTTTTAAAAGAACGTCCGTGCGCAAGATAAAAAATCGCCTCAAGCAGGCTCGTTTTACC
This sequence comes from Actinobacillus sp., assembly GCA_020026075.1. Taxonomy (GTDB): domain Bacteria; phylum Pseudomonadota; class Gammaproteobacteria; order Enterobacterales; family Pasteurellaceae; genus Actinobacillus_C. Next base: position 28,180 of record JAHHQZ010000016.1, on the reverse strand, counting down.
GCTGCCGTTGTTTCCCACAATAAAGTTAAAGCTTGGATTAAATGACGTATCCAAGCTTTTTAAATTACGAAAATTTTCTACGGTAAAGCGTGCAATGGCCACGATTACCTCAAATTACAAACGCACAGGCATAATGACATATTGTGCGTTGCTTGATGGATCGCTTTCCAGCAAGCAAGGGCGAGTGGTGTCAGTTAAACGCATTAGCACACGTTCACTTTTGATGTTATTTAAAACGTCCAATAAATAAGCAATGTTAAAGCCCACTTCCATTGCATCGCCATTGTAAGCGATGTCTAAAAATTCTTCTGCTTTATCCAGCGATGGATTGGAGGCCGTAATTTTTAGCTGATTTTCGGTAAATAATAAACGTGCCAATTTCACTTTATTTTCTTTATCTTGCGCAACGATAGCCATTCGCATACAAGCACGTTTGAAAGCCTGTGCATCAATAGCAATGTCGTATTTTGGCTGACGAGGGAACACTTGGCGGTAGTCTGGGTAATGACCGTCCAATAATTTTGAAGTAAACATCATTTTGCCTAAATTAACACGCAAATTGTTTGTACCAATTTGTACCATTACCGTATCGCCTTTTGTGTCTAAAGAACGTTGTAATTCCAATACCGCCTTGCGTGGCAAAATCACATCGTGTTTTGGTAATTCCGTACTTACAGGTTCTTCACAGCGTGCTAAACGATGGCCATCTGTGGCAATCGCAGCGAATAAATGACCATCGGTTTCTAACTTCATACCATTTAAGAAATAGCGAGCATCTTGGCTGGCCATTGCAAAGTGCGTTGCGTTAATTAAATTGAGCAACGTGCTTTGTGCCATTTCAAAACTCACATTCGGCAGCCAATCCGCTAGGGTTGGATAATCTTCCGCTGGGAGTGTGCTTAAATTAAATTTACTACGTCCAGAACGAATAATGGCACGATCTTGCTCAAAGCTAGCGGTAATTTCGCTGTCATCAGGCAGACTGCGGCAGAGATCTAAAAACTTTTTACCTGGAATTGTCGCCACGCCATCTTGAGTGGCTGAAAATAGCGTTACTTGCGCCGTAAGTTCCACTTCGGCATCGGTTCCGGTAATAAAAAGCGTACCGCCTTTTACTTCCAGCAAAATATTATGCAAAACAGGCATTGGCGGACGGCTACTCAGTACCGCACACACCTGCGCTAAGGGTTTGATTAAATTTTCACGAGAGACGATAAATTCCATTTTCTTACCTTTATTAAACGTTCAATGGCTACACAGAAAGCGTGCGCATTAAATTTAGCCAATCTTCTTGAAAGCCTGTATCTTTTTGGCGCAATTCCGCCACTTTTTTACAAGCATGTAATACGGTTGTGTGGTCGCGTCCACCAAATTCATTACCAATTTCAGGCAGACTGCGGTTTGTTAATTCTTTGGCCAATGCCATTGCCATTTGACGGGGACGAGTAATCGTGCGTTTCTTACTTTTCGATTTAAGATCTTGCACTTTCACGTGAAAATACTCCGCCACAATTTTTTGAATATTTTCGATAGTAACCAATTTATCTTGCACCGCAATCATATGACGCAACACATCACGCACATAATCGATGGTGATAGCTCGCCCTGTAAACTCAGCATTTGCTTGTAAAATATTCAGTGCCCCTTCCAATTCACGCACGTTGGTACGCAAACGCTGGCCGATAAAAGTCGCCACATCGTGCGGTAAGTGAAACTTACGTTCTTCCGCTTTTTGCAGCAAAATTCCGACCCTCGTTTCTAAGTCAGGCGGCTCAATAGGAATAGATAACCCCCAGCCAAAGCGAGATTTCAAACGATCCTCGATTTTATCAATTTCTTTTGGATACTCGTTCGACACCAGCACGATTTGGTGATTGCTTTCCATTAAGGCGTTAAAAATATGGAAAAACACTTCCTGCATTGCATCTTTGCCCGCAAAAAATTGAATATCGTCAATCAGAAGGGCATCTAAATTGCGATAGAACTCTTTGAATTCTAAGATTTTTTTCTGTTTTTCTTTATCGTTTAATGCCGTTACAAAAAAATGCATAAAACGTTCGGCGTGCAAATACATCACACGAGCTTGCGGATGGCGAGCCATAATGCTGTTGCCAATGGCGTGCAACAAATGGCTTTTACCCAACGCAGTACCGCCGTAAATAAAAAGCGGATTATGGCGTTTATCACCAGGATTCATCGCAATTTTCTGCCCTGCCGCTTTTGCCCACTCGTTGGATTTACCTTCCACAAAATTCTCAAACAAATAATAAGGATCAAGATTAGATTGAAACGGTATTGCTGTTTTTTCGTTCTCTACAGCAGGAGCAACATTGCTTTTGGCGTTCTCTGCTGGCGTAACTGTTACAGGTTCAGGCTTGCTTCCCACTCGCACTTCAACGGTAAAATTAGGGTTTTGTGTTAGTTCACGACAGATCGAAGTAATATCACCTAAAAAAACACTATTTATGTGCGCCTCAATAAAAAAATTTGAGGCGTAAAGCACCATCAATTCATCGCCCACATATTCGACTTGTAAAGGTTTTAGCCAAAAATTAGGGTTCTGATCAGTATGATCACTCACGCCAGATAAGCGATCTTGCAGTGCCAATAAGCAATCTTGCCAAAGTGATAATTCGTTCATATTTTTTGTTCTAATATAGTGTTTTGATATCGTTTGAGTGAAAATTATAGGTCGGAATTTTTGCTAAAATTTTAAAAATTATTCCGACCTCGCCATTAATAGTACTAGAGGTAGCCTTAAAAAAGTGGGCGAAATTCTACAATAATTTTGGTAAAAGATCCGCAAAAGGATAAAAAAATAAATTTGCTGGCTTGTGATTAAGCATAAAAACCGTATAATTCCGCCCTATCCTTGTGAACAGAGGTTCTTTGTCGAGCGATTGTTCATTTCTTATTTGACGATGGTCGATTTTATGAGTAAAATCCCACGTCTTTTTTATTCACCCTTATTCTCGCTATTGACCTGCCTCAGTAGAGTCAGTGGAAGAAGTAAGTTTTTATTGAGGTAGATTACTATGAAACGCACTTTTCAACCTTCAGTTTTAAAACGTAGCCGCACTCACGGTTTCCGTGCTCGTATGGCGACTAAAAATGGCCGTCAAGTTTTAGCTCGTCGTCGTGCTAAAGGTCGTAAAAGTTTATCAGCTTAATGTGAGCGTACGCTTTGCTTAAGCAAAACTTTCCACGGGGGTTACGTCTATTAACCCCCGTTCAATTTAAATACGTCTTCCAAGATCCGCTCCGTGCGAGTTCGCCTGAAATTACCATTCTTGCTCGAAAAAACCACAGTGATGTTCCACGTTTAGGTTTAGCGATTCCCAAAAAGCATTTAAAACGCGCCCACGAACGCAATCGTGTAAAACGTTTATGCCGTGAATATTTTCGTTTACACCAAAATGAACTTCCCCCTTACGATTTCGTGGTTATTGCACGTGCACCTATCGGTCGTTTAGATAACGCCAATTTAACGAATACACTCCACAAATTATGGCAAAGACACATTCGCTTGGCGCAAAAATCGGTATCGCCATCATCCATGCCTACCAATACCTCATCAGCCCGCTAATCGGCCCTCGTTGTCGCTTTACGCCAACTTGCTCCCATTACGGTATTGAGGCATTGCGAACCCACGGCCTAATAAAAGGGGCTTGGCTAACTTGTAAACGTATATTAAAATGCAACCCTTTATGCGCCGGCGGTTATGATCCTGTTCCGCCGTTAAAGCAATCATCAACAACCAAAGAGAAACCCTAATGAATTCAAGACGTAACCTGTTCCTTTTGGCACTGCTCTTTCTTTCATTCCTCGTTTATCAGCAGTGGAATTTAGATTACAACTCTCCAAAACCGACACCAGCAGAAATGGCTAAAGCTGAGCAAGCCAAGCAACCACTTTCCGCTTTAACAGAAAATAGCAACGCTAGCCAACAGCAAGGCCGTATTATTACGCTACAAAATGACGTATTCCGTTTGAAAGTAGACACCTTAGGCGGTGATATTGTTGAAGCCCAACTCTTAAAATACGATGCCACCTTGCATTCTAAACAACCTTTTACATTACTTGAAGACAGCAAAGACGGCGTGTACATCGCACAAAGTGGCTTAATCGGTAAAGATGGCAGCGACAGCACAACTGGCCGTGCTAATTACCAAGTCGATGGCGACAATTTCGTATTAGCACAAGGGGCAAAAGAATTACGTGTTCCTTTGGTTTATGAAAAAGACGGTGTAACTTACACTAAAACGTTTGTTTTAAAACCAAATAGTTATGTTGTGGATGTTGATTTTAACGTGCGAAATAACAGCGCTCGTACCATTGAAGTTGAGCCTTACGCCAAAATCAAACATACGCTCGTTGAAAATAAAAGTAGCTTAACAATGCCAACCTATACTGGTGCGGCTTATTCTTCTTCTGAACATAACTATGAAAAATACACCTTCAAAGATATGGAAGAAAAAGATCTTAACGTTTCTACCAAAGCTGGCTGGATTGCGGTATTGCAGCACTACTTCGTGTCTGCGTGGATTCCACCCCAAGATCAAACAAACCAATTCTTCACCTATACGAATGCAAAACAGAATGTAGGCATTATCGGTTATCGTGGTGCGCCAGTGAGCATTGCACCAGGTGCGGATTCACAAATTGACTTGCGTTTATGGACAGGTCCAAAACTCCAAGATCAAATGGAAAAAGTGGCAAACCACCTAGAACTTACCCTTGACTACGGCTGGGCGTGGTTCATTTCCAAATATTTATTCCAATTATTGGCTTTCATTCAAGGCTTTGTAGGCAACTGGGGTGTGGCGATTATCATCGTTACCATCATTGTAAAAGCCCTGCTTTATCCGCTTACTCGTGCGCAATACACCTCAATGGCGAAAATGCGTATGCTACAACCACGCATCCAAGAAATGCGTGAACGTTTCGGTGATGACAAGCAAGCAATGAGCCAAGCGATGATGAAACTTTACAAAGAAGAAAAAGTAAACCCACTCGGCGGCTGTTTACCAATCTTCCTACAAATGCCAATTCTCATTGCTTTGTACTATATGTTTATGGAAGCGGTTGAATTACGCCAAGCACCATTCTTCGGCTGGATTCACGACTTAGCGGCACAAGATCCATACTACATTTTGCCAATCCTAATGGGTGCGTCGATGTTCTTCTTACAGAAAATGTCGCCAACGCCAGTAACGGATCCAACACAAGCGAAAATTATGACTTATATGCCATTGGTTTTCACCGTGTTCTTCTTGTTCTTCCCATCAGGCTTAGTGCTTTACTGGTTAGTGTCCAACCTAATCACCATCGCACAGCAACAAATTATCTACTACGAGCTTGAGAAAAAAGGTTTACATTCTCGTAAAAAGAAAAAATAGGTTAAGGCCTAAACATTAAGCCAAGAAAAGGTATCCCACGATACCTTTTCTTTTATTTATAATTTACTAGGCTGAAATTTTTACGAAAATTCCGACCTAGCCAAAAGTTAAAACGAAAAAATTATGAGCATTCAAACTGAAACCATCGTTGCACAAGCAACCCCTATCGGACGTGGCGGTATCGGCATTCTACGTGTCTCAGGCCCACTTGCAAAAACCGTTGCCGAAGCCGTACTCGGCAAATGTCCCAAAGTACGCTACGCCGAGTATTTACCTTTCAAAGAGGCAGACGGCACCGTACTTGATGAAGGCATCGCCTTGTTCTTCAAAGCCCCATTTTCTTTTACTGGCGAAGATGTTCTCGAACTGCAAGGACACGGCGGTCAAGTGGTAATGGATTTACTCTTAAAACGTATTTTAACCATTCCAAATATTCGCTTAGCCCGTCCAGGTGAATTTTCCGAGCAAGCCTTTTTAAATGACAAACTCGATCTCGCCCAAGCGGAGGCTATTGCAGATTTAATCGATGCCACTTCCGAACAAGCTGCTCGCAGTGCGTTAAAATCGCTACAAGGCGAATTTTCCAGCCAAGTGAACGCCCTCGTGGACGCAATGATTTACCTGAGAACCTACGTTGAGGCGGCGATTGATTTTCCAGACGAAGAAATTGATTTTCTTGCAGACGGCAAAATTGAAAACAAACTCCGTGAAATTATCGTTCAGCTTAAAAATGTGCAACAGCAAGCCAAACAGGGCAGTATTTTGCGTGAAGGAATGAAAGTGGTGATTGCAGGTCGCCCAAATGCTGGCAAATCTAGCTTGCTCAACGCCCTTGCTGGGCGTGATGCGGCGATTGTTACCCACATCGCAGGAACGACCCGTGACGTGCTGCACGAGCATATCCACATTGACGGAATGCCGTTACACATTATTGACACCGCAGGCTTGCGTGACGCTACGGATGAAGTGGAACAAATCGGCATTCAGCGTGCGTGGCAGGAAATCCAACAGGCGGATCGTGTATTGCTAATGCTCGACAGCACCGACCCAAGCCAAAGTGTGGCGAATATTCGTGCGGAATTTTTACCGCAACTGCCAAAAAATGTGCCAGTCACCATTATTCGCAATAAAGCGGATTTAAGCGGCGAAACGACGCAAATTGAGCAAGATCAAAACACACCGCTGATTCATCTTTCCGCCAAAACAGGCGATGGCGTGGCCTTACTCCGCCAGCATTTAAAAGAAAGTATGGGCTATCAAAGCGGTACCGAAGGCGGTTTTATCGCTCGTCGCCGCCATTTAGAGGCCCTAAACCGAGCCAGCAGCCACTTAGATCAAGGCCTGGTACAGCTCGTTGATTTCCAAGCAGGCGAACTACTCGCCGAAGAACTACGCCTAGCCCAGCAAGAACTCAGCGAAATCACTGGACAGTTCACTTCTGACGATCTGCTTTCCAGCATTTTCAGCTCATTTTGTATTGGGAAATAACGAAAATGTCGGCGTTACATATTGATTTAAATGGATTGGCTTACGATAAGTATAATGAAATCATTATCGGCTCTGATTTTGAACAACGAATCCTAAGTTCAATAAAATATGCTAAGGAAATAAAAATAATATCTCCTTATATTCATAATGATTTAAACGAGCTATTTAATGATTTTCTAATACAAGGTGGAAAGATTAAAGTAATTAGTTCTTTGGGCTATACTTTAAATGATAAACATAAAAAATATTATGAGGATTTAAAACCGTTTTACCAGTTTAAACCAATATCGCCTGATGACATTCTGTATGATTACAAAACACGTAAAGATAAACTACAAAAGGAATGCAACCGTTTATGGTTTGAAATGATGCATCATTACGAACAGCAAAGTTCGCTACAGAAAATATTGAATATTCTGTTTCGACCACAGCATAGCCTGCCACGTCGCTACAAGCAAAATGGGGAAACATTGCGTTTGCTGATAAACGAACTCAATAATGAATACCTCAAAAAGTTACAGGCAATTCATCCTGAATTTATATTTAATCAAAAAAATAATGTGCAATTAAAAATGGCAAAACAATTTAGCCATTTAAAACTCATTATTATTGATCAAAAAGGGGTGTTTTTAGGTTCAATGAATATGACAAAATCAGGACTAAACCATAATAAAGAAGTACTGGTTAATATTCGAGATAAAACTTGTATTACGCAGTTAAATCAAGAGTTTGAACGATTATGGCAGGAGGAATGTTTTTCTCAACAAGATTTAGATAATCTTATGAAAGAAAGTATTCGCCACCTTCCTTTACCTCATTAGTTTCTTAAAAAAAGTAAGGCCGGAATTTTTCACAAAATTTTGTCAAAAATTCCGGCCTTCGCTTTTATGAACGACTACGCCACACGCCACTTACGCCATATAAAGTCCGCCGTTGACGTGCAGTGTGGAGCCTGTGATGTAGCCTGCGTTGTCGGAGGCTAGGAAAGCCACCGCATTGGCGATGTCCTCTGCGGCACCAAGACGTGCAGCAGGGATTTGGCTTAGAATGCTTTCACGTTGCGCATCGTTGAGTGCGTCCGTCATATCCGTTGCGATAAAACCTGGTGCCACCACGTTGACCGTAATACCACGATTCGCCACTTCTTTGGCTAAGGCTTTGCTAAACCCAATAACGCCTGCTTTGGCGGCGCAGTAGTTGGTTTGGCCTGGATTACCCATACTGCCTACCACAGAGCCGATGTTGATAATGCGGCCAAAACGTTGTTTCATCATTGGGCGCAGTAAGGCTTTGGATAAGCGATAAATAGCGGTTAAATTGGTTTGCATTAACTCAAACCAATCGTCATCTTTCATTCGCATCAGTAAGCCATCACGAGTAATTCCCGCATTGTTGATGAGTACGGTTACATCGCCAAATGTGCTTTGAATATGTTTGAGCAAAGCGTCAATAGATTCAGGCTCGGCAACGTTTAACACTGCCCCACTGCCCTGTTCGCCTAAGTAGTCGCTAATGGCGGCAGCGCCTTTTTCGGAAGTCGCCGTTCCCACGACAAAAAAGCCTTCAGCAGCTAATTTTTGTGCGCAAGCTTTACCGATTCCACGACTTGCCCCTGTGACTAATGCAATTTTCTTTTCCATTTTGTTTCCTATTTTACTAATTCTGCGGCAGCGTTAAGGGTTGTGCTGTCGTTGACTGCCACCGCATCTAAAGTTTTATCAATACGTTTAATTAGGCCTGTTAACACTTTACCAGCGCCCATTTCTAACAGAGTTTCTACGCCGTCTTGTGCCATTTTTTCCACCACTTCTGTCCAACGAACTGGACTATACAACTGGCGAACTAACGCATAACGGATCGCCTCTGGATCCATTGGCGCAGCAACGTCTACGTTATTCAATACTGGCACTGCCGGGACATTGAATGTGGTTTCTTCCAACGCAACTGCAAATTTTTCAGCCGCCTCACACATTAAAGCACAGTGGGACGGCACGCTAACCGCCAACGGTAAAGCTCGTTTTGCGCCCATTTCTTTACAAAGGACAGCTGCACGTTCTACCGCTGGTTTTTCGCCTGCGATAACCACTTGACCAGGTGAATTAAAATTAACCGCAGACACAATTTCGCCTTGCTCCGCTTGCTGACAAGCCTCGATGATTTTATCGTTCGCCAAGCCGATAATGGCGTACATTGCCCCTTTGCCTGCTGGCACGGCAGCCTGCATTAGGCGACCACGCAGTGCAGTTAGTTTTACTGCATCTTGAAAATCAATCACACCTGCACATACTAGGGCGGAATATTCGCCCAAACTATGCCCAGCCATTACGCTTGGTTTTAAATCAGGGTAAAGCTGTTGCCACACACGGAACACCGCCACTGACGTGGTTAGCAAGGCTGGCTGGGTTTTGTCCGTCACATTTAACGCCTCAGCACTACCATTTTGCACGAGATCCCATAAATCATAGCCCAACACCTCGCTGGCTTGTTGGAATGTTTCTTGCACGATGGCGTAATGTTCCGCCAACTCGCTTAACATTCCAACGCTTTGGGAGCCTTGACCCGGAAAAACCATTGCAAATTTTTTCATTTTTTATCCTCTAAATTTTTAATCATTAAAAACGAACTAAGGCAGAACCCCACGTCCAGCCGCCGCCGAATGCTTCAAGCAATACCAGTTGCCCACGCTGAATGCGGCCATCACGCACTGCCTCATCTAAGGCACAAGGTACGCTTGCTGCACTGGTGTTGCCGTGACGATCCAACGTCACCACCACTTGATCCATTCCCATTGCTAATTTTTTCGCTGTGGCAGAAATAATACGCAAATTCGCCTGATGTGGTACAAGCCAATCAATGGCGGATTTATCTAATTGATTAACCTCCAACGTTTCAGCCACCACATTAGACAGCTCACGTACCGCAAGTTTAAAGGTTTCGTTACCTTGCATTTGAATAAAACCAGACTGCGCCTCGCCACGTTGCGCTTGCGGTAATTGCAACATTTCATTTTTCTCTGGGCTTGCGTGCAAGTGCGTGGAAAGAATGCCCGCCTCGTGGCTTGCCTCTAAAATCACCGCACCAGCGCCGTCACCAAATAAAATCACTGTACTGCGATCCGTTTCGTCCAAACGGCGAGAATTGAGATCAGATCCGATAACCAACGCACGTTTCACCTGCCCTGTTTTAATGAACTGATCCGCCGTGCTTAGCCCATAAATAAAGCCACTACAAGCAGCTGCTAAGTCAAAGGCGATGGCATTTTTAATTCCCAAAGCACCCTGCACATCACAGGCAGCACTTGGATAGGCTTTATCATTACTTGTGGTTGCAACAATAATTAAATCAATGGTTTGTGCATCAATATTTGCCATTTCTAAACAATTTAAAGCGGCCTTCGTTGCCATTGTAACCACACTTTCATCAGGTGCAGCAATATGGCGAGCTTTAATACCAGAGCGAGCAGTAATCCACTCATCGCTGGTATCGACCATTTTTTCTAAATCCGCATTGGTACGAATTTGGCTCGGCAAATAGGCACCAGTAGCTAAAATTTTGCTGAAAATTTTATTGGCGGCTGGGGTAGTACTCATAAATTTCTCACAATTTTATCGTTATATTTCAAAAAGTTGATATCAGTGGGGCAGGTTTGCCCAGTCGGTAGTCATTTTATTGACTAAATCTAAACGTACTTGCATCGCCGCTTGATTGATGGCGTGTGCAAATGCATGTTCGTTAGCGCTGCCGTGACTTTTCACCACCACAGCTTGTAAACCTAAAAGGGAAGCACCGTTATATTGTTCAGGGTTTAAGGCTTGCCACTTAGCTTGCAATTTTTTTTCCACTTGATGATAAACGAAACGGCGCAAGTAGTCACTAAGCCGTGCAATAACACCTCGAGACTTAATGGCTACGCCGGAATTTTTTAATAAAAAATGTAACTGCTTAACGGTGCCTTCTAGGGTTTTTAAGGCAATGTTGCCCACAAAGCCATCTTGAACGATCACATCCGCTTGCCCTGCCAACAATTTGTCGCTTTCCAAAAAGCCTACATAATTCACTAAGTCAGGTAGCAACTCCGCCGCCTCACGAATGGCAGGCGTGCCTTTATGGGACTCCGTGCCAATGTTCAGCAAAGCAACTCGTGGCGCAGCACACCCTAAATAATGTTTCGCAAAAATGCTCCCCATTTGGGCAAACTGCACCAGTTGTGCGGCATCACACTGCACATTGGCACCGAGATCCAACATCGCCTGTTTGCCTGTTGGCAAGGCCGGAATAATCGACACCAAAGCAGGACGCTGAATGTGTGCGATGGGCTGAATTAAATGTTTCGCCAGCCCCATTAATGCGCCTGTATTCCCTGCACTCACACAACCTTGTGCAGTGCCGTCACGCACAGCCTCCAACGCTGCACGCATTGAGCTACCACGACTGTGGCGCAAGGCCTCTTTTATGCTGGCGTGATTACTAATCACCTTATCGGTATGAAAAATACGCAAACGCTGGTGCAAGGTACGAGCAGGAGAATCAGGGGAATCGTGACAAGTGGGGGACGGCAATGCGTCAAGGAAAGGCGTGATTTGTGAGCTATCGCCAAATAGCAAAAGAGAAAGATGGGGATCTTTCTCAACGGCAGCAATGGCACCGCGCATAGTAATACGGGGACCTACGTCCCCGCCCATTACATCTAACGCTAAAGTTAGACGACTCAATGGATTACCTCAAAGCAATAACAATTATTTGTTAATTACTTTACGACCACGATAGTAACCATCAGCAGTTACATGGTGACGTAAGTGTGTTTCACCAGTGGTTTTATCCACAGAAACAGCAGCAGTTGTTAAGGCATCGTGCGCACGGCGCATATCACGGCGTGAACGAGATTTTTTGTTTTGTTGAACAGCCATTGGCTATACTCCTAAATTACTTTTTCTTTAAACTAGCTAATACAGCGAAAGGATTCGGTTTTTCTTCTGCTTCTGCAGGGAGATCGCCAAAAGTCCAGTCCGCCAAGGACACTTCACAGTGTTCAGATAAATGCTTCGGCACAAGAGGAAGTGCCACCAAAAGTTCATCTTCCACCAGACCAAGTAAATCTATTTCACCAAAAGTGTTTAATTCCACCGGCTCATAAATTTCAGGTAAATCATCAATTTGCTGTGGATTTTTCACGGGACTGTAAATAAATTCACAATCCAGCGAGTGTACAAAAGGCTCACCACAACGTTGGCAGGTAAGCTCTACACTAATTTGGGCTTGCCCTTTCATCACCGCTAATTTTTGCGGATCCACATAAAATGATAATTCAACCTGTGCATCACTAAGCACTTTGTTTACTGACTCTGCCAGACGAGTTAGCGATGATTTCGCATAGCATCCTTGCAGATCAATGCGCCGCTGTGCGTCTTTAATTGGGTCAGTGGTTAGGGGTAGTTTTACCTTTTGCATAGGGAGCAAATATTACCTTTTGATTGTCAATTAGTCAAAGAAAATTATCATTTTCGCCGTACTTACAAACGAATTTTTCTAAATTCTAGCCCTTTACTAGAATAAAAAAACACAACCTCATCACTGCAAGCTTGCTTGCCCTTTTTAGTTTTTCTACTCCAGCCTTAGCTAACATTCCAGCTGGCACTGCACTGGATGTTGAATAACACCTACGCCGGAATTTTTTCAAAAATTCCGGCGTTCGGTTTTTTGGCGGTTTGTAAATTACGAACGACGCATAATGTCGAAAAATTCTTCGTTGGTTTTGCCCACAGCGAGTTTGTCGATAAGAAATTCCATTGCTTCCACTTCACCCATTGGGTTGAGGATTTTGCGGAGAATCCACATTTTTTGCAGTTCATCTGGGGTTGTGAGAAGGTCTTCTTTACGTGTGCCTGAACGGTTGAAGTCGATGGCTGGGAATACACGTTTTTCGGCGATTTTGCGAGCAAGATGCAGTTCCATATTCCCTGTACCTTTAAATTCTTCAAAGATCACTTCGTCCATTTTCGAGCCAGTATCCACTAGCGCTGTTGCGATAATCGTTAAGCTGCCGCCTTCTTCTACGTTACGTGCCGCACCGAAGAAACGTTTTGGACGATGCAAGGCATTTGCATCCACACCGCCTGATAAAATTTTGCCAGAGGTTGGGGTTACGGTGTTATACGCACGAGCCAAGCGAGTGATACTGTCGAGCAAAATCACCACGTCTTTTTTGTGTTCTACCGCACGTTTCGCTTTTTCGATAACCATTTCTGCTACCTGCACGTGACGAGCGGCTGGTTCGTCAAAGGTCGAGGCAATCACTTCGCCTTTTACGGTACGGCGCATTTCGGTTACTTCTTCTGGGCGTTCGTCAATGAGCAATACGATCAATTCCACATCAGGGTAATTGTGTGTAATGCTTTGAGCGATGTTTTGTAACAACATTGTTTTACCCGCTTTTGGAGGCGCTACGATTAAGCCACGCTGACCTTTACCGATAGGGCTTGCGAGATCCAAAATACGTGCGGTAAGGTCTTCGGTTGAGCCGTTGCCACGTTCCATACGTAGGCGTGAATTTGCGTGAAGTGGGGTTAGATTTTCAAAAAGGATTTTATTGCGAGAGATTTCAGGACGGTCATCGTTTACACGATCCACTTTGAGCAAGGCAAAATAGCGTTCGCCTTCTTTTGGCGGTCGAATTTTACCTTCGATTTTGTCGCCCGTTTGTAAATTAAAACGGCGAATTTGGCTCGGACTAACGTAAATATCATCAGAGCCAGCTAAATAGGAACTGTCTGCTGAACGCAGAAAACCAAAGCCGTCTGGTAGAATTTCCAATACGCCGCCACCGAAAATATCTTCGCCGCCTTTGGCGTGTTGTTTGAGAATGGCAAACACAATGTCTTGTTTGCGTAAACGGGCTAAATTTTCCAAGCCCATACCTTCGCCTAATGTAATAAGATCGGCAACAGGGGTATTTTTTAATTGAGTTAAATGCATAATTGAAATGGATTTTATGAGTTAGTTGAATGAAAGCAATGCTTGCTAGAAAGGGGTTAAAAAAATTGGTGCGGATTTTATCACCAAAACTTTTTACTGTCTAAGTGAAATCCTATTTTTTGCAGGCTTTTTTAGCGGTTTTGTACAGATTATGCTATTCTCCACACAATTTTTTGAGCGCCATTAAGCGGCGCTTTTTAGTTTTCATCATTTTTACGGAAATAACTATGTCCATAGCATCGTCTCAACCATCAAGTAAGCCTGTGCATTTTGCCGATCTTGACTTAGATCCTGCGTTGCAAAAGGCCTTAAAACAGGCAAATTTCACCACTTGCACGCCCATACAAGCCCTTTCTTTACCGCTAAGTTTGCAAGGTAAAGATGTCGCAGGGCAAGCCCAAACAGGTACTGGCAAAACAATGGCGTTTTTAATCGCCACTTTTCAACATTTACTCAAAAATCCACCCACAGCCCTGCACACCAATATTCGTGCGTTAATTTTAGCCCCTACTCGTGAACTCGCCGTACAAATTCATAAAGATGCCCAATTCCTAAGCAAAGCCACTGGGTTAAAAACAGGGTTAGCCTACGGTGGTGAAGGTTATGACAAACAACTTGCCGTATTAGAGCAAGGGGTTGATATTTTAATCGGCACCACAGGGCGTGTGATCGACTATGTCAAACAAGGCATTGTGCGTTTAGACAATATTCAAACGGTCGTATTAGACGAGGCAGACCGAATGTTTGATTTGGGCTTTATTCGAGATATTCGCTATTTATTACGGCGTTGCCCCAAAGCCACTGAACGCTTAACACTACTCTTTTCAGCGACCCTTTCCTACAAAGTGCGTGAACTCGCCTTTGAAGATATGAACGCCCCTGAATACATTGAAATTGAGCCTGAACAAAAAACAGGCCACAACATTCAAGAAGAATTATTTTACCCTGCCAACAACGACAAAATTCCCTTATTGCTCACATTGATTGAAGAAGAATGGCCAGATCGTGCCATTGTCTTCGCCAACACCAAGCACCAGTGCGAGGAAATTTGGCGCTACTTAGTGGCAGACGGTCACCGTGTGGCATTGCTTACAGGCGATGTACCGCAGAAAAAACGCCTTTCTTTATTAAAGCAATTCACCGATGGCGATTTAGATATTCTCGTGGCAACAGATGTGGCGGCTCGTGGCTTGCATATTCCAGACGTTACCCACGTGTTCAACTTTGATTTACCTGATGACAAAGAAGATTATGTTCACCGCATTGGGCGCACAGGACGTGCTGGCAAAAGTGGCGCATCCATTAGTTTTGCTTGCGAAAAATACGCAATGAACTTGCCAGCCATTGAAACCTACATTGAACATTCCATTCCTGTAAGCCAATACGATAGCAACGCCCTACGCCAAGATTTACCGAAAATCAAAGCCGTGCCTCGTTCCTTTAAAACAAAGTTTTAACACGAGGTACAAATGACAAAGAGATATTACAGTTCTGTTATAATTCTGTTGCATTTTCATTAGTTGAGCATAGAATAAGTGGGATTTACTTCGCATATTACAAGGTCAAAATTTTAAGGATTTTTCCCAATGAACACCCCACAAATTCTTATCGTGGAAGACGAAACAATTACACGCAACACACTCAAAAGTATTTTTGAAGCGGAAGGTTATGACGTATACGAAGCAGCCGACGGTAACCAAATGCACCGCATCCTTTCTGAACATAAAATCAATCTCGTAGTAATGGACATTAACCTACCGGGAAAAAATGGCTTAATGCTCGCACGTGAGTTACGTGAAAACGCCAACACCGCCTTAATGTTTTTAACAGGACGTGATAACGAAGTGGATAAAATTTTAGGGTTAGAAATTGGTGCTGATGATTATTTAACCAAACCCTTCAACCCTCGTGAATTAACTATTCGTGCAAGAAATTTACTACAACGCACAATGATTGATGCTCAGAAAAAAGTCGTGCAAAGCGTGGATCAATACCGTTTTAATGGCTGGGTATTAGACCTAGACAGTCGCACGCTCGTCAATCCAGACGGCGAAGAATACAAACTGCCACGTAGCGAATTTCGAGCAATGCTCCACTTCTGCGAGAACCCTGGCAAAATCCAAACCCGTGAAGTGCTACTTCGCAAAATGACAGGTCGTGAACTAAAACCACAAGATCGCACAGTAGACGTAACCATTCGCCGTATCCGCAAACATTTTGAAGATCACGTTGGCACGCCTGAAATCATTTCCACCATTCACGGTGAAGGCTACCGTTTCTGCGGCGACATCGAAACAGCCTAGCCCCATTTAACCCAAATTCGCCACGCCGGAATTTTCAGAATTTTTTTGAAAATTCCAGCGTGGTTTTTTATTCGCTTTTCCATTAAAATGCCCACTTAATATTTTCCATCAGGCCAAGTAAGTAGCAATGTTCAACGGCAAAGATTTACGCAACAAACTCCCGCAAAATAACACCACGAATGCTCGCCAAAATCGATATTCTGTGCAGCATTTCGCCAGTTTATTTTCCAGCGAAAAAGCCAGTTTTCTGATCTACGGTGCCGCCATTGGAACGGTGATCGGTGTGGTGGTGAGCGTATTTCGTTTGATTATCGATCACACGCTACAAGGGCTACTTTTCCTTTACCCTTATATGCGCGCCAACCCTGAATATATTGTACTGTATGTGGCGGGTACGGCGGTTGTGGGGTTCATGCTGATTAACGTCATAAAACCGCTTTATGCACAAAAAACGCTCCATTGGTGGAGTGCGTTGTGGCGAACTTTTGTAGGTGCATTGCTTGCCCTTTGTCCCGGAATTTTCGCTGGTCGTGAAGGACCTTGTATCAAAATGGGGGCGCAAATTGCCGAAAGTTTTTGCGATAAAGCCTTCCATAATGCGGAGGATAAAAAGCAAGTTTTAATCCATACGGGAATGGCGGCAGGGCTAAGTGTGGCATTTAGTGCGCCCATTGCTGGTACGCTATTTATTTTGGAGGCGGTGAGTTTCAACTTCACGCCTGTGATTCTTTTTACGTCAATGACAGCCTCCATTGCCTCTGTTATTACCACGTACTTTTTCTTTGGCAGCACGCCTGGCCTGTATGTGGACTACGGTTTGCCACTGCCTTTTGACCAATACTGGCAAGTGCTAGCGTTGGGCGTTTTTATTGGCATTATGTGCCGAATTTTCCAAAGTGTGCTGTTCGCCACACGCTCGCTCTACGGCAAGTTGCCCCTTAAAACCACTCACAATATTTTAATTCCGCTCTTTTTGGTGATTCCTTTTGGGCTAATTTATGCGCCAATGCTCGGCGGTAGCCACGACTACATTAAACAAATCACCAGCCAGCAATTTTTATTGTCTTTATTACAGCAACCCTTGCCGATGATTTTAGGTTTGCTCGCCTTAATGACGGTAGGACGGCTGGTATTTACCGCCATTTCTACCAACGCTACTGCACCAACGGGAATTTTTATGCCAATTTTGGTATTAGGGGCGTTGTCAGGGGCGATTTATGCAATGGCTTTAATCAAACTTGGTATTATTAGTGAAAAATATTATTTGAATTTGGTCATTTGTGCGATGGCGGCATTCTTTGGTTCCAGCTTAAAAGCCCCTTTTACTGGCGTGATTTTGCTGGTGGAAACTGTAGGCAATGTAACGTTTATAATGCCGATTTTAATCGTTACTTGGATCGCAACCCTTGTGAATACTTGGCTTGGTGGCCGTTCGGTTTATAGTTAAAATATTATGCGAAATTTAATTGAAGTTAAACATTTAACCTTTCATCGTGGCGATCGTGCCATTTACCGTGATTTGAACTTAACGATCCAGGCCGGAAAAATTACGGCAATTATGGGACCGTCAGGGATCGGAAAAACCACGCTGTTAAAACTCATCGCAGGCCAACTGCAAGCGGATGCGGGTGAGGTGTTGTTCGATGGGAAAAACGTGATGCAAATGTCCAATAAGGAACTTTACGCAATGCGCCAGCGAATGGGAATGTTGTTTCAGTCTGGGGCGCTGTTTACGGATATGACAACCTTTGAAAACGTGGCATTTCCTATTCGTGAACATACTAAATTGCCAGAGTCCATCATTCGGCAAATGGTGCTGATGAAATTAGAGGCTGTCGGTTTGCGTGGTGCGGCAGCGCTAATGCCTTCTGAACTTTCAGGGGGGATGGCACGCCGTGCGGCTTTGGCGCGCAGTATTGCCTTAGACCCTGAATTGATTATGTACGATGAGCCTTTCGCAGGACAGGATCCCATTAGTATGGGCGTGATTTTAACACTGATTAAGCGCCTTAATCAGGCAATGCAACTAACCTCTGTTGTGGTATCCCACGATGTGCAAGAAGTGCTAAGCATTGCGGATTATGCTTATATTATTGCGGATCAACGTGTGATTGCACACGGCACTCCGCAGGATTTGCTGGCCTCGAGCGATAAGCAAGTGCAACAATTTTTGCAAGGTCAGGCGGATGGTCCTGTGCGTTTCCATTACCCTGCGCCGGAATATTTACGAGAATTTTTTAATGAGTAATTTTATTCAAGCACTGGGTGCTAAAGGCATTCAGTTTACTCAAACGCTTGGTGCGGCTGGCATAATGCTAGGTCGAGCCTTAATCGGCAAACCGCAATTTGCACGCCATTTTCCTTTGCTGGTGAAACAGCTTTACGTACTAGGCGTGCAATCTTTAACCATTATTATGCTCTCAGGGCTGTTCATTGGAATGGTGTTGGGCTTGCAAGGCTATGTGGTGCTGGTGGATTTTTCTGCGGAAACCAGTCTTGGGCAGCTCGTGGCATTGTCGCTTTTGCGTGAACTCGGTCCTGTGGTTACGGCGTTGTTATTCGCTGGTCGAGCAGGCTCTGCGCTCACCGCAGAAATAGGTTTGATGAAAGCCACTGAACAGCTTTCCAGCCTAGAAATGATGGCCATTGACCCTTTACGCCGTGTGATTTCACCACGTTTTTGGGCAGGGCTTATCGCAATGCCAATTTTGGCACTGATTTTCTCTGCCATCGGCATTTGGGGCGGAGCCTTAGTGGGCGTGGATTGGAAAGGAGTGGATGCTGGCAGTTTTTGGTCAGTAATGCAAAGTGCGGTGCAATGGCATTATGATATTTTTAACGATTTGATTAAAAGTGTGTTTTTTGCCATTGCAGTATTATGGATTGCCCTATTTAACGGCTATAATTGCCGACCAACCTCTGAGGGAATTAGCCAAGCCACAACGAAAACGGTGGTCAATGCCTCGCTTGTCGTGCTGGCACTCGATTTTATATTAACCGCCATTATGTTCGGTGGCGCTTAGTTCAAGGATTACCAATGAAAAATACAAGAAAATACGAATTTGGCGTTGGCCTGTTTATGCTAATAGGCATCATTGCTTTTGTTTTTTTAGGGCTAAAAGTTGCCAATTTACAAGGTTTTAGTCAAGATAAAACCTATCAAGTTACTGCTACCTTTGATAACATCGGCGGCTTGAAAGTCCGTGCGCCATTGAAAATCGGCGGTGTCGTTATTGGTCGTGTACAGTCCATTTATCTCGACAAAAATAGCTACTTGCCAACGGTGGTATTTGCCATTGATGACAAATATAACGACATTCCAGACAACAGCTCGGTTGCTATTCGCACCTCAGGACTTTTGGGCGAGCAATATGTGGCGCTCAATGTGGGCTTTGACGATGGCGAAACACCAATGCTCAAAAATGGCAGTAAAATTTTAGACACAAAATCCGCAATGGTTTTGGAAGATTTAATCGGCCAATTCCTTTACGGTGACAAAAATAAAAAATAGGGAGTAATTATGTTCATCAAACGTTTTTATCGCACATTTTTTAGTCTTGCTTTTGCTTGTTTTACACTGGCTACAATGCGAGTGGCACAGGCAGACGACACACCAAATCCGTATCAGCTTACCGCACAGGTAACGCAAAATTTATTTAGCCAAATACGTGCCGATCACGCCAAAATTCAGCAAGATCCCAACTATTTAAAAACTGTTGTAAAACAAAACCTAATGCCTTATGTGCATATTAAATATGCAGGATCGCTTGTTTTAGGGCATGCTTTGAAAACCATCAGCAATCCTGATCGTAATGCATTTTTCACTGCATTTGGTGATTTTGTGGAACAATCTTACGCACAAGCCTTGACCCTTTATAATGGGCAAAAAGTGAACATAGAACAAGCTAAACCGATTACACAAAACTTGGTGACCGTGCGTGTGGAAATCATTCAAACCAACGGCGCAACGCCGATTCATTTAACCTTTTTCTGGCGTAAAAACAGCAAAACGGAGCAATGGCAAGCCTACGATATGGCGGTTGAAGGCGTGAGTCTAGTGGAT
This sequence comes from Actinobacillus sp., assembly GCA_020026075.1. Classification (GTDB taxonomy): domain Bacteria; phylum Pseudomonadota; class Gammaproteobacteria; order Enterobacterales; family Pasteurellaceae; genus Actinobacillus_C. Next base: position 7,955 of record JAHHQZ010000016.1, on the reverse strand, counting down.
ACTAAACGCCAAGAATGGTCGCCAATTCTGCGCCGTAACGGCATTCAAACGTTGATCCAGCAAGTGCAAAAAGCTGCTCGAGCGCCGATTACCTTAGGTAAAAAATAAACAATGCAAGCCTTACATTGGAACATTGCAGGCAACACCACTCGCCGTGAGGTTTATTTTCACGGCGAGTTAACTCGTTTCACCTTGATGCAGGCTTATCATCAGTTTTTTCCCAAAACAGCCCACGCCGAAATTTTCACAAAAATTCCGACCAACGCTACCATTCATTGGTACGTTGCAGATATTTCCACGTTAGACAGTGCGGGGTTCGCTTTCCTTTGTGACTTGCTCAAACAAAGCGAAACGGCGGGCTACCACGTCCAACTTTCCTGCTCTGAACATTGCTTAACCTTAGCAGAGTTATTTGGTTTCGCTCACTGGCTCAAACCAATGCTTTCTCACTGATTTACTTTTATTAGGATTTTTTATGACAAACGAACAAATCGAACAGTTGCTTATGCAACAGTTAAACGCTAACGAAATTCACATTCAAGGCCAAGATGCCCACTACACGGCGATTATCGTCAGCAATGAACTTGCAAAATTAACTCGCATTAAGCAACAACAAGCGGTTTACGCACCGCTAATGGATAAATTTAGCGATGGCAGTATTCACGCCCTGAGTATCCGTGTTTTCTCTGCGGAAAAATGGCAACGTGAACGTGCATTAAACGGTTTTTAAGGGGCGAAGAATGCAAAAATTCCGTGTAACTGGGAACAATAAATTAAGCGGCACCGTTCGCATCTCTGGGGCAAAAAATGCGGCCTTGCCGATTTTATTTGCCGCCATTTTGGCAGAAGAACCAGTAACGCTCACCAACGTGCCTGAACTAAAAGACATCGACACCACGCTCAAAATTTTGCGTCAATTTGGAATGCAAGTGGAGCAAACAGGCGATGTGGTTACCTTAGACGGCAGCCACTTTGACAACTTCACCGCCCCTTATGATTTGGTCAAAACAATGCGTGCATCCATTTGGGCGCTGGCACCACTGGTCGCTCGTTTTCATCAAGGACGTGTTTCTCTACCAGGCGGTTGTGCCATCGGCGCGCGTCCTGTGGATATGCACTTAACGGCACTAAAAAAACTCGGTGCAGACATCACATTGGCGGATGGCTACGTGGATGCCAAAGCGCCTAACGGCTTGCACGGCGCTAGAATTATTATGGAAAAAGTAAGCGTAGGTGCGACATTATCCGCAATGATGGCAGCCGTTCTCGCCAACGGTGAAACCATTATCGAAAACGCTGCTCGTGAGCCTGAAATCGTGGACACAGCGAATTTTCTCAACACCTTAGGGGCGAAAATCGAAAACGCTGGTACGGATGTTATTCGTATTCAAGGCGTGGAAGCCCTAAGAGGCGGCACGCATCGCATTATTGCTGACCGCATTGAAACTGGCACATTTTTAGTCGCTGCCGCCATTTCTGGCGGAAAAATCTGTTGCACCCACACCCAAGCGGACACGCTCGATGCAGTGTTGGATAAATTGCGTGACGCAGGGGCAATGATCACCGTTGAACCGAATGCCATCACTCTTGATATGCAAGGCAAACGCCCAAAAGCCGTCAATATTCGCACCTTGCCTTATCCTGGTTTTCCAACGGATATGCAAGCACAGTTCACCCTGTTAAATATGGTAGCAGACGGCACGAGCAGCATCACGGAAACCATTTTTGAAAACCGTTTTATGCACATCCCTGAATTGATTCGTATGGGCGGTCGTGCGGAAATCGAAGGCAACACAGCCATCTGTCATGGCGTGGAACGCCTAAGCGGTGCGGAAGTAATGGCAACGGATCTGCGTGCCAGCATTAGCCTTGTACTGGCCGCTTGTATCGCCGAAGGCGAAAGTATTGTTGATCGCATTTATCATATCGATCGTGGCTACGAGCATATTGAAGAAAAACTTCGCCAGCTCGGCGCACAAATCGAACGTTTTTCCGATCTCGACTAATCCCCTACGCCGGAATTCTCGCAAAAATTCCGGCGTTCATTTTTTTACACAGAGGTAACCTTATGGCTGATCCGCATATTCAATCTCCAATGGATAAATTGGATGTCCTCACGGTCATCGTCTACCGTTCAGGCTTTGTCCTCGCCACGCTGTTCATCGCCCTACTCGCCTATGCGCCGCACGCCGCCCAACTCGGCTTGCTCGTGGCGGGCGCAATGCTTGCGTCAAGCGTGCATCTTTACTTGAAAAATTTCCGCTTGCTGATTCAGTACAGTATGTGGGCTGGCTTGTTGCTACAAGCTTTTGGACAACAAGAACTAGCACTCGGAGCAGCGTTTTTGGTGATTGGTGCGTTAGCGTTTAAAGAATATTTTTGCTTTCGCATTTGGGGCTTGAATTTTATGCCTGCGCTGGTAGCTCTGCTGTGGGTTGCCATCGTGGCAAAATGGACGATGTTGGCATTAGCTTTGATCGTCATCTGCACCGTGCTACTCGCCTTATTAACCATTCAAAAATGGCGAATGCCCTTGCATTTTGACATCGGCGATAAAACGAAGTATCAGGTTTAATTCTCAACTTTGACGCAATACTCCCCAGCTTTTGTAAATTTTTTTTGCAAAAAATGAAGTACGATGCAGTTAATTTGTATTGACGTAAAGTAAAAAAAATATATCATTCAGATTTTCAATAAGATCGCAAGGAGTTTGAAATGAAAAACAATCTGTTAAAAACGTTAGGGTTAGCCACTGTGCTTGCTTCTTCAATTAGTACTGCGAATGCATTAGTGTACGGCCAACTTGATCTTGGTTATGGTTCTTCACAAATTGAACATATGCCTAAAAAAGAGAGTTTTGTAGCACGTCCGACCATTGGTTTAAGTTTTGGTAATAGTTATATTGGTGTTGACTATACACATTGGGGAACAAAAAAATTCTTAGGTCTTGAAGCAAAAACACAAACCTATGGTTTGAAATATACATATCGTTTTGATCTTCCTGTAATCAAACCTTATGTTGGTGGACGTTTAAATACAACTAACGTGAAATACAATTCAACATACACAAGTGATAATCATTTTGGATATGGTGTGCTAGGTGGGGTTGAATTCAAACTTTTACCATTAGTAAGTCTTGGTGCCGGGGTTGAATGGAATAAATTAACTTCTCAAACTAATAACGTCTATTATTCTACATTCATTAAAGTTGATTTCTAATCTTAGATTAACACCTAAAATTTAGATTCTATATCTAATCGTGTTAAATAATCTGACACTTCTCGGGCGATTGTTGATATTTTATTCAATCGCCCGTTTCTTTACTTTTATTCGAAATGCGACTATACGTATTTTACTTTTCAATTCGATAAACTAACTTCATTAGTGAATTCACGTTCCAATAAATTATCTTTGGCAGCTCTTAAATATTGCAACAACATTGACCAGATACTCAAAATAATCGCAATATACAGTAAAATGATAGCAAGTACTCCCATTCCAAAACGTTGACGCCATAGTAATCCATCAAGCGCAAGCTTTTGGGTCAAAGAAAATCCTTAACGGCACTGTAACATTCACTTCATTGGGTTCAATGCCATTTTAAAAAGTTGCAAGTACTCAACCAAGCAAAAATACGGGAAAAGCCCGCCTCTGCCTCGTGAATGGGATGCCATCAGTTTCATTTTGAAATATTATTACAACGTATCGGTTTAAAACGCAGTACATTCTTTTACCATCGTCTAGATAAAGCAAATAAGAAATGCTGAGATTTAAGACCTATTTAATGACAAAATCCCCGAATTTTGAGCAAATTACTCGAATGATGACGCAAGCTATGGCAAAGCTTGCTGGGGCAAAACCGATATTACATTCCGATCAAAGCTGGCAGTATCAGACGTCAGGTTTTAGAGCGATTTGCCAACAAAATAGCATTACGCAAATATGTCGAGAAAGAGAAATGGCTCAGACAATGGTGCAACGGAGAGTTTTTTTGATGTCTTAAAACAGAATGCTATTTTGGTAAACGATTTGAGATTTTTGCAGAACTTGAACACCAAATTCACCGCTACATTCACTACTACAACAGTGAGCGTATTCAGGTGAAATTAAAAGAACTAAGCCCTGTGAAGTACAGAACTCAGTCCTTAAATTAAGTCAGTCCAACTTTTTGGGGGACTGATCACTTATGGAGCGTTTTTATTATAACTTCCACTATTTTTTATGCTTAAATTTTAAGGGTAAGCAGCCGTGCCACGTTTTCTGCACAGCTACTCAGGTTTGCGTTGGCGTTTTGCAATGCGTCCGCTAAGCCGTTGGTGTTGCGAACGCAAGGGAAAACCGCATCAATGCCAGCGGAATACACCGTCTCGTAGCCCTCACCAAGCGAGCCAACAATGGCAATGACAGGTTTTCCCTGCTGTTTTGCCAACTTCGCCACGCCGATGGGCGTTTTACCGAAAACGCTCTGACCGTCCATTTTGCCCTCGCCTGTGATCACAAGATCGACCTTAGCGATTTTCTCCGCTAACCCTGTGAAATTCAACACAATTTCAACCCCTGAACGCAACCGCACATTCGGCAACAGCAACAAACCGCCGCCCATTCCGCCCGCCGCACCGCTCCCCGCAACGGATTTAATCTCTCGCCCCAACTGCTCCGCCACTTTATCGCCAAAATGGCTTAGCCCAGCGTCCAGCTCACGCACCATCGCAGGCGTTGCGCCTTTTTGTGGAGCGAACACCGCACTTGCGCCACGCTCGCCACACAGTGGATTATCCACATCGCACGCCACGTCAATCGTAACCTGTGCCAAGCGTGGATCTAAACTTTGCAAATCAATGCGATCAATATGGATTAAATTTTCACCGCAACCCAAAATTGCCACGCCGGAATAATTGAAAAAATTTGCACCGAGTGCTTGCAACACTCCCACACCACCGTCATTGGTTGCGCTGCCGCCAATGCCCAAAATAATGTGCTGCACGCCCTGATCTAACGCCTGTTTTATCAGCTCGCCAGTGCCGAATGACGTGGTTTTCAACGGATTACGCTGATCCAGCGGCACAAGGGGCAAACCGCTCGCCGCCGCCATTTCAATCATCGCTGTTTTGCCATCGCCTGAAAGCCCCCAAAGGGCTTTAACCTTGTTACCCAAAGGGGCGGTTACTTCGCTTACCATCAACCGCCCAGCGGTTGCATCCACCAGCGACTGCACCGTGCCTTCGCCACCGTCCGCCATCGGCACGCAACGATAATTCGCCATCGGCAAAACTCGCTCAAAGCCAGCCTGAATCGCCTGCGCCACATCCAACGCCGTTAAACTCTCTTTAAATGAATCGGGGGCAATGAGAATGTTCATTGATTACTCCTTAAAACTGAAAAACACCAAATATAAGCGTGGAAAGCAGTGCTAAAGTAAAACCTACTGCACTTTCATAAGGGATAAGTTTTAAACGTTCTTTAATATCCATATTCACGCTACCGCCTGTGGCGTGGAAGAACGATCCATGTGGCATATGATCAAAGACCGTTGCACCCGCCTGAATCATTGCCGCACTTGCTAACCCTGTAACGCCTAGCTGTAACAACGTACTACCAAACACATTCGCGGCCACTGCCGTACCTGCAGTAGTTGAAGCGGTAGCCATTGACATTAACGCCCCTGAAATTGGTGCAAGAATGTAAGAGGGTAAGCCGAGTGCGGATAACCCATTGATTAACTCATCTTTTAAGCCTGAGTTAGCAATAATGCCTGCTAATGCTCCTGTTCCTAGCAACATAATCGCTACAGGTGCCATCTTGCCTAAACCATTTAGTGCATAGCGATTGATATCACGATATTTTCCCATTAACAATGCCCCAACTAAACCGCCAAGTGGTAATGCAATCAACGGATCAATTTTTATGCCAAAAATCGGGCGTAGCATTAGCAAAACAATCGCCATCAACGGTGCGGAAATGGCGGGTAAAAATGCTGGCAAGGTTAAGTTTTCGGCGGATTGAACTTCACTTGCACTGACAAACGATCCTGTTTTGGTTAGACGTTTTGCCAAAAAATAAGTAATTGCCAAACCAAATAAAGCTGGAATAACGCCTGCTAACATCACTGATGTCAAAGGAACATTAAAGGCCTCCGCTGCAGCAATACCATTTGGATTCGGCGACATAATATTTCCTGCTTTACCACCACCAATCATTGCCAACAAAATAGCAGCTTTCGATAAGCCTACTCGCTGCCCTAAAGCTAAGGCAATCGGTGAAACTGTAATCACAGAAACATCCACGAATACCCCAGCACTAGTTAAAATCATTGTGGCTAAAGCCAATGCCAATAATGCTTTATCCTCTCCCAATTTTTTTACAATTATTTCGGCGATGCTATGGGCAGCACCTGATTCAATTAAAACGCCAGCCAAAACCCCAGCGGCTAAAATTCGCAATACTGCTGTGGTAATACCCTGCGCACCGCCAATCATCAAAGCAACGGTTTGGGAAAGATCCGCACCTCCAACTAAACCGCCAATTGCCGCTCCAATTAACATTCCGTAGACAGGGGATACTTTCTTCAAAATTAATGTAATAGCAACTACCAATGCAACCATTGCACCCAGTGCTGATACTGTAATCATTTTGCTCTCCTTATGAATAAAAAACGACCTTCGTATTATTCATAAACATCATCAAAATAACATTAGATAATTCCACAAAAAAATTACTATTCCACTGTACAAATTTTGTTTTTTTATACAATTTACTGCCACAAGATCGTACTTAAATACAGAATAAATTTTTCATCTATCCTATTGAAAGATAAGCCAGTTATTGTTTCTATTTTACTAAGCCTATAACGTAGGGTATTGATATGAATAAACAGTTTTTTAGATGTGTGAACTAAATCACAATTTGAGAAAAAATATTGTATTAACGTTTTATGAAGAAGCCCATTCTTATCTGATTTATGCAAACTCTCAATGGGTTTTAGAAGTTCTGTTACATACCAAGTTGATTGTAAATTATATAGGAGGGTAGGAATTTTATATTCATCTATTCGATAACAATGTTTTTTTGGAAAACAATACTTACCAAAATCTAGTGTATTTATCGCCGACTTATAAGCAATGGCGGCTTGATAACCAGTTGAAACACGCAAACCTAGTGCGATTTTATGTTTTATCTTTTTCAGTGCCAATGGCATTGTTTTCTCAAAATTTACAGGAATGTCGTCCTGCCACAAAACAATGATTTGTTTATTCCTACCAACAATCAAATTACGTTGCTGATAATATTTTTCTAAGTAAGACAACCACGTTTGCGTATGATCAATACAGGGATCAGCTAGAGCAATAATCATTACTTGTAGTGAACATTCCAAATTAAATTGAAAAAATTGCGCTTGATTGAGTATTTCGTCTTTGGGTAAATCATCTTTTAATAACTGAACAAGAAAATCTTCAAAATACCGTCTTTGCCATTGATGGCGTTCAATCATCACTCGCTGTTCTATAATCATTTCTGCTGCCATTTTGACTAATTCTGCATAATGCCTGACCTTGATTAAATCTCCCGAAATGCCGATAACACCAATATTTTTTTCTTGAAATCGAATCGGTAAATTCACGCCTGTTCGCACTTCATAATTCCACGCTTTTACTAGGTCGGAATCAATTTCAACAATATGAGACTCTCGTAACGAAATCACAGCACCAGTATGCCGTTCACCAATTCGAGATAAATCCCCTGAGGCAATAATAAACCCTTGCTCATTCATTACATTTACTGAATAAGGCACAATTTTCATTGTTCGTTTAACTATTTCTTGTGCTAATTGATGATCTATTTTCATAGTTATCCCTCTTTATTTCGTACAAACAAGATATAAAAAACGCCTTTAAATGCTCTTTATGACCTGACCCCAAAAACTTAGACTAAATTAATTTAAGGACTGGGCTCTGTAT
>JAHHQZ010000015.1 GCA_020026075.1 Actinobacillus sp. | reverse complement strand
AAATCTGCACCTTAATTAGTTGACTGGTTAGTCCAACTTTTGGGGTGCAGATCAAGCGTGGTGTTTTGTGTATTTCTATCAAACAGTAGATTATAAAATAGCGCCACTAATCCCGATGAAGAAACCTGCGATGGTTGCACTCATTAAGTTAGCTAATGAACCAGCAAGTACCGCACGTAAACCTAAACGAGCGATGTCGCCACGACGGTTTGGAGCCATACCACCTAAACCACCGATAAGGATTGCGATGGAGCTGAAGTTTGCGAAACCACAAAGGGCAAATGTAACGATAGCTTTAGTTTTTTCGCTTAGAATAGCTGGTGCGTGTTCGCCTAAATATGGAGCAAATTCTAAGTAACCCACAAATTCATTGATGGCTAATTTAGTACCGATCATTTGACCAGCAATTGCAGAATCGTGCCAAGGAACACCGATGATCCACGCCAATGGGCGGAATACATAACCAAAGATTAAACCAAGAGAAAGTTCTGGGTAGTTGATCCAGTTACCGATAGTACCTAATAAACCATTGATGAGTGCAATTAACGCTACGAATGCGATTAACATTGCACCAACGTTTAAAGCTAACTGCATACCCGTTGAAGCACCAGACGCTGCGGCATCAAGCACGTTGGCCGGTTTATCTTCATTTACCACATCCATATTTTCGTTCACTTGTTGAGTTTGTGGAACGATAATTTTGGCAAATAATAAACCTGCAGGTGCAGCCATAAAGGATGCTGCGATTAAGTAAGTCAATGGTACACCCATACCCGCATAACCTGCTAATACAGAACCTGCGATTGACGCTAAACCACCCACCATAATAGCGAATAATTCAGATTCTGTCATTTTAGCGATAAACGGTTTCACGATAAGCGGTGCTTCGGTTTGACCAACGAAAATGTTCGCTGCTGCAGACATTGATTCTGCACGAGAAGTGCCTAATGCTTTTTGTAAACCACCACCGATAATACGGATAAAGAATTGCATTACCCCCATGTAGTAAAGTACAGAGATTAACGCAGAGAAGAAAATAATGATTGAAAGTACGTTTACAGCGAAAACGAAACCAACAGAACCTGAAGAACCGTCTTGATTCGGTGCAATGCTACCGAATAAGAAACGAATACCTTCATAACCATAGTCGATAATTGCTTTTACGCCATCAGCGAGCCATTTTAGTGCATCACGACCCCAAGGAACGTAAAGAATAAATGCACCAATGGCAATTTGAATCGTTAAAGCACCCAATACCGTACGATAATTGATTGCCTTGCGATTGGTTGAACATAAATAGGCAATAAACATTAAAACGAATATGCCCAAAATACTGACTAATGAACCCATAAGTGTTTCCTTAAATACTAAAACTGTCACACATAATCTTGCAATCTCACCACAGGGACGAATTGCGGGACGAATTGTATGCCTTTTGAAAAAAAAAATCTGAAAATAAATTCTGTTTTTTGAAGTAGATCTCATTTTTGGTGATCTTTTGCTTAAATTTTTAGCAAGAATTTCTGTATACCCACTCTTTGTTCATATATTTGTGACGTTTCCAAAATTTCTGCAAAAATTCCGACCTTGCAAAATAGATGGATAATTATCCAGTGACTTTAACAAAATGGAAAGTACATTGAATTTCAGCCCATTTTCCGCTATGGTAAGTCGTTTTCGTCAATTAGAAGGAGTACAGAAAATGACAACACGTAACCGTCGCCAACGTAAAAAAATGCATATCGATGAATTTAAAGAATTAGGCTTTATGGTGAAGTGGCAATTCCCTGAAAATACAGGCATCGATCAAGTAGACGCTACCGTTGATGCTTTTATTAAAGATGTGATCAAACCAAACGGCTTAGCCTTTGAAGGTCACGGCTACCTTGAATGGGAAGGCTTAATTTGCTTAGAAAAAATCGGTGCTTGCACAGATGAACAACGTCAACTTGTACAGGCTTGGTTAGAAAAAGCAGGAATGCAAGCAATCACCGTTAGCGAGTTGTTTGACATTTGGTGGGAATATCCACATTTTCACAAACACAACTAAGCAAACCGCTACGCAGGAATTTTTCTAAAAATTCTGACCTACAAAAAAAGCGAAGATTCGATCTTCGCTTTTTTATTTTTTCATTAAAAATACTGTTTAGCGTAAAGCTAATTGAAATAGTACTGCCTCCGCTTGACAGCAAAAGCTAAACACAGCATTTAGCACAACTTGTTCGTTTTGTGTTTCAATGTTGCTTTCAACGGTACAAGGTTCACTTTCAATGGCACGTGCTTGCTCTACGAGTGTGTCTAAGGCGTGATTTGCATCTAATTCATTACTAAATACTTGCTGAACTGGCACACTACAATCGGCATTGTCAAACATCATTGTGGTCACTTTTTTACAGCAAGATCCTTCACGGCATTCATTTAAATCAAATGCAATTTTTGCGTCTGTCATTTTTCATTCCTTCTTTAAGATTAAAAACCTGTGCGATTTTAGCCAAAATCAGCTAATTTCGCTATTTATCAACAGTAAATCTATTAAAAAATAGGCAGTTGTACCGAAAAAGTGTGATCTAGATCTGATTTTTAAACACTGGCTGTTGCAAAATCGTCCCTTTTTTCTAGAATTTCGCTTGTATTTAGGCGTGAATGTTTTACCAAATACACGTTGTTTTTCGCTTGTCTGTGGCACTTGCCTAGACGTTAAACCACTAGAGGTAAATTATGGAAGTAGGTATTGTTAAATGGTTTAATAATGCAAAAGGCTTTGGTTTTATTGCGGCAGAGGGCGACTCTCAAGATATTTTCGTTCACTATTCTGTGATTGATATGGATGGATTTCGCACTTTAAAAGCAGGGCAAAATGTGCAATTTGAGGCAAGTCGCAACGAGCGTGGAGCTCACGCAACGAAGGTTGTTCTCATCAAAGAATAATTTTTGTGCGATTTGATGAAAGAAAACGGCAACATCTAGTACGATTGCCGTTTTCTTTTTGTTTTTTTAATAGGCTTTGGTTAGAATAAGCGCCGTTTTACGCCGTATTCGCGGTGTCCCTTCCCTTTCTGGCTTAACGCCACACGTTGTATAAGGAGTGCCTATGCAAACTGTTTTTAATAATGATCTCACCCTTTCTCAATTTGACCCTGAACTTTGGCAAGCAATACAAGCCGAAGAAAAACGCCAAGAAGAACACATTGAACTTATCGCATCAGAAAACTACACCAGCCCGCTCGTAATGGCTGCGCAAGGTTCAAAATTAACCAACAAATATGCAGAAGGCTATCCAGGCAAGCGTTATTATGGTGGCTGCGAGTTTGTGGATATTGTGGAAAACTTAGCCATTGACCGTGCTAAACAACTCTTTGGTGCAAGCTATGCCAACGTTCAACCCCATTCAGGTTCACAGGCGAATGCTGCTGTTTATGCTGCTCTTGTTCAACCTGGTGATACCGTATTAGGAATGAGCCTTGATCATGGCGGTCATTTAACACACGGTTCAAAAGTCAATTTTTCAGGAAAAATTTACCACACCGTGCAATACGGCATTAACGAAGCAGGCTTAATTGATTACGATGAAGTGTGTCAATTAGCCCTTACCCATCAGCCTAAAATGATCATCGCAGGTTTTTCCGCCTACTCACAAATTGTTGACTGGGAAAAAATGCGTGAAATCGCCGACAAAGTTGGTGCTTATTTATTCGTGGATATGGCACACGTAGCAGGGCTAGTCGCCGCAGGCATTTACCCTAACCCATTACCGCACGCTCACGTGGTTACCACAACCACGCACAAAACCTTAGCAGGTCCACGTGGCGGTTTAATTTTAGCCAGTGGCAGCGATGAAACCTTATTCAAAAAATTAAACAGTGCAATTTTCCCAACCTGTCAAGGTGGTCCATTAATGCACGTTATCGCTGCCAAAGCGGTATGCTTTAAAGAGGCACTTAGCCCAGTGTTTAGCGTTTACCAACGCCAAGTGCTTGCCAATGCCAAAGCAATGGTCGAAGTATTCAAAGCTCGTGGCTACGACATCGTATCCAACGGTACAGAAAACCATTTATTCCTTGTGGATCTCGTTTCGCATGGCATTACTGGCAAAGCCGCAGATGCAGCATTAGGCACAGCCAATATAACGGTGAACAAAAATTCCGTGCCCAATGATCCACAAAGCCCATTCATCACATCAGGTATTCGTCTAGGTACGCCAGCCGTTACACGACGAGGAATGCAAGTCGCCGAAGTTACCACCTTAGCGGGCTGGATTTGCGATGTGCTAGACAGCGTAGGTAAAGAAAACGAGGCACAAGTTGTAGCAGAAGTGAAAGCGAAAGTCATTGAACTTTGCCGAAACTTCCCTGTTTACCAAACAGCAAAATAAGTACGCCGGAATATTTGACAAAATTTTGATCGAGGATTTATGCCAACTATCACCAAAACGCTCATTCAGTCAATTACGCCTGAACTTAGCTTATGGCATTACAACGACATCCCAGTTTTGCAATTAACGCACCCTGTGGGCAATGCGTTAATTGCTTTACAAGGGGCGCAATTACTGCAATGGATTCCCCCAAATGCCACTAACAGCATTTTTTGGTTAAGCGACATTGAACCTTTCGTTTTAGGCAAAGCCATTCGTGGCGGCGTGCCGATTTGTTTCCCTTGGTTTAACAATAATGGCACACCAGCGCACGGCTATGCACGCATTCGCCTATGGCAATTGACAGACTATTGCCTAACGGATACAGCCGTGCATCTTAGTTTTGGCTTATTTAACGACAATCATCTCATTGAGGCTAAAATGCAAATGCAGTTTGATGAACATTGCCATTTAAGTTTTACCCATTTTAATGCTGAAAAGGCACAGCTTGCTTTGCATAGCTATTTTGATGTAGCGGATCTTGCTCAAACGCAAGTCAGCAACTTGCCAACGCAATGTTTCAATTTCTTAACCCAGCAAGAAATCACTGTACCTAGTACACGTATCATCAACGAGTTAACAGATTGCGTGTATCAAATGCCGCTTGATAGTCACCTGCAAATTGATGATAACGTGCATCAGCGTCAAGTGCATTTACATCAAAGCAATGCGAGCGATACCGTGCTTTGGAATCCGTTTAACAAGCCAACCAGTGCAATGAGTGAAGATGCTTACCAACAAATGCTTTGCCTAGAAACTGCACGTTTACACACCCCTTTACCCGCAGGCGAAACGGTGAGTGTAAAAATCTCACTACGCTAAACTTAACTCATTTAAAAAGGATTTTTATGACTAATCTTTCCCAATTACAACAACTTATTGAACAAGCATTTGAAGAACGCTCCACGCTTACTCCAGCCACAGCCAGTGCTGAAATTAAACAAGCGGTTAGCGTGGTTATTGATGGTTTAGACAGTGGCGAGCTACGTGTTGCTGAGAAAATTAATGGCGAATGGATGGTTCATCAATGGCTGAAAAAGGCCGTGTTGCTGTCTTTCCGTCTGCAAGATAACCGCCTAATTGACGCTGGCGACAGCAAATATTTTGACAAAGTGCCACTCAAATTTGCGGATTATGATCAAGCACAATTTGAACAAGCCGGTTTCCGTGTTGTGCCAACAGCGACCGTGCGCAAAGGGGCATTCATCGGCAAAAACGCCGTTTTAATGCCATCTTATGTCAACATCGGTGCTTACGTTGATGAAGGCACAATGGTTGACACGTGGGCGACCGTTGGCTCTTGCGCACAAATTGGTAAAAACGTACATCTTTCTGGCGGTGTTGGCATTGGCGGCGTTCTTGAACCACTCCAAGCGAACCCAACCATCATTGGTGACAACTGCTTTATTGGCGCACGTTCGGAAATCGTAGAAGGCGTTATCGTAGAAGATGGCTGCGTGATCTCAATGGGCGTATTCATTGGACAATCGACGAAAATTTTTGACCGAGAAACAGGCGAAGTTTACTACGGTCGTGTACCCGCAGGCTCCGTTGTAGTGTCAGGTTCCCTACCGTCCAAAGATGGCAGCTGCAACCTTTACTGCGCAGTAATTGTGAAAAAAGTTGATGCCAAAACCTTAGGCAAAGTCGGCATTAACGAGCTACTTCGCAGTTTATAACTTATTCGCCAAATCGCTAGGCCGGAATTTTTGTAAAAATTTTATACGCTTGGCGATTTGAATTAACACTTTCAGGCAGTTTTATGATATTTTAGCCGCCCTATTTCCCCCTTAAACTATACGACAAAAAAGAGGTACAAAATGGCTGAACAAGGCTCTCCACTTTCTATGATTCTCATCTTCGCAATTTTCGGTTTAATCTTTTATTTTATGATTTACCGTCCACAGGCGAAACGTAACAAAGCACATCAAAAATTGATGTCTGAACTTGCCAAAGGTACAAAAGTACTGACTTCTGGCGGTCTTGTTGGACGCATTACTAAAATTTCCCCTGACAGCGATGATGTTGTTATTGAATTAAATGCAACAACCGAAGTGAGCATCAAACGTAACTTCATCGTTTCCGTTTTACCAAAAGATCAGCCGATCGCTGGCCTTTAATCTTCCATTAAAATCCTATTCCTTATAGGGAAATTTATGTTAAATCGTTACCCTTTATGGAAGAACCTGATGGTGATCATTGTGGTCGCCATCGGTGCTTTATACTCTCTTCCAAATCTTTACGGCGAAGATCCTGCCGTGCAAATTTCAGGTACTCGTGGTCAACAAGCAAACACGCAAACCCTTGCGGATGTGCAAAAAGTGCTTGATGAACATCAACTCAAAGCGAAATCTATCGTTCTCAAAGATGGCAATATTCTTGCTCGTTTTAATAACACTGACACGCAATTACTGGCAAAAGATGATATTGCACAAGCACTTGGCGATAACTACTCCATCGCATTAAACCTTGCCCCAGCTACACCAAAATGGCTCGCTGATATTGGCGGTACACCAATGAAATGGGGCTTGGATTTACGTGGCGGCGTGCGTTTTCTAATGCAAGTGGATATGAATGCCGCATTGCAAAAACGCCAGCAACAACTTGAAGATGGTCTTCGAACAGAATTACGTAAAGCCAAATTACGCTATCGTAGTATTACCGCTGGACAAAATTACAGCACAGTTGTCACTTTCCTTAACGCTGATGAAATTAGCCAAGCCAAACATTTATTACGTAAATCTCACCCTGATTTAGCCTTTACTGAAATTGGCGATACAGGGCTTTCTTTAACATTGTCTGAAAAAGCGTTGGTTGAAGCACGTAATAATGCCATTGAGCAAAACTTAACCATTCTACGCCGCCGTGTACAAGAACTCGGTGTTTCTGAACCAGTTATTCAGCGTCAAGGTGCTGATCGTATCGTTGTTGAGCTACCAGGTATTCAAGATACTGCCCGTGCGAAAGAAATTCTCGGTGCCACTGCAACCTTAGAATTTCACTTAGTCAACCAAAATGCTAATTTAGATGCTGCAAGTCGTGGCTTAGTCCCAGCAGATTCCGAAGTGAAATACGACAAACAAGGGCGCCCAGTAGTGTTATACCGCCGTGCCGTTTTAGGTGGTGATCACATTACAAATGCAACAGCTGGTAATGATCATCAAACAGGTCAACCGCAAGTTAGTGTTAGTCTTGATGCCGAAGGCGGCGAGATTATGTCGCAAACCACGAAGTTAAACATTGATAAACCAATGGCTACTTTATACGTGGAATATAAAGACAGCGGTAAAAAAGATGCAAACGGTAAACCTGTTTTAGTAAAACACGAACAAGTCATTAACGTAGCAACCATTCGTGGACGCTTTGGTAGCCAATTCCAAATTACAGGTATTGACACCCCAGCAGAAGCACAAAACCTCGCCGTACTACTCCGTTCTGGTGCTTTAACAGCACCAATTCAAATTGTGGAAGAACGCACTGTTGGCCCATCACTTGGTGCACAAAACGTTGCACAAGGTTTACAAGCGGGTATTTGGGGCTTAGCCATCACCATTTTATTTATGTTGGTTTACTACCGCTTATTCGGCTTATTCTCTGATATTGCCCTTCTAGCCAATATGGTATTGCTCGTAGGTTTAATGTCTTTACTGCCCGGTGCTACGCTTACAATGCCAGGTATTGCCGGTATTGTGCTTTCGGTGGGAATGTCCGTGGATGCCAACGTACTGATCTTTGAGCGTATTCGTGAAGAACTGCGCAATGGTCGCTCCGTACAGCAAGCGATTAATGAAGGTTATAGTGGTGCGTTTAGCAGTATTTTTGATGCAAACTTAACCACAATCCTTACCTGCGTTGTGTTATACGCCATCGGTACAGGTCCTGTTAAAGGCTTTGCTGTTACCTTATCTCTTGGTGTGGCAATTTCAATGTTTACTGCAATCACTGGTACACGAATGCTTGCCAACTGGGTTTATGGTGGTAAACGTGTGAAAAAACTTTCTATTTAATAAGGTTAGATTATTGTGAGTTTATTTAATCGACACGAAACCATACACAAATACAAAGGCATAGTGTTGCCTTTTAAACTCGTTCCTTTTATGAAAGGACGAATTTTTGCGTATATTTTTTCTATTGTGCTAACAAGTCTTTGTTTAGTTTGTATTTTTACCAAAGGTTTTAACTGGGGATTAGATTTTACTGGTGGAACCGTGGTACAAACCCAATTCTCCCAGCCCGCGAATTTAGAAAAAGTGCGTAATATTTTAAAAGCGAACCATATTGAAGGTGCAATCGTGCAAACGATGGGCGATGTGCGTGACGTAATGATCCGTCTGCCTGCATCTGCGGGTAACGCCAAAGTGGGTAACAAAATCCAAACTATGCTCGTTGATGTTGACCCTAATCTTAAAATTCAAAGCGTTGAATTTGTAGGTCCAAATGTCGGTAAGGATTTAACCAACAGTGCAATTTACGCTACGTTGGCTACCCTACTGATGTTACTGGCTTATATTGCTTTACGATTTGAATGGCGCTTAGGGGCTGGGGCAATTATTGCACTGGCACACGACGTAACGGTAACGCTTGGTGTTTTCTCATTCTTCCAAATTGAAATGGATCTCACCTTCGTTGCGGCGATCCTATCCGTTGTGGGTTATTCCCTAAACGATAGTATCGTGGTATTTGACCGTGTGCGTGAAAACTTCCGTAAAATCCGCCGTATCGATACTGTGGAAATCATCAATATTTCCCTAACACAAACACTCGCTCGAACATTGATGACATCGATTACGACCCTATTTACGGTATTAGCGCTCTTTTTCTTTGGTGGGCCAACTATTCACAGTTTCTCCCTTGCTCTTTTAGTGGGGATCGGCTTTGGTACCTATTCCACCATTTACATCGCCATCAGTGTGGCACTGGATCTCGGTTTAAAACGTGAGCATATGATTCCACAAAAAATGGATAAAGATGCTATTGACGATCTGCCTTAGTGCCTGCTTATAAACCGCACGTTTCGGTGTGCGGTTTTTTCTATATCCATTTTAAAACAAGGGGGCGTTATGTCTTATTTATCCAAACTCATTGCTTTTACAATGGCAAGCACGGTGGCAACTCTTGCGGCTGCGCAAAATTCCGAAAAAAATTCCAACCTAGCCCAAAGCACCGTCAAACAAGAAGCCACGCTGGAAAATTCCAAAAAATTTTATAACGACTACCTTGCTTTCAAAAAACTACTGCAAAACAAACCAAGTGCTCATCGAGATTCGGCGATTCAAACTCAGCTTAATAAGCTAAACGGCTCAATACTCGCCCCTTTTGCACAGTATGATTGGCTAATGCAAGAGAAAAACCTCAGCTGGCAAGCCATTCAACAACTGGAAAAAAACTTGCCTAACTTTGTATCTACAACACCTCTTAAATACCGCTGGATTGCCCAAAAAGTCCAAGCAAAACAATGGTCAGCTATTGTCGCACATCAGCAGCAACTGCCCGTTTCACTTAGCAATCAATGCTACATTCAACGCGCAGAACAGATAACAAACAAGACAAAAGCACTCCTGCAAAAGACAAAAACATTCATTGAAAAACAATGGGTTACTGGTAGAACGTTTCCGCGCGCGTGTTCACCATTGCTCGCCCAATGGCAACAGGAAAAAGGGTCTAGCCAAAGCCTTGATAATCGCCGTGTGTGGGTTGCTTATAAAACCAACAACCGCGCGGTATTACGAGATCTTAGCCAACAGAGTCGTTTCGCATTCAGTCGCACCTCGGCAAAAAATTACCTCTCTTTACGTCAGAATCCTTTACAAATTCTAAAACCAAGTAGCCCGTTTTACGTCAATAAACTGCTAAAAACCAGCAAAGGTCACCAGCGTCTATATGTGATTTTCCCTAGTTTTGTCAAACAGCTTGACGAAAATGGTTTACCAAAAGGCTGGCATTTAAGTACGTTGGCGAGCTGGGCAAAGAAAGCCCACTTCCCTGCCAGCATTCAGCGTAAATGGAATATTCTGCTCGTAAAACATTTTTTTGATAGTCCAAATAAAAAATACCAAGCTTGGCGTGATAGCAATATTATTCGCTTAAAAGACGACAAGCTCATCGAACGCCGTATTCGCATAGCGTTAAGAGAAAATAAACCGACGCTCCCGTGGCTTAACCGTTTATCCAAAACCGCCAAAGAAAAGCAAGAATGGCGCTACTGGCTAGCACAGGCGGAAATTAAAGCAGGCAGAAAAACCAAAGGTCGGAATATTTTAAAAAATTTAAGCAAAGAACACGGCTTTTACGCACTGCTTGCCTCGCAGGATCTCGGCGTAAATTACCGACCACCAATGCAACATTTCACCCTTGAAACACCTGTTACATTCAGCAAAGATGAACAAAAACGGCTGGCGTTAATTCAGGCTTTACGCTCGGTGAATGAATTTCGTTTTGCAACATTGGGCTGGTTATCCTTGTTACGACAAGCCAATACCCATAAAAAACTCGCACTCGCCCATTACGCTCAACAGCACAAATGGTATGAATTGCAAGTTCAGGCCACTATTGCGGCGCGTGCGTGGAAATATCTGCCGTTACGCTTACCGAATGCCTATACGGAATTGTTTAATCAATATTTGGCTGGAAAAGCTATCACTCGTACCTTCGCAATGGCGATTGCACGCCAAGAAAGTGCGTGGCGACCAGAAGTCCGCTCCCACGCCAATGCTTACGGTATGATGCAGTTGCTTCCAAGTACAGCCAAACTTACGGCCAAACGCCAAAATTTACCTTACACAGGGAGCTCTCAGCTACTTACGCCAGAAAAAAATATTATGCTTGGCGTACATCATTTACAAGAATTACACGATTTATACGGCAACAATCGTATTTTAATCGCCGCCGCCTATAACGCAGGTCCATATCGTGTCAAACAGTGGCTAGCTCGTGCTAACGGTAAACAAAATATGGCAACCTTTATCGCCACCATTCCTTTTTACGAAACACGGAATTATGTACAAAATGTGCTGATTTACGCCTATTATCATCAGCTACTGCAAAATGTGAAAAAACCACAAAAATTTACAGCAGATGAATGGCAACGTCACTACTAATTGCGACTTAATCGAGGCGGAAAATGAAATACCAAAAGTTAGAAAACCAAGAGGCTCAATGGAAATGGCACTACCTAATGCGTAAACATCGCAACGGCGAGCATATTTCCCGCTACGAGGAACAAAGTCGCCACGAGGCGATAGTGATTGAGTTGATCGGATATCAAAATAATGCAAAAGCGACAGAAAGCTGGATTAAGGCCCACTTGTCTCCTGACTTGTACATCAAGTTAGATCAAGCCATTCGTGCGCGCCGCAAACGGTATTTCAATGCCGAACACGAGCATACTCGTAAAAAATCTATCGATTTAGACTATGAAGTATGGGCAAGGCTTGCCCAATGCGCCCAAAATATGAAACTGACCCTTTCAGAAACCATTCTATTTATGATCGAAGAACAAGAACGCAAAGCGCGATACCAATCCCAAGTTCACGCTGTGCGAGAAAGTTTGCAAGACTTACTCGACTAACCCAAAGGCTGGAATATGGATTAAAATTTTGCCAAGTATTCCAGCCATCGCTGTAGCACTTTCTTTATTCCAATCAAAAAAACTTGCGATCCTGATCGCAAAATGAAAATAAACTGCACTGAACACTGAAATTTTTAGAAAAATTACGGCGATTTTATTTTTAAGAACAGGACTTTGACAACTGAAGTAGCAGTGCTTACGCCTTGAATACTCTGTTATTTACTCCCTTTTTCTCGTGAAATTTTCACTTTACCGATTTTGAAATTCGCTACGCCCAGACAATCCTAAGAAACCAGCCATAAGAGCATCAAAGCGTACCGCCAGTGTCGATCATATCATCCCAGACAATCCTAAGAAACCAGCCATAAGAGCATCTATAACGAACCCCAATCGTATAACCTAGGCCGGAATATTCGTTAAAATTTTGACGAAAATTCCGGCCTTTGTGTATGTGGGTAATTTTATTCTACGGTTACGGCTTTGGCGAGGTTGCGTGGTTGGTCAACGTCGGTGCCTTTAATTAAGGCAACGTGATAAGCCAATAACTGCATTGGGACGGTGTATACAATCGGAGCGGTGATGTCGGCGACCGCTGGCATTTCAATGAGTTTCATATTTGTACTGCATTGGAAGGCTTGGTTGTTGGTAAAAATGAACACTTCGCCGCCGCGTGCTTGTACTTCTTGGATGTTGGATTTCACTTTTTCCAGTAGGTCGTTGCTTGGGGCGATGACCACCACAGGCATATCACTATCGATGAGTGCCAGTGGACCATGTTTGAGTTCGCCTGCGGCATACGCTTGGGCGTGAATGTAGGAAATTTCTTTTAATTTCAAGGCCGCTTCCATTGCGATAGGGTAAAATTCACCACGTCCTAAGAATAAACAGTGGTGTTTTTCACTGAAATCTTCGGCGAGTTGTTCAATGATTTTATCCGTTTTTAAAATAGCTTCAATTTGGCTTGGTACTTGGTGTAAGGCGTGGACAATGGCACTTTCTTGGGCGTGAACCACGTTGCCACGTGCTTTGCCAATGGCGGTAACAAGCATTAGCATTGAAACCAGTTGCGATGTAAAGGCTTTGGTGCTAGCTACGCCAATTTCTACGCCTGCGTGGGTTAAAAAGGCGAAGTGTGATTCACGCACCAGTGAAGAAGTTGACACATTGCAGATGGTCATTGTACTCATAAAGCCTTTTTCTTTGGCGAGGCGTAAGGCAGCTAGCGTGTCAGCGGTTTCCCCTGATTGGGATAGGGTTAAGAGTAAGCTGTTTGGGCGAGTAACGAACTTGCGGTAACGAAATTCGGAGGCGATTTCCACATCACAACTGACGCCAGCGATACTTTCAAACCAGTAGCGAGCCACCATTCCAGCGTTGTATGAGGTGCCACAGGCAACAATTTGCACGTGTTCAACCTTTTTCAATAAATCCGCTGCGCCAACGCCAAAGCTGTTTACTAGCACTTCATTTTCCGTTAGGCGGCTTTCCATTGTGTCGCATAGCGCGCTTGGCTGTTCAAAAATTTCTTTTTGCATAAAGTGGCGGTATTCGCCTTTATAGGCGATGTCTCTTTTGCCCTCTACGGTGTGTCTTTCACGTTGTACCTTTTCCCCTTGTGCGTTGTAGAACGTTACCTCACGGCGTGTAAGCTCGGCGATGTCCCCTTCTTCAAGGTAGGTAAATTGGTTGGTCACGTTAAGCAATGCCAGCTGATCGGATGCAAGGAAATTTTCACCGATACCGTGTCCGATCACCAATGGGCTGCCTGAACGTGCGGCGATTAAGCGACCTGGAGCGTTGGCATCCATTACCACCATTCCATAAGCCCCTGTAAGCTGTTTTACGGTACGCTGTACGGCAACGAGTAAGCTTGGAGCGGTTTTCATTTCTAAATGCACCAAGTGGGCGATAACTTCCGTATCCGTTTGCGATGTAAATTCATAGCCTTTGGCTTGTAGCATTTCACGTAATTCGTGGTGATTTTCAATGATGCCGTTATGCACAACGGCGATATTGCTTGAAATGTGGGGGTGAGCGTTGGCTTCGCTTGGTACGCCGTGCGTGGCCCAGCGTGTGTGAGCAATACCTGTGCCGCCTTGTAACGGATGTTCAGCTAATTTATCCGCTAATGCTTGCACTTTGCCCACTGCACGTAAACGTTGTAGATGATGCTCATCATCAAGCACCGCTAAACCTGCGGAGTCATAACCGCGGTATTCCAAACATTGCAAACCGTGAACCAAAATTTCTGCCACATCACGTTGTGCTACTGCACCAACAATTCCACACATAAGCTATCCTTTTTTATTAATTAAATTATTATGTTTACGTTAAAAAAAAAAAACGGCGACTATTCTACTCTATTTGGAGCAAAACATCTAACGAATCCGCCATAAAAAAACCCTGCCTAAGCAGGGTTTAAAAGACGAACAGAGTTATTATTGAATGGCGTCTTTAAGTGCTTTACCAGCAACGAATGCAGGCACTTTGGCGGCTTTAATTTCGATTTGTTCGCCAGTGCGTGGGTTACGCCCCATACGTGCTTTACGTTCGCTTACTTTGAATGTACCAAAACCGATAAGTTGTAGGCTGTCACCTGTTTTTAGGCATTCAGTTACAACACCCATAAATGCTTCAACAGCAGTTTTAGCATCTTTTTTAGAAAGATCAGAGCTTGATACCATTGCATCAATAAGTTCTGTTTTGTTCATAAATCAATTCCTCTGTATACGATGATTTAGCGAATGGGGACGGTTCCCCTAATAAAAAATAACTGCCTAAACAGTGGTGGTAAGGTTACCTTACTTTGCCCATTTTACAAAGATTTAAATGTATTTTTTGTGGTTTAGATCACATAATTTCTTAAAAAAATCCCCCCACACTGACATTTTTATAAAACCTTAGTTATTTTGGGTGATTTCTACACCAATGTTAGATACCGCTGCACATTGTAACTCGTTTTTTAAGTCCAGAATTAAAGCAGCATCGTAGCTCTCATAGTCTTTTAGCACACGGTAGATTTGCCATTGCACATCTAATTCGTCCTGTACAGCGACACTGTCTTTCAAAGCGTCAAGGCTTAATTCTTCGCCAGTTTCTGCTTCCAGTAAATCAATGACGGTTTTAAGGCTGAGTTGGCTCATTGCGATGGCATTTTCAAGGGTCTCCCCTGCGATGAAACTGTGCAGTAAGTCGGCTAAGCCACGACAAGCATCAATGGCGGGGTACACTGCATAATGGGATTGCTCATCAATGCTCGGCACGATGCTTTCAAGTTTATCCAGTTGGCGGTCAAAATCAATTTTAGCCTCTTTGACGGTTAAACTTTCCCACGCCAAATTGAGAATATTTTTGTAGATTTGCCCTGCTCTGGCATTTTGCTCAAGGTCGGAATAAAAAGCAAAATTTGGTTGCATTCGTTGGCAAAGACAGGCCATAAAGGTTAAATGTTGCCATGTTTTTAAATTAGCAAGACGCTTGTGAATTGGGTTGCGCATAGGTTTCCTTGGTTGATAGAAAAAACGTGAATATTCCGACCTAGACTGGAATATTCACGTAAATTTTATTATTTCGGTAAGAAATTTAGTGGGTTGACGGTTGTCGCTTTGTGGCGAATTTCAAAGTGTAATTTCACACGGTCCGCATCTGTGCTACCCATTGTGGCGATTTCCTGCCCTGCTTGTACCCATTGTTTGTCTTTCACTAAAATTTGTTGGTTATGAGCATAAGCGGATAAGTAATCGTCGTTGTGCTTGATTAAAATCAAGTTGCCGTAGCCTTGTAAGCCGTTACCTGCATAAACGACACGTCCAGCAGCAGCGGCAAGCACTGGAGTGCCAAGCTTGCCTGCGATGTCAATACCTTTGTTATCCGCAGAGAAACCACGAACAATGTCGCCTTTCGCTGGCCAAGTCCATTTCCCATTGCTGGCAGGTGCTGGTATTTGAGTCACTTTTTTCACTGGTGTAGCCGCTTGTGCTGTTACTTTGGCATCAGCTTGCATCACTGGTGCCGTGGCTGGAACACTGTTTGCCAGTTTAATAACTTGTCCTGGATGAAGATCGTAAGGCGGCTGTAAGTGGTTTAAACGTGCGATGTCTTCCACGTCTTGCCCTGAAATATAGCTAACCAAATATAAGGTGTCGCCTTTATGCACGGTGTAAGTTTTCCCGTGATAGAACCCTTTTTTGATTTCGTTATAAAGAGGTTTGTTGGTGTCAGGGTTACGTGGGATCTCCACATTGTCGCGAGTGGACGTTTGGTAAGTACTTTGGCGAGATTGCGCTACTGGGGCATTTTCCCAAAGCGTTATTACTTGACCAAGATGTAGATCATAAGGCGCTTTTAGGTGATTTAACTGTGCAATTTCTGCAATGCTACGTCCTGAAATGTAGGCAATAAAGAACATTGTGTCGCCAAGTTCCACACGATATTGCTGCCCTTTGTAGCTACCTTTGGTAATTTGACTGTAAATAGGTTTGCCAGCTTGATTACGTGGTACACGGAAGTTGTGATCAAATTGACGGTAATGAGTAGTTGACGTGGAAATGCGTGTGTGAGAAACCACTTGTTCGTTATTTGGTTTGTAATTTTTAGAAAGATCTTGAACAGAAGACTGCCAGCTTGCATCCGTTTGTTCTGGAATTTGTACCATATCACCAAAAGGTTGGTTACC
Source organism: Actinobacillus sp. (assembly GCA_020026075.1). Classification (GTDB taxonomy): domain Bacteria; phylum Pseudomonadota; class Gammaproteobacteria; order Enterobacterales; family Pasteurellaceae; genus Actinobacillus_C. Next base: position 19,777 of record JAHHQZ010000015.1, on the reverse strand, counting down.
CACATTGACCACAGGGGCTGGGGGTTGAGTGCTACAAGCGGCTAACACGGTAGCAGCCACTGGGACGAGTAAAAATTTTTTCATAAAAGGCTCCATTACGCCATTAGCGTAGATTAATTTAGCAAATTGCTCACAGATAAATTTACCTGCCGAAACAGGGCAAAACGCTGAAATTCTAGCATAATTGGTTAAATAAAACAGCTAAGGCGGAGGCAATCTTTATTATTTGATGGTCAGATTTTTTTGAATTTTTTATCAGCCATAAAAAAACCTACCCAAAATGGATAGGTTTTTATGATGAATTTAAGTAGAACTTAAATTATTTAGTACCTTCAACAGTGATGTCTACACGACGGTTAGGCGCTAAACATTTGATAAGTGCGTTACCGTGTACATTGTCACATTGAACAACTGGATCCGCAGAACCATAACCTACAGCAGTAATTGCAGACGCTGGGATACCTTTGCTTTCGAAGAATTTAGCAACGGCTTCAGCACGTTGTTGAGATAATTTTTGGTTGTATGCGGCTGGACCAATACGGTCAGTATAACCAGCAACAGTTAATTTTTCTACGTTTACGTTAGAAACTTGTGCGTAGATATTGCTTAATTCACTTTCAGCTGCTTTACGTAAGTTTGCTTTACCGAATGCGAAAAGAACATCTCCTTTTTCGCTGAAAGTTTGGCTTACTTTAACTGGTGTCACTGGTGCAGCTTGACCGAAACGATAGTCAACGCCTAAAGTTACACTGCCGAAACGTGGAGCAAAGTGCTCGCGGCTGCCATCTACATCTTTGAGTTTACCCACTTTGTTTAACCAAGAGTATTCTAAACGAATACCAAGTTCTGGCATTGGTGCATATTCAACACCCGCTGCAAATACTGGAGAAACTTTTAAGCTGTGGGATTTGTCAGTAACCGCATTCTCTTCGTCACGATAGTCAGAACGTACTAATGCAGCACCAACACGTCCGTATACGTCTAAGCTATTTAATATAGGGTAGCCAGCTTTAACAGAGAAAGATGCACCGTGGTTAGTCATTTTGAAAGGATAATTATTCTGATCCTCATTGATACGAATATTGCCAAAATAATCGTATGCTAATTCAGTGGCTAGATAATCGTTGATTTGATAACCCGCAAATACACCGTAAGTTGCACTGTTACGGTGTACTTTCCCACCATGATTTTCATGTTCAGTAAGATCGTAGTGAGCAGAAGCCCAACCAGCACGTGCACCAACGTAGAAAGTGTTAGCTTGTGGAGCAGCTTGTGTTGCTGCGGTAGCGAATGCTGCTACTGCGAATGCGATTGCAGTTTTTTTCATTTGCGTTTTCCTCATTTCTAAGTAAAAAATTTTTCTAGTCGAATAACAGACTAGAAAACACGTTAAGCGTGTGATGACGTATTATAGCGAGTCTTATTAAAAAAAAAAACCTTTTAAAAATATAGGACAGAATATTTGTACTTTTTTTAGCAATTTTCTATGAATTTATAATCAAAAAAGCCTAGTTTTTCTTATCCTCTTGGGTGATGGCGTTTGTGGAGCTGTTTTAGGCGCTCTTTTGCTACGTGGGTATAAATTTGCGTGGTGGATAAATCGCTATGCCCTAATAGCATTTGCACCACGCGCAAATCAGCACCGTGATTGACCAAATGGGTTGCGAAAGCGTGGCGTAGCACGTGTGGCGAGAGTAAATTTTGGTCGATTTGAGCAAGCAAAGCATAAAATTTAATGCGATGCCAAAAGGTTTGGCGGGTCATTTGCTTTGCACGACGACTGGGAAACAGGCAATCGCTTGGCATTCCACGCAGTAATTGTGTACGCCCTTGCTGAATAAATTGGCGGATCCAGTACGCCGCCTCTTCACCCATTGGTACAATGCGTTCTTTATTCCCTTTACCGATCACTCGCACCACGCCAAGTTCTAAGCTTAGGTTTTCCATTGTCATTCCCACGAGTTCCGACACACGCAAGCCTGTGGCGTACAGCAGTTCCATCATCGCTTTATCACGCAATTCCACAGGATCATTCAAATTAGGCTGGGCGAGCAAGGCCTCCACTTGTGCCTCGCTTAGGGATTTCGGCAGTTTCGCCTCCCTTTTCGGCGAGCTAAGCAAGGCCGTTGGGTCATCATTGCGGTAGTGGTTTAAGGTTAAATATTGAAAAAATTTCCGCAAACAGCTTAACATTCGTGCCATTGAGCTATTTTTATAGCCTGCCTGTAAGCGTTCGCCGAGAAAAGTTTGCAAGCCGATAGCATCTACTGTTGTCAGCGAAAGCCCTTCGTCATCAAGCCATTGCGTAAAGCCTTGTAAATCTTGGCGATACGCTTGGAGTGTGTTGTCCGCTAAGCCTCTTCCTAGCCAGAGATCCGTTAAAAATTCTTCGATTTTATCTTGGTTCATTGTTTTTTCAAAAAAACGCTACGCCGGAATTTTTATAAAAATTCTGGCGTAAGTTGGGTTAACTAATTGAAGTAATTTTCATCTTGGGTAAGTGCCTTGGCACGAAAAACAAGCCCAACGCAGCAAAGCCTGCCATTGTTAAAAACGTGGCTTGCGGTGAAATTGGATAGAGCCAGCCCGCTAAGGCGCTGAGTAAGGCAATACTTGCACAGCCTGCAAAGGCGTTATAAAGGCCTTGCAAATTGGCGAAAGTTTTCGGCGGCTGAGTGGAAATGTAACGCACGATAGTGTAATGGCTTAGGGCAAACGTTACGCTGTGCATTAGCTGAATGGGCAGAATTTCTTCCACGGTTGTGGCAAATGGGAATGCCGCCCAGCGAATGGTGGTGAAAATCACACAGGCGTAAAGTAAGGTACGGATGCTGTAAGCACTACATAATCTTGATGAGAAAAAGAAAAACAACACTTCCGCTGCCACGCTTGCACCCCACAATAAACTGGTGGTTTGTAATGGAATGCCGAGATTCGTCCAGTAAATAACACTGTATACATAATAAGCAGCGTGCGAACCTTGAATTAGCCCCACCACAATAATAATGCGTAAGGTGATTGGATTTTTCAGCAGGGCTTTTAAACTCGTTGGCGTATCGGTTTGTTCGCTGGCTTGATGTTGTGGCATTAGGCTTGGCGATAGCATTTGCACGCTGGCGTAAGTAAGCAATAGCCCTAACATCATCCAGCCTACGTATTGTTTACCAATAATGCCTAGAAAATAGCCAAACACACTCACGCCCACGATAAAGGCACAGGATCCGATCAAACGCACTCGACCATAATCTAAGTTTTTCACCTGTAATTGCCACGTGGTAGCGAGGGTGTCGCTAAGAGGAATGGCGGCGGAGCTGACGGTCGAAAATAGCCAAAGCCCAATACATAACAGCCAAATATTCTGCACGAACAAGCTCATAAACAGCATTACGGCACAACTTGTCCAAGCTAAATAACGTAATGCCACCAGCAAATGATGGGCTTCTTTTATAAAGCGTGTAAAAAAGATACTGCCGAGAAAGCGGAAAATATAGGCTGACGCAACAATAAAACCAATGGTGCCAGCGGCGTAGGATTGGGATTTAAGCCACGCTGGAAAATACGGCATAAAAACGCCATACGCACAGAAAAAGCCAAAAAAGCTAAAAGCGAGCCAATAATAGGGTTTAATTTTAGGCATAGAATGTCCAAGTGAGTGAAACCAATAAAATGAGCGGTATTGTACTAGAAAATACGGCACCCGTGCGTAGGATTTTTACATTTACAGCGTAAAGCCTTTACCGTAAACTGAACGCTTTTAGTCGGGGTGCTGGCAAAGCTGGCTGAGAACACACCCGAGAACCTGAAACAGTTAATGCTGGCGTAGGAAACTAAACCCCTGTCGTGTCCTTTGGCACATCGCGCCGCACTAAGGACAAAATTTTATGCAAAATTCCGACCTGCGCTTTTTTTCATCTTCACCAACCGCTTACCGCTTTCGGCGCTTGTTCGCTCGAACCCAACAACTTTTACCGAAAATTCTCATCGGCTGTGCGGTGTTACTGGCCATTGTGGCGCTGTATTTTTCTGCCTTGCACGCCATTCTCCATTACGGCGGCACGCAAGATTGGCGATCCGCTTGGCAAGATCCTTACTTACGGCACATTCTCTTTTTTAGCTTTTGGCAAGCGAGCCTGTCGGCGTTGCTTTCTGTGGGGCTGGGGGCAATTTTTGCCCGAGCGTTGTTTTATCAGCACTTCCCTTTTAAACATCTCGTTAATAAATTATTTTCTGTTACTTTCGTATTGCCCGTGCTGGTAGCGATTTTCGGCATTATGGGCATTTATGGGCATAACGGCGTGCTAGCTCAGTTGGCACATTGGTTGGGCGTGGAATGGCGCTGGGATATTTACGGCCTGACGGGCATTTTGCTTGCTCATTTATTTTTTAACATTCCCCTTGCCACTCGCCTTTTTTTACAGGGTTTGCAACGCATTCCCACCGCTCAGCGAAAGCTTGCAGCCCAGCTCGGTGTGCAAGGTTGGGATTTTATTCGTTTGGTAGAATTGCCATTGTGGTGCAATCAAGGCATTGCGGCCTTTGTGTTGATTTTTATGCTGTGTTTTACCAGCTTTGCGACCGTGCTAACGCTCGGCGGTAGCCCCAAATACACCACGCTGGAAGTGGCGATTTATCAGTCGATTTTCTTTGATTTTGACCTAAGCCAAGCGGCGTTTTTTGCCCTGTTGCAGTTTGCTTGCTGTTTTGGGCTGTTTACCCTAAGCACTTTTTTTAATAAACCCCAAACTGCCGCACCGTTGGTGGACGATCTTTGGCTGGCGAAACAAGCAAAATTTACGCAATTATTCCAGCGTGGCGTTTTAGTGCTGGGGATTACCTTTATCGCCTCGCCTTTGTTGCAAACCCTGCTGGCGGGCTTTTTTTCAGGCGTTTTTTGGCAAAGCTGGCAAAAGACGGAACTTTGGCGTGCGTTGGGCTATTCCCTGCTTATCGCCCCTTCGGCTGGCATGCTTAGCGTGCTGGGGGCGTTGGCGTTGCTGTATTTTTCGCAAAATTTACGGCAAATCCAGCAAGCAAAACTGGCAAACGGTATTTTAAACGCTGGAATGGTGATCCTCGCCATTCCTACGCTGGTGCTGGCCTTAGGCTTGTTTTTATTGCTCAAAAATATCGAAACTAATACGGCGTGGCTGTTTGCCGTTGTGGTGCTGTGCAATGCTCTAATGGCGCTGCCTTTTGTAATTCGTGTGCTAAGTTTGCCCCTGCAAAGCCAGTGGGCGGAATTAAATCCGCTGTGCGAAATACTGGGTATTCGTGGCTTGGCACGTTGGAAAGTAGTGGAATGGCCACGCTTAAAACCGCCATTGGGCTATGCCTTTGCCCTTGCGAGTACGCTGTCGCTGGGGGATTTTACCGCCATTGCCCTGTTTGGTGATGACAGTTTTACCTCACTTCCGCAACTGCTTTATCAGCAACTGGCACGCTATCAAATGGCGCAAGCCTCAGTAACGGCGTGGGTGCTGTTGGTGTTGTGCGGTGTAACGTTTTATTTGGTGAAAGACAATGCTCAATCTTAATATTACTTTTGATTATTTTAATTCAAACGACAAACAACAACGGTCGCCTTTTACAATGCGATTTAATTTATCGCTGAAAAAGGGCGAAACCGTAGCCATCGTGGGGGCAAGTGGTGCGGGCAAAAGCACGTTGCTCAATTTAATTGCAGGCTTTATTTTGCCCAATGCTGGGGAAATTTGGCTAGATGGTGAAAATTGTACTTTCCGATCGCCAGCGGATCGCCCTGTTTCTATGTTATTTCAACAGCATAATTTGTTTGGACATTTAACCGTTGCACAAAATTTAGCACTGGGCTTAAAGCCAAATTTGCATTTAACTGCCGTTGAAAAAGCACAGGTAAAAACAGCGGCTCAGGCGGTTGGACTGGCGGACTATCTTGATCGCTTGCCAAGTTCCCTTTCAGGTGGTCAGCAACAACGTGTGGCCATTGCACGCTGCCTGTTGCGTGATCGCCCTATTTTGTTGCTCGATGAACCGTTTTCCGCCCTTGATCCTGAACTGCGCAGGGAAATGTGCGATTTAATTTTAGACTTATGCCAGCGTAAACAGTTGACTTTGCTAATGATTACCCATCAAGTGGACGAAGTGGGAAATAAGGTAGGTCGGATTTTTGAAGTAAAAAATGGTGAACTGATTGCCGTTAGCTAAGCTAGCTAAATTAGTGAAGTTAGCTAAAATCGTCAAAACTTTGCGAAATAAAACGGCGAAATACGCCGTTTTATTGTGCAAGATTACAAACTTTGATACAACGCAAGGTAGCCTTTGGCGGCTAGCTGCCAGCTAAAATCTTGTTTCATTGCATCTACTCGCACACGTTTCCAAAGGGTTTGCTTCGCCCAAAGGTTGAACGCTTGACCAATCGCGTGGGATAAGTCTTCCGCAGTGGCTTGATTAAACACGAACCCTGTGGCGGTGCGTGCTTTGATGTTATCAGGGGTAGCGTTGACTACAGTATCCGCTAAGCCGCCTGTGGCTCGCACCAATGGCAGAGTGCCGTATTTTAAGCCGTAAAGCTGGGTTAAACCGCACGGCTCAAAACGACTTGGCACGAGAATGACATCACCGCCTGCCATCATTAAGTGCGATAGCGGTTCATCGTAACCGATTTCTACGGCGATATTGTCAGGGTAAGTGGCTGCTAAGTGGCGTAGGCTGTCTTCCAAATCTGGTGCGCCTGAACCGAGCAAAGCGAGTTGACCGCCGTTTTCCACAATGTGCTGTGCCGCATTGACTAATAAATCAACCCCTTTTTGGGCGGTTAAGCGAGTGACCATAATAAAGAGCAAGGCGTTTGGATCATCAGGCAAATGAAAGCGTGCTTGCAATGCCGCTTTGTTTTTCTTTTTGCCTGCCATTGCTTTTGGCTTGAAACGTGCTGCAATGTGTTCGTCTGTGGCAGGGTTCCAAATGGCATCGTCTACGCCGTTTAAAATGCCGTGCAAACGGCCTTGATGTTGTAGGGTTTGCAAAAGCCCCGCTAAACCGTAAGCGAAGTCTGGCGAAGTGATTTCTTTAGCGTAAGTTGGGCTAACGGCGGTAACAGCGTTGGCGTAGTAAAGCCCTGCTTTTAGATAGGAAATTTGACCGTGTAACTCTAAGCCTTCTACGTTGAACATATAATCAGGGAAACCTAATTCGTGTAAGTGTTGTTGGTAGAAACTGCCTTGATACGCCAAATTGTGAATAGTGAACACGGATTTTGATTGGCTGTGCCATAAATTCATATATGCTGGGGCTAGCCCTGCGTGCCAGTCGTGGGAATGCACCACATCTGGTCGCCACCAGCTGTCTAAGCCTAAACTTAATTGTGCGCCCACCCAGCCGAGTAAAGCAAAGCGTTTATAGTTGTCGCCATAATCGTGGTAATTTTCATCGTGATACGGATTACCTGAACGGTTATATAAGTGCGGTGCGTCAATTAAATACACGCCTACGCCGTTATATTCGCTGTAACGTAACACGATATGCCCTGCAAAATTGTCAAATTCCGCCACAATATGAGTTTGCGGAATGCCTGCTTGAATAGCAGGGAATGCAGGTAACACCACACGAGCATCAACGCCTACTTCTTTTTGAGCAAAAGGAAGTGCGCCCATTACATCCGCTAAACCACCTGTTTTTAACAGCGGATAAATTTCTGCACATACGTGTAAAACTTTCATAAAAATGCCTTTCAATTAAAAATAACGTGGCTAAACGCTCGTGAGAACGTTTAGCCATATAGGGTTAGTCTAAGTGGGATTCTTCCACCACCTCGTTTCCTTTAAGACGTTCGAGCATTGCTTCGGTGACTAAAACCACTTTACCACTGCTACTGACACGGAAACGTTTTGCGTCAAGTTCCTTGTCTACGCCGATGTGCATATTATCAGGAATAACGCAGTGGCGGTCGATAATACAGTCTTTCAAAATACAGTTTTTACCCACTTCCACTTGCGGTAACACAACGGAATACTCAATGCTGGAATTTTCGTCTACTTTTACTTTTTCAAATAATACGGAGTGACTAATGCGTCTGTAATAATACAGCCACCAGCGATTAGACTGTCGTCTACGGATTTTGGATTCGTATTTTTGTAATAGTATTTAGACGGGTAAGTTTGCGTTGGGCAGCCACGAATAGGCCAACGTTCATCGTAAATATCCAATAATGGATCTTCGCTGACTAAGTCAATATTGGATTGCCAGAAACTATCCAATGTACCCACATCACGCCAGTAAATTTCGCCTACGGTATTGCGTCCCATACAAGAACGGCTAAATGGGTGAGCGTATAACACACCTTCTTCCATTGATTTTGGCAAAATGTCTTTACCAAAATCGTGTGAAGTGTACGGTGATTTCACTTCACGTTCTAACACATCATAAAGATAATCTGTATCGAATACGTAAATTCCCATTGAGGCTAATGAGGTCTCAGGTTTACCGTGCATTGTTGGAGGATCGGCTGGTTTTTCAACGAAGTTTTTCACTTTCAAATGTTGATCCACTGCCATTACGCCAAATTCTTTTGCATCTTCTTTTGGTACTTCAATACAACCAACCGTACATTTTGCACCACTATGAATGTGATCCATCAACATTTGACCGTAGTCTTGTTTATAAATGTGATCCCCTGCCAAAATCAAAATATATTTCGGACAATAGTGGTTTTTCAAAATACTCATATTTTGATACACCGCATCTGCTGTGCCACGATACCACGTTGAATCATCAATCTGTTGACGTGCAGGTAACATATCCACAAACTCACCACGTTCTTGTGGTAAGAATGACCAACCTTGTTGCAAGTGGCGTAACAGAGAATGTGCTGCATATTGTGTTACCACGCCAATACGGTTTAAGCCTGAGTTAATGCAGTTTGACAGTGCAAAGTCAATAATACGGCGGTTTCCGCCAAAATACAGCGCAGGTTTTGCACGTTTTGCGGTCAATTCGTGTAAACGTGAACCACGTCCACCAGCCAAAATAAGAACCATTGTTTCTCTTAAGGCATCATTTTTGTTTGGTGTTATTTTTGCTTTACTCATAGCTTTGCTCCTTTTATTGAGTATGGTTATTGAAAGTTTAAGTCAATTGGCGTTTTAAGATCGCCATCTCTAAGCCATCAAGTACATACGTCCAACAAGCCGCCTCCGTTACATTTTCGGCTACCGTACTTTGAGAGAATAAGTTATTTTGCCAAATTTGCCCCTTTGGCAGTGGGGGTAACTGATAGCATTGTGGTTGTGCTTTATCATTAATCAGCAACAGCCACCGCTCGTCCAGTTGAATTTGCATTGCTTTGCAGTCGGTATTGTGCCAATCATTGACGGTCATCAAGTCGCCATCAATGTTGTACCACTGCACGTTCTCGCCACTCCACCAATCATCTTGCTGTAAACTTGGTATTTGTTTACGCAAGGCAATGATGGCACGGCAACGCCGGAATAATTGTTGAGAAAATGGCGAATTGAGTTTCGACCAGTCAAGCCACGTTAAAGCGTTATCCTGACAATAAGTGTTATTGTTGCCCTGCTGGCTATGCCCAAATTCATCACCTGCCAACAGCATTGGCGTACCGTTAGCCAGTAATAAGCTCGTCAAGAGGGCTTGGCTACTTAACAAACGGGCGTTTTGTACGCTGTCATCGCCTAAGTCACTGCCTTCCACGCCGTGATTGTAGCTGTAATTTTCATTGCGACCATCACGGTTGTCTTCGCCGTTGGCCTCATTGTGTTTTTGGTTGTAAGAACAAAGATCACGCAAAGTAAAGCCATCGTGGGCAGTGATGAAATTCACAGAATGGTGCGGTCTTTTTTCGCCATCTTGATAAATATCGCTGGAACCTGCAAAACGCTGGGCAAAAGTACCAAGTTCGCCTGTTTTCCATAGCCAAAACTTCGTCATATCGTCACGGAAACGATCATTCCATTCAGCAAAAGAGCTTGGGAACTGCCCAACTTGATAGCCGCCCAAACCAATATCCCATGGCTCGGCGATCAATTTCACCTTATGCAAACTCGGCACGGCGAGAATATCCGCAAATAATTGTGCTTGTGGATTAAAGGCTGGCGTATCACGCCCTAAGGTTGAGGCTAAGTCAAAGCGGAAACCATCAACGTGGCATTCTTCCACCCAATAACGCAAGCAATCTACGACCCAACGACGACCTGCCACTGTGGCAACATTTAGCACATTACCGCAGCCTGTTACGTTAAGATAATGCCCATTGTCATCACGCCAATAATAGGTTTGATCATCAATTCCACGCTGGCTGAACGTTGGGAAGTCTTGCTCGGATTCCGCACTGTGGTTGAATACCACGTCTAAAATCACTTCGATCCCTGCTTTATGCAAGGTTTTCACCATTTGCTTAAATTCATTTAAGGTATGCGCAGGCTTGTGTGGCGTGATGCTATAATCTTGTTCCAATGCAAACATTGCCACAGGATTGTAGCCCCAGTAGTTACGCAAACCTCGTTCCTGTAAGTGGCGTTCATCTACGTGATACTGCACAGGCAGTAACTCCACAGCGGTAATGCCTAAATCTTTCAAATAAGCAATCACCGCAGGCTGGGCTAGCCCTGCGTAAGTGCCACGCAAAGGGGCTGGAATTTTTTCCTGTAAAGCGGTAAACCCTTTTACGTGTAGCTCATAAATAATGGTGTCGCTCCATGCGTGCTGTGGTGCTACGTCCCCTTGCCAATCAAAGGTTTCATCAAGGATCACGCCTTTTAGCGCCACGTCGGCGTTGTCTTGATCATCGCTTAACAAATACGGTTGGCGGCTGGTCTCGCTACTTAAATCAGGCTTGCCTTGCACCCCTTTGACATAAGGATCGAGCATTAGTTTTTGCGGATTTGGCTGAATGGCTAGGTCGGAATTTTTCGCAAAAATTCGATAGCCATACTGCATTCCTGCTTTCGCTTGTGGCAACCACAAGTGCCAAATCACGCCATCTTGCGGAGCATCTCGCTCTGTCCATACTTCTCGGCAGGGGGTGCTTGCCATTGGAAAACGTTGTTCGATGCCTTGCTCAAACAAACAAAGTTCGACTTTTTCGGCGGCACTGGAAAATAAAGCGAAGTTAAAGCCTTGCGTGCCGTTTAAGGTTAAAGGGGTACAGCCTAACGGCGTAGGCTGCCCCAATGGGTTGATGTTTTCTTTCATTGGTTATTTTTCTTATGTTGATTTCGTGCATTTTTTCGCTAATTTTTACGGTTTTTGCCATTTGAAGAAAACCGTAGACAATGGCGGAATGGTAACTGACAAAGACTGTTCTTTGCCGTGACTTGGCACGTTTTCACTTGCCACTTGCCCTAAATTGCCGAGATTGGAGCCTTTGTAAAGTTCTGAATCGGAGTTCAAAATTTCTTCATAAATTCCAGCCTCGTTCACACCAAAGCGGTAATTATGTTGCGGTACTGGCGTGAAGTTGCTCGCCACGATGACACGTTCGCCGTTGCTACTGGTACGTTCAAACACGAAAACAGAATTGCGATGATCGTTCACCACAAGCCATTCAAAGCCTGATGGGTTATTGTCCAATTCATACAAGGCTGGATTATTTTGATAAATTTTGTTGAGATCTTTCACAAAATTTTGCACGCCTTTGTGCCAACTGCCGCTTGCGTGTTCGTCTAGCAAGAACCAATCAAGGCTTTCTTTATAATTCCATTCGCGACCTTGCGCAAATTCGTTACCCATAAAGAGTAATTTTTTGCCTGGATAGCCCCACATATAGCCGTAATAGGCACGCAAGTTGGCGAATTTTTGCCACGCATCGCCTGGCATTTTGGCGATGAGCGACCCTTTGCCGTGTACCACTTCATCGTGAGAAAGGGGCAGAACGAAGTTTTCGCTGTATTGATACATCATTCCAAAGGTCATTTGAGCGTGGTGATATTGGCGGTAGATCGGATCTTTTTGTATATAGGATAGGGTGTCGTTCATCCAGCCCATATTCCATTTAAAGTTAAAGCCCAAGCCGCCTTGCTCTGCGGGGGTTGTAATGCCTGCAAAGGAAGTGGATTCTTCCGCAACCGTAATCCCACCATCGCTTTCTTTGTTGATTAAGTCGTTGGTTTCTTTTAAGAATTTGATGGCCTCTAAGTTTTCACGACCGCCGTATTGATTTGGGATCCATTCCCCTTCTTTACGGCTGTAATCACGGTAAATCATAGAGGCAACGGCATCGACACGTAAGCCATCTAAACCAAAGCGTTCTAACCAGTAAAGCCCATTGCTCACAAGGAAATTTTTCACTTCGTTGCGACCGTAGTTATAAATGAGCGTGTTCCAGTCTTGGTGATAGCCTTCACGTGGGTCGGCGTGTTCGTAAAGGGCGGTGCCGTCAAATTCCACTAAACCGTGTGGATCGCTTGGGAAATGACCTGGAACCCAGTCTAAAATGACGTTAATGCCTGCATCGTGCGCACGTTCAATTAAACGTTTAAAGGCAGCTGGCGAGCCAAAACGGCTGGTTGGCGAGTACAAGCCGATTGGCTGGTAGCCCCAAGAGCCATCAAATGGAAACTCGGATAAGGGTAAAAATTCAATATGGGTAAAGCCCATTTCTTTCACATAAGGAATCAGTTCGTCTGCAATTTGGTCGTAATTTAGCCAGTAATTATTTTCTAAATTACGGCGCCACGAGCCTAAATGCACTTCATAAATGGAAATCGGTTTGTTGCTTTGGTTGGCCTCACGGCGAGTTTGTGTCATTGGCACAATTTCAGGTAAAATTCCGACCTGCGATGCCGTGTCTGGACGGAGCTGGGAGGCGAAAGCGTAAGGATCGGCTTTCATACGCAAGCGATCTTGGCAGTCGATAAGTTCATATTTGTAGCATTCGCCAAGACTGACTTTTGGTAAAAACAATTCCCAAATGCCACTTTGTAGGTGAAAACGCATTGGGTGACGGCGACCGTCCCAGTAATTGAAGTCACCTACTACAGAAACACGTTTTGCATTCGGTGCCCACACACGGAAAGTTACACCTGTTACATTGTCACATTCGGAAAAATGCGCCCCTAACACTTCATAAGAACGCTGATGGCGACCTTCGGCGAGCAGCCAATTATCCAGCTCGTTGAGCATTGGTTTAAAACGATACGGATCTTCTAAAATTTGCGATTCTGTCCCCCAAAAAACTTGCAGTTGGTAAGGGAAAAATTCCCCTTGCACAGGCATTACGCCAGCGAAAAAACCACGCTCATCGATTTTATCAAGTTCGGCGATTTCTTCTTTCGTTTCAGGGTTTATCACCAGTACACGGCTAGCATCAGGCAACAACGCTCGCACTTCAATGCCCTTGTCCGTTTCGTGCATTCCAAGCGTTGCAAAAGGATTACCGTGATGCCCTTCAAAAAAAGCATCCATTTCTGGTTGTGTGACGAGTAGATTCGTTTGCATTTTAAAATCCTATGGTTTTCTTATGTGGTTGATTTGATTGAGTAAATGACAAACTTGCTCATTCGCAAAAATTTGTTCTAGGGTTTGGCTTAGTTTTAGCTGCCAATTTGGGTATTCCAGCCACGTGCCAGGTAGGTTAAAACTCACTTCCTGACGCAATAAATTTTCAAGCTGAATGCCTACTAAGGCGCTGTTGCTTTGGGCGATATATTCGTGGATCACCTTATTCAAATTGTCGTGCATCGCCATTGTTAGGGCATCACCTTGATAGTCATCACTTAGGTAGCCATCACGGTGCAATGTGTTGAGAATAGCCTGCTTAGCACGCACTCGTTCATCATATTTCTGCCCTAGACTTTCCCCTTTGAGAATATCCAGCGCATCGTAGAGTTCTAAATCTCGGCAATGCCAAAAACTTTGTAGCGATGGCACATCGTGCGTGCCAATGGTAGCAAATGCTTGGGTCGGAATATTTTGAGAAAAAGGAAAAACCTCGCCTTGTTGTTCAAAATATAAAACGAAGTAAGAAAATATTTGCAAGGCGGCGAGTTTTTCACGCACTACTGGCGGCACGATACCGAGATCTTCACCGACAATCACACACTGCTGGCGCTGACTTTCGATGGCAAGAATTGCCATTAGCACATCAAATGGGTATTTCACATACACACCCTGTGCAGCACTTTCCCCTCGCGGAATCAACCACAAACGGTACAAGCCCATAATGTGATCAATTCGCAATATGCCAAAATAACGCATATTACTACGCAATAAATCAATAAATGGCTGGTAGCCTCGAGCTTTGAGTTCGGTTGGATTGTATGGTGGAATCTCCCAATTTTGCCCCACTGGACCTAACGGATCTGGCGGTGCGCCTACAGTGGCATTGCGACAAAAGAGGCTCGGATCCGTCCATACATCAGCGCCTCCCATTGAGCAAGATACAGCCAAATCGCCATAAATGCCAAAATCCATTCCTGCGCTTTGGCAAGTGGCTTTAACATCCACTAATTGCTCGTGTGCCAGCCATTGTAGCCAACTGAAATAATCTACATCTTCTGCATATTCTACGAGCAAATTATTTTGCTGTTTGGTGGTTAATTGCTGGTAATCCGCCCAACCTAAATAGCCCACTTTGCTAGTATCCAGTTTGCCTGTTTGGCTGAAATAATAATCCAATACGTCAAATAAACTTTGCAACGCCAGACTTTCGCCTTGCGCTGATTTAAATTTTGCAAAAGCCTCACGTCGAGCCACGATTTTCGCCGCTTTACTGCGTTTAAAATAAGCAAATAATTCACGCAGTGCGTGGTTTTTCAAAGCAAAAACCGCTGCATAATCCACTTTATCAATGGCTCTTAACTGGGCAAGCTCGCCTTGCACGCACTCGCTCGTAAACCACTGTTGTACGGATTGACAATGAGCAAACTCCACGAGCTTATCCACTGCCAAATAAATGGTATTCAACCAACGGCGTGAAGAGGCACTGTATGGACTCCGTTCACGCACATCAGGATAGCCTTCGTGTAATGGGTTAATCCCGATGAAATCCACACCAAATGGCGCACTTTTTTCCGCCAAAAAGCTTAAATCCGCAAAATCACCAATGCCCCAGTTACGTTCTGAACGCAGGCTATAAAGCTGTACCGTTAGACCCCAATATTTTGCATTTTTTTGTTGTTGAGGCAGTTGATCCAAACGAAAAGCCGTTTTAGGTGCAACCATCACACGCACACGCTGGTGTGCATTTGAGTTGACTTCAAGGGTGTAGTAGCCAATAGCTAAACGTGGGAAAGGGGCTTTGGTTGCCACTGGGAAAATCAGCGCTTGTCGTTCGTCAAAAAGACTAAAAGAGAAAGGTTGGGAAGAAAGTTCAGGGAAAAGTTCAATCAGGCGTTGTGTTAAGACGGTTTCATCTAGTGCGTCTTGCTCAAAAATGCATACTTCATTAAATAACGGGCGGGGTTCGCTACTGTCTTTGGGCGGGTCGAATAACTGAATGAAGTAATCAACACTAGCAGGACAGGCTCCAATAAAATGCCCTTCAACATCGTAACATGCCAGCTGAATACCGAGTTTCTCGGCTTCCGTTTTAGTCTGTTCTGAGAAAATCATAATATTTCCAACAACAATAAAACAAGAAACTTGCGGTAGTTATACCCCTTTTACCTAGAATTACAACCGCTTTATATTCAGTTTGTGATCTGCTTCAAATTAAAGTGAAAACTTTGCTTAAAAAAATAACAGCCTTATTATTTGCTGTTATTTTTACACTAAACTTTCCATTAAATTGAGGCTGGTTAAATACTTTCTGTCGTTTCGATCACATAGTCGAACCAGTCATCCACATCACGCTCGTGAATGCCATCACAAATTTGTACGCCGGAATTTTTCACCGAATTTTGATCTTTCGACAATAGCGGATGCCAGTCTGGAATAGGCTTTTCTTCAAAGCGTAAACGGTAAGCGCAAGTGGGCGGCAACCAGCTAAAATCAGCTACATTTTGCTTGCTCAATTTAGTGCAATCCACCTCTAAGGCAAAACGACAGTCGTAATTTTGGCAATGCCCTGTTTGTAAATCGAGCTGGTTACAGGCGATGCGAGTGAAATAAAGCAAGTCGTCTTCATCTAAAAATTTACGGTAACAGCAGTTACCGCAACCATCGCACAGTGCCTCCCATTCGGCATCGTTTAATTCAAGCAAAGGAATGTGTTCCCAAAATTTAGGGCGCAGTTGGTTAGCGTGTTCCTGTTGATAAAAGGTATCAGTCAAAGGGTTTCCTTAAACATAAAACCTCCTTTAAACCCCATTTAATCGACATTTAAAGGCAGGCTGGAATATTGGTAAAAATTTTGAAAAAATAGCAAAAGACGGTGAAAATCACCGTCTTGTTTGCGTTAGAAACCTTCTTTCAGACTTACTGTGCGGTTGAACACGAGATGTTCTGGGCGGCTATCTTTGCTGTCGGCACAGAAATAACCTTCACGCTCGAACTGATACGCTTTTTCCGCAAGGGCATTGCCAAGTGATTTTTCCACAACGCCGTGTTTTACCACGAGAGATTCAGGGTTTAGCACGGACTCCACATCGTCTGCTGCACCTGGATTTGGCACGGTGAATAGGCGGTCATATAAACGAAATTCCGCAGGGTGATTATCCTGTGCTGAAACCCAGTGAATTACACCTTTCACTTTGCGACCGTCCGCTGGATTTTTGCCTAAGGTTTCGGGATCGTAAGTACAGAAAATGGTGGTAATTTCGCCGTTTTCGTCTTTTTCTACACGCTCAGCTTTGATCACATAAGCGTTACGCAAACGTACTTCTTTACCTAAAATTAAACGTTTGTATTTTTTGTTGGCCTCTTCACGGAAGTCCGCACGATCGATGAAAAGCTCACGTCCAAATGGCAACTGGCGAGATCCCATTTCAGGGCGATTTGGGTGATTTGGGGCATCTAATAATTCCTCGTGATCTAAGTTCTCGATCACCACTTTCACAGGGTCAATCACCGCCATTGCACGTGGGGCATTTTCGTTTAAATCATCACGAATACAGGCCTCTAAGGCTTTAAATTCCACTACGTTATCTTGTTTTGTCACACCAATACGGCGACAAAATTCTTGCAAAGATTCCGGCGTATAGCCACGACGGCGTAAACCTGAAATGGTTGGCATACGTGGGTCGTCCCAGCCGTCAACGATTTTGTCTTCTACTAATTTCAATAACTTACGTTTGGAAGTTAAGGTATATTCTAAATTCAAACGAGAAAATTCATACTGATGCGGCAGTGGACGTTCAATAGAAATGTGATCCAATACCCAGTCATAAAGGCGGCGGTTATCTTGAAATTCCAGCGTACATAAAGAATGGGTGATGCGTTCAATGGCATCAGAAATGCAGTGGGTGAAATCGTACATCGGATAAATGCACCATTTGTCACCTGTTTGGTGATGGCTAGCAAATTTAATGCGATAAATGACGGGATCACGCATAACCATAAATGGTGATGCCATATCGATTTTCGCACGCAAGCTCATTTTTCCTTCGGGAACTTCGCCGTTTTTCATTTTTTCAAATAGGGCTAAGTTTTCTTCTACGCTACGATCACGGTATGGGCTGTTTTTACCTGGTTCAGTTAATGTTCCACGATATTCACGCATTTCATCAGGGCTGAGTTCATCAACATATGCTAAGCCTTTTTCAATCAATTCAATGGCATAGCCGTAAAGCGCATCAAAATAATCAGAGGCATAATGCACTTCCCCCCCCCATTTAAAGCCTAGCCATTCCACATCTCGTTTAATGGAATCGACATATTCCACTTCTTCTTTGGTTGGGTTGGTATCGTCAAAACGTAAATTGCATAAGCCTTTGTAGTCTTTGGCAATACCAAAGTTTAAGCAAATGGATTTGGCGTGTCCGATGTGTAAGTAGCCGTTTGGTTCAGGCGGGAATCGAGTGTGAACGGTTTGGCATTTTCCTGTGGCAAGATCTTCGTCAATAATGTGGCGAATAAAGTTACTAGGACGATTTTCGGTAGTGTTCATAAATTATCCGTTTTTAAGAAAAATAAACAAAAAAAGTGGCGGTTATTCTACCCTGTTTACTTATAGAATACAAAGCAAGGCTAGGTTTTCCTGCGTAACCGCATAGGGCTTAAACAGGCACAATAGTTGCCTTTGTGGCGTGGTTCTTGTAAAATTCGCCAAAAATGAACGTTCATTCATTACTAAAAACAATCTCTTAGTAATGTTGCAATTTTGTTAAATTTACATCCTATAACGAAGGTAAAATTATGCTAAAACTCCCATTTAAGGCGCACAAATTAGCCCTTGCCGTTGCCCTTTCTACCGTTATCACAGGCTGTGCAAACCTTGATCCTTCTCATCAAAAAGCAGAAAAAACATTTGAAAATTATCAAGTTTTATCCGACCAATTCCAATTTAACCAAGATTGGTGGCAAGCCTACCACGATTCAGAATTAGACAAACTCGTCAATCTAGCCCTCACGAATAATAAAAACTTAGCCAAAGCCGCCATCGCAGTAAATATGGCGTTATACAAAGCTAATTTAGTTGGTGCCGCCTTAGTGCCTAATTTTAGTGGTAGCCTTGCTAGCACGGCGAAAAAATCCACTCGAACAGGGCAAAATGCCATTCCAAACCCAGCCTATAACCCAATGCAACCTGGCAGTTCACCGACAATACCAGCAATGCATTCGGGCTCACTTAACGTAGGCTATACTTTGGATTTATGGCAACGAATGGCGGATCAAGCCTCAGCGGCAGAATGGGAACACAGCGCAAGCCAGCAAGATTTACAAGCGGCAAAACTTTCATTAGTTAACGCCGTTGTGGGAACTTATTTCCAACTTGGCTATTTGCAAGAGGCCATTGATTTAACTCGCCAAAGCGTGAAAGATTTCGAGCATATCAACCAAATTATGCTCAATAAAAAAGCACAAGGCATTGTTGATGCTGCTAGCACCAACCAAACCGAAAGCGCTATTTTGCAAGCAAAAAATAGTTTAAATAACCTGCTTGAACAGCAAAAAGTCGCTCAAGGAATGATGCGCAACCTGTTAAATTTACAACCAAACGCACCATTACCATTTACCCTACCGAATATTCTCAAAACCCCAGTGATTGGTGTGGATTTAGATGTACCAGTGTCCGTCATTGCCAACCGCCCAGACGTGCGTGCGCAGTTATTCCGTTTACACAGCGCCTTTAAAGATGCCAAAGCAATGCAAAAAAGCTGGTTCCCTAGTATCACATTAGGCGCAAGCTTAGCCTCTGCTGGCTCTACCGTTGGCACGGCGTTGCACGCCCCAGTGGCCACAGGTTTAGCCACAATTAACTTGCCATTTTTAAGCTGGAACACCGTTCGCTGGAATGTGAAACTGTCGGAGGCGGCTTACAATTTATCTAAATTAAACTTTGAACAAAGCATTACCACTGCGTTAAACGACATTGATAAAAGCTATTTCAGCTACGAACAAGCGAAGAAAACCCTTGTAAATCAACAAGGTATTTATGATAGCTCCGCTTATATGGCGAACTACTACCGCAACCGCTACAATGTAGGCGTTACCGAATTGCGTGATTGGCTCAGTGCGAAAAATGCCGAAAACGCCAATAAAATCGGCCTACTCGGCGCAAAAATTGCCTTATTACAAAGTGAAAACGCCGTTTACAGTGCAATGGGAGGCTTATACAAAGCTCCACAAAAATTACACAAATTACCGCTATCCACTCCTGCAAAATAACCTAAAAAACACCCCAGCTCGAGTGACCTGACCCCAAAAACTTAGACTAAATTAATTTAAGGACTGGGCTCTGTAT
>JAHHQZ010000014.1 GCA_020026075.1 Actinobacillus sp. | reverse complement strand
GGCTGTTGGCTGTTGGCTGTTGGCTGTTGGCTGTTGGCTGTTGGCTGTTGGCTGTTGGCTGTCATAATTATCCTTAAAAATATGATTTAAATTGGCTTTAAAGGGCGTTTTAAGCCTGTGAAATGGGGCGATTATACCGAAATTTTCTTTGGTTTAGTGCAGGAGCGGTTTAAAAATTTTATGAAAAATTCCGGCCTAGCCTTTTACGATTTTTTTACAAAATAAATGTGTTATTCGTTAAGTTACTTACGAAAAATTGATGTAATTTTAATCTAAGCTTTCCAAAACGCTCAAAATAATGTGAACCTGATCACAAAACGAACATAAAGTATTTGTTCAAATTCGGATTTTTTCTTACCATTAGTAGCCGTGGAATATTATTTAGTTATTTGAGGTGGATTATGACACGTCAAGACCAGTTACAAAATGCAAAAGCCCAACAAACGTGGGATGTTGTGATTATTGGTGGTGGTGCCAGTGGATTAGGTATCGCAGTGGATGCGGCGACTCGTGGTTTTTCTACTTTGCTTTTAGAGCGAGCAGACTTTGCCAAAGGTACTTCAAGCCGTAGTACAAAATTAGTACACGGTGGTGTGCGTTATTTGGCACAGGGAGATGTGAAATTAGTGCGTGAGGCGCTACGTGAACGTGGTCGTATTGCGCACAATGCACCGCATTTATTCAAAAGCGAAGCCTTTATTATCCCTGGTGAACAGTGGTGGACTGCACCGTATTACACCTTGGGTTTAACCGTTTACGATATGCTTGCAGGCAAATTGAGCATTGGTCGTACACAATATTTAAATAAACGTCAGGCGAATGAGTCCTTAGCAGGCGTAAAACCAACCAAAGTGAAAAATGGCGTTTGCTATTATGATGGTCAGTTTGATGACGCTCGTTTGGCGGTGAACCTTGCACAAACGGCGGTAGATAATGGCGCAACGGTGGTGAACTATTGTGGTGTGGTTGGTTTGGAAAAAGATGCCAATGGTAAAATCTGCGGTGTGGAAGCCAAAGATATGCTAGATGGTGAAACCTTTGACATTAAAGCTAAATGCGTGATTAACGCCACTGGGGTTTTCACAAATGAAATCAATAAGATGGATAACCCACAAGCGGGCGATACTATCGTGCCAAGTCAAGGAATTCATTTGGTGATTGATCGTAAATTCTTACCTGGTGATTCTGCGTTGATGGTGCCGAAAACATCCGATGGTCGTGTACTATTTGCGGTGCCTTGGCACAATAAATTAGTGGTTGGTACTACCGATACATTGGTGAAAGACGCTGAATACGAACCGAAACCACTTGAACAAGAAGTGGATTTCATTTTGGCGACTGCGAAAGATTATTTAGTGGAAGCCCCTACTCGTGATGACGTGTTGAGCGTTTATGTTGGTTTGCGTCCGTTAGCAGCCCCGAAAGATGAAAGTAAATCAACCAAAGAAGTTTCTCGCAGCCATAAAGTAGAAGTGAATCATTCTGGTTTGGTGGATATTATCGGTGGTAAATGGACAACCTATCGTCAAATGGCGGAAGACACGCTAGATGCTGCGATTCAAGCAAACTTGTTGCCAGCCCGTGAATGTAAAACTGCAGATTTGCGTATTCACGGCTATGCACCAGCGGATTTCAATAATCCTTTGGCTTTCTACGGTAGTGATTTACCGAAAATTGAAGCGTTAATCGCACAAGATCCTGCGTTAGCAGAAAAAATTCACCCTGCGTATCCGTACACAATGGCAGAAATCATTTGGGGTATGCGTGAAGAAATGGCACAATCAGTGGAAGATATTCTCGCACGCCGTATTCGCTTACTGTTCTTGGATGCAAGAGCAGCTAGTGAAAGTGCGGAAAAAGTTGCACAATGTATGGCAAAAGAACAAGGGAAAGATGCCCAATGGGTGGCTGACCAAGTTGAACATTTCCAAATATTGGCAAAACAATATCATTTCTAACTAATTTATAATTAGTTGTAGGCTTGGGGGGGATAACCGCCCCCTTTTTTTTAATTTTAATAGGAGAACGCTATGAGCTTCTTAAAACCCGCACCGCACATTGAGCGACTCAATGCGGATAAAATAGACCCGACATACCGCCGCCTACGTTGGCAGGTATTTATGGGTATTTTCTTCGGCTATGCCGCTTATTATTTCGTACGTAAAAATTTCGCCCTAGCGATGCCAGGTATGATTGAATCTGGTATGTATACCAAAGCGGATTTAGGTTACGCTTTAGCGTTCGTATCCATTGCTTACGGTGTGTCTAAATTCATTATGGGTTCGGTGTCTGACCGTTCTAACGCCCGTGCATTTTTAAGTTTAGGTTTGTTCCTTTCAGGGGCAACAATGGTGGCAATGGGGTTATTCCCTTGGGCAACCAGCTCTATTTATGTGATCGCATTTTTACTTTTCTTAAACGGTTGGTTCCAAGGTATGGGGTGGCCGCCGTGCGGACGTACAATGGTTCACTGGTGGTCTAAAAAAGAACGTGGAACTATCGTTTCTATTTGGAATACGGCACATAACTTAGGTGGTGCAGTACCTGCGTTATTATTAATGCTTGCAACCAGCATTTATGCTTACAACCACAATATCCCTTCAATCAATGACGTATCACAAAAATACATTTGGCAAGAAGCGCTTTGGTATCCTGGTGTTGCTGCAATGATCGCCGCTGTGCTGGTATTTGTTGTAATGCGTGATACTCCGCAATCTTGTGGTTTACCATCAATCGAAGAATATAAAAACGACTATCCAGATGATTACGATGCAGAAAAATCCGAAAAAGAATTACCTGTAAAAGAAATCTTTGTGGAATATGTATTCAAAAACAAACTTCTTTGGTACATTGCCATTGCAAACGTGTTTGTATACTTAATCCGTTACGGTGTTTTGGACTGGGCGCCAACTTACTTAAAAGAAGTACGACACTTCAACATTGATAAATCATCCACTGCTTATGCCCTTTATGAAATCGCAGCTATTCCAGGTACGTTATTCTGCGGCTGGGTATCTGACTATGTGTTCAAATCCAAACGTGGTTTAACCGGTTTCGTCTTTATGGCAGCAACTACTGTCGCACTTTACATTTACTGGATAACACCATCACAAGACGTTGCGATGGCAATGATGGTTGTGGTTGGTTTCTTAATCTACGGCCCTGTAATGCTTATCGGTTTACACGCTCTTGAATTAGCACCGAAAAAAGCTGCTGGTACAGCTGCTGGTTTCACAGGCTTATTCGGCTACTTAGGTGGTTCTGTAGCAGCAAGTGCTATCATCGGTTGGTCTGTAACGAAATACGGTTGGGATAGTGGTTTCCACATTATGATCGCAGGTTCTGTGATTGCGTGTTTGTTGCTACTTCTCACAATGGTGCAAGAAAATAAACATCATCAAGAAGTGATGAATAGTAAGTAATCCATATAAGGTAAGCTCGTAAGGGCTTACCTTTTTTATTCTCTCATTTCCCCCTTAACGTCCCTTTGTAGGAGAAACGTATGAAAATAAAAAAACTTGGTTTAACCGCCGCTTTGTTTACTGCAAGTCTTGCTGGTTCAGCGTTTGCACAATCTGATGATGGCAAAATCATCATCGCTCATCGTGGAGCTAGTGGTTATTTACCAGAACACACCCTTGTATCTAAAGCCTTAGCGGTTGGGCAAAAAGCCGACTATGTGGAACAAGACTTAGCAATGACCAAAGATAATTATCTCGTGGTTATTCACGACCCTTATTTAGATGGTATTACTAACGTGGCAGAAGTTTTCCCAAGTCGTAAACGCAATGGACATTTTTATGTGATGGATTTCACATTAAAAGAGTTACAAAGCCTAAAAATGACGGAAAACTTTAAAATGAAAGATGGTAAACAAGTGCTGGTTTATCCTGATCGTTTCCCATTATGGAAACCGTCTTTTGAAATTCATACATTTGAAAAAGAACTGCAATTTATTCAAGGTCTAGAAAAAACCACAGGCCGTAAAATTGGTATTTATCCTGAAATTAAAGCACCGTGGCTGCATCACCAAGCGGGCAAAGATATTGCAATGGCTACGCTCAAAATGCTGAAGAAATACGGTTATACCAAAAAATCCGATAAGGTTTATTTGCAAACCTTTGACTTCAATGAGTTAAAACGCATCAAAAAAGATCTCTTACCGCAACTGGGAATGGATTTGAAACTTGTGCAATTAGTGGCGTACACCGACTGGCACGAAACGGAAGAAAAAAATAAAGCAGGCAAATGGGTGAACTATGATTACGATTGGATGTTCAAACCAAATGCAATGCAGGAAGTGAGTAAATACGCGGACGGCGTTGGACCTGGCTGGTATATGCTGATTGACGATAAAAATTCCAAAGTGGGCGACATTAAATACACGCCACTGGTGAAAGAAATCGCCAAAACTAAAATGGAACTTCATCCATACACCGTGCGTAAAGATGCACTACCGCCATTCTTTACCAACGTAAACCAAATGTACGATGCCTTGTTTAATCATGCAGGGGCAACGGGAGTGTTTACGGATTTCCCTGACACCGGAGTAATGTTCCTTGAACAACAAGGCGGTAACGCTCACAAATAATGGCGCTGGAATTTTCGCAAAAATTCCGACCTAGATTATTTTCAACTAAGGAGACGACTATGTCTGAGAAAAAATTCATCATTGCGTTAGATCAAGGTACAACCAGCTCTCGTGCGTTGCTTCTAGACCACGATGCCAATGTGGTTGCAGTGGCACAGCGTGAATTTACGCAAATTTATCCAAAAGCAGGCTGGGTAGAACACGACCCGATGGAAATCTGGGCGAGCCAAAGTTCTGTATTGCACGAAGTGGTAGCGAAAGCAGACATTCGTCCTGATACCATCGCAGGGATCGGTATTACCAACCAGCGTGAAACTACCATTGTTTGGGAAAAAGAAACAGGTAAACCTATTTACAACGCCATTGTGTGGCAATGTCGCCGTACTGCGCCGATCACCGATCAACTCAAAGCGGACGGTCACGAAGATTACGTTCGCAAAACCACAGGTTTAGTGGTGGATCCGTACTTCTCTGGTACCAAAGTGAAATGGATCTTAGACAACGTAGAAGGCGCTCGTGAAAAAGCAGAACGTGGCGAATTATTATTCGGTACGGTGGATACGTGGCTGGTGTGGAAATTAACCCAAGGCCGTGTACACGTAACCGACTACACCAATGCCTCACGCACAATGTTGTTCAACATTCATACCAAACAGTGGGATGACAAAATGCTCGAATTGCTCGACATTCCACGCTCAATGTTGCCAGAAGTGAAAAATTCTTCTGAAATCTACGGACAAACCAACATCGGTGGTATGGGCGGCGTGCGTATTCCTGTGGCAGGTATTGCAGGCGACCAACAAGCTGCGCTTTATGGTCACTTTTGCGTGAAATCTGGCCAAGCGAAAAACACCTACGGCACAGGTTGCTTTATGTTAATGCATACAGGTGATAAAGCGGTTGAGTCCAAAAACGGCTTGCTCACCACTATTGCTTGTGATGCAAAAGGCGGTCCAGCGTACGCCCTAGAAGGCTCAATCTTTGTAGCTGGTGCAGCGATCCAATGGTTGCGTGATGAATTAAAAATCATCCACGACGCACAAGATAGTGAATACTTCGCACAAAAAGTGGACAACTGTAACGGCGTATACGTGGTTCCAGCCTTCACAGGTTTAGGTGCACCATATTGGGATCCGTATGCTCGTGGTACCATCGTGGGCTTAACACGTGGTGCAAACCGCAACCACATCGTGCGTGCAACGTTGGAATCCATCGCTTACCAAGCTCGTGACGTGCTAGAAGCAATGCAGTCCGACAGTGGCGACAAACTCAAAGCCTTACGTGTAGACGGCGGCGCAACAGCCAATAACTTCTTAATGCAATTCCAAGCGGACATTCTTGACACCATCGTAGAACGCCCAGTAGTGAAAGAAGTGACCGCACTCGGTGCCGCTTACCTTGCGGGTTTAGCCACAGGTTTCTGGAAAAACCTAGAAGAACTCCAAAACAAAGCCGCCGTGGAACGTAGTTTCTTACCTGATCACGATGAAGAAAAACGTGAACGCCGTTACAAAGGCTGGAAAAAAGCCGTTAAACGTGCAGAAAAATGGGAAGATAACGAATAATCTCATTCACATTTAACCCAAAAGGCGAGCGAAAACTCGCCTTTTTCTTTGTCAAAATTTGTTGGAAAATTCCAGCGTAGGTAAAGTAACGCACGTTATAAATTGATCAAAGGAGTAACAAAAATGTTATTAGATAAAGCGGATTTGCCGATGGTGGCAATGGATTTTATGAATGATGTGCATTTGGAAGATGTGGAAATGCTCAACGCCTTAAACGAAAAACTGCAAGCGTATGTAGAAAAACCAACCCCAGCCGCCAAGCAAGCCATTAGTGCCTTCTGTGAAACTTTTTACACGCACACCGTGGCACATTTCAACGGTGAAGAAGTGGAAATGCAACGCACAGGCTTTCCGCCATATTTTGTACATAAGGGCGAACACGAACGTTTTCTCAATGTGCTACGCACGCAAATTGACCACTTCAACCACACAGGGGACGGCGTGGCGTTACAAAAATTCATCGCAATTGACGTGGTGTCTTGGTTTCTACAACACGTGCAAACAATGGATACGGTTACCGCAATGTTCTTGAAAACAGGCAAAAGCCCTTGTTGTGGGCATTAGCGAGCCAAAATTTTGGAAAATATTCCGGCCTAGCCCTAGCAAATAATCCATAAAAAAATGCGCCCTTAAAGCGCATTTTTATTTTCCGCTGGCTTAGTGGCTGCAGCCGCATCCGCCGTGTTTTTCTTCGTGGTGATGACTGCCGCCACAGCAGCCGCCTTCGCCGTGTTCGTGTCCGTGACCGCCGCAACAACCGCCTTCTTCGGCAGCGTGTAAATGACCGTGAGCGATTTCTTCAGGGGTCGCATCACGCACGTCAATGACTTTCACGTTGAATAATAATTCTTGGCCAGCGAGCATATGGTTACCGTCAACCACGACTTCATCACCATCAACGTCTGTGATCACCACAGGTAATGGACCTAAATCTGTTTCAGCGATGAAACGCATTCCAGGTTTTAATTCTTCCACCGCACCTTCAAAAGCTGCTTTTGGTACACGTTGCACCATTGCGTCGTTGTATTGACCGTAGCCTTCTTCTGGGCTAACACGCACTTCAAAGGTTTCGCCAACAGCTTTGCCGTCAAGGGCTTTTTCTAAGCCAACGATTAAATTATTGTGGCCTTGTAGGTAAACAAGGGGTTGGTTGTCTGGGGCTTCGTCAATTAAAACGCCATCTTGGCTGCGGAGTTGGTAAGCAATACTAACCACTTTGTCATTTGCAATTTTCATAAAAAACCTCTTTTGTGTGATAAAAATTTCAGTGAGCGGGTAACTGGGGGCATTTTAGCAAATTTCCAGTTTGTATAAGATTTATTTTTATGTGGCACTGGTGGCAACGCCGGAATTTTGCCAAAAATTTTAGTGGTGGTGTATAATTCACCGTATTTTTTGACGGATTTAAGGATTTACAATGAAACGATTTAACGCCGCGCGAGCCTACATTCCTAAACGGACGGACTGGCAAGGGATTGTGTTTGCCTTGGGGGCGAGCCTGTTTTGTATGTGGTTTGCGAAAAATTTGCCT
This sequence comes from Actinobacillus sp., assembly GCA_020026075.1. Classification (GTDB taxonomy): domain Bacteria; phylum Pseudomonadota; class Gammaproteobacteria; order Enterobacterales; family Pasteurellaceae; genus Actinobacillus_C. Next base: position 31,692 of record JAHHQZ010000014.1, on the reverse strand, counting down.
GTGTGGACGCACGGTCATAACTTTGGTTTGTCTTCGCTCACGGTGGCGATTTTGCTCGGTATTGTGCTGGGTAACAGCGTTTATCCGCAGTCTGGTAGTCGGCTGAATGCTGGCATTGGCTATACAAAAGGGCAGGTTTTGCGTTTAGCGATTATGCTTTACGGCTTTAAATTGACGTTTACGCAAGTGGAAAGTGTCGGTGTGGCGGCGGTGATAACGGATGTTATCATGCTAAGTTCTACGTTTTTACTCGCCTGTTATTTGGGAATTAAATGGCTAAAAATGGACAAAGAAACCGCTATTTTAGTGGGGGCTGGGGCGAGCATTTGCGGTGCTGCGGCGGTTATCGCAACAGAGCCTGTGGTGAAAGCACAATCCTACAAAGTGACCATTGCGGTGGCGACAGTGGTGGTTTTCGGCACCATTGCGATGTTTTTGTACCCAGCCTTATTTGAATTTGGTTGGTTGCGTGACTGGTTGAATCCTGCACAGTACGGCGTTTACACGGGATCTACAGTCCACGAAGTGGCGCAAGTAGTGGTGGCAGGTAATGGCATTTCCCCAGAGGCTGGAGGGCTTGCGGTGATCACCAAAATGATCCGTGTAATGTTGCTTGCGCCGTTTTTGCTGATATTGTCATTCTTTTTAGTGGGCAATCGTGCAGGCGAGCCGTTGAGCCTTATGCACCGCATAAAACAAGTCAAAGTGCCGTGGTTTGCCTTTATTTTTATCGGCGTGGTGGCGTTGCACACGTGGGTGCCGTTTGGGCAAACGACTGTTGCCAATATGGTGTGGCTGGATAATTTACTGCTCACAATGGCGATGTTTGCACTTGGGCTAACCACGCACGTCAACGCCATTAAGCAGGCTGGGATAAAACCGCTAATTTTGGGAACCCTACTGTTTGCATGGCTGGTTATCGGCGGTGGTGCGGTGAATATTTTGGTTAATCTAGGTTAAAAAATGACAAACCCTGTGGCGCAATCCCTTGTGCGAGTGGCGTTGCCAGTACCGCTACACGCAACCTTTGATTATTTATTCGACCCAACAACGCTCACCACCCCTTTGCAAATTGGGCAGCGTGTGAGCGTGCCGTTTGGGGCGAAAAAAACGCTGGTGGGCGTGGTGGTGGATTTCCCCCAAGAAAGTGCGGTGCCACAGAACAAACTAAAACCCATACTGGAATCACTGGATCGCCAGCCGATTTTTCCCAATGCGTTGTGGGATTTATTGCACTGGGGGGCGGATTATTATCACGCACCGCTGGGTGAAGTGTTGACGACAGCCTTGCCAGCAAAACTACGGCAAGGGGCGAGCAGCGAACGCACAGCCATTACCGTGTGGCAAGCCACAAAGGCAGGGCGAGAGGCGCTTTCGCAAGGGGCAATGCGTGCTAAAAAACAGCAACAGGCGCTGGCGGATTGCGTCGCAAGCGAGCAGGGAATTGACAAAAAAAACAACGAATATTCCAGCGTAGTATGGAACGCTTTGTTGGCGAAAGGGTTCATTACCGAAACAATCATCGCACCAAGCAAGCTCAAGGCGTGGTGGCAGGATTTTACCGCAACCCTTGAAAAAATCATCAATCAAAACAACTGCTTGCGTTTAAATGACGAGCAGGCAATGGCGATGAGCTTGCTGGAAAATACACAAGGTTTTCAAGCGTGGTTGCTAGACGGTGTAACGGGATCTGGTAAAACGGAAGTGTATTTGCAAGTGATCGCCAAAACCCTAATGGCATGCCAGCAAGTGCTGGTGCTGGTACCTGAAATCGGCTTAACGCCACAAACGGTGCAACGTTTTCAAGCACGTTTTAATGTGCCGATTGATGTTTTGCATTCCAACGTGAGCGATGGCGAGCGTTTAAGCATTTGGCAACGTATAAAAGACGAAGAAACGGCGATTTTAATTGGCACTCGCTCGGCACTGTTTAGCCCGTTTGCCAATCTCGGCTTGATCGTCATTGACGAAGAACACGACCGATCCTTCAAACAGCAAGACGGCTGGCGTTACAACGCACGAGATGTGGCGGTGATGTACGCTTATCAGCAAAATATTCCTATTATTCTCGGTTCCGCCACGCCCAGCCTTGAAACGTTGCACAACGTCCAGCAGGGCAAATACCGCCGTTTAACCTTGAAAAAACGAGCAGGCAAAGGCAATCCGCTCGCCCATTTTGTGATTGATATGACAAGGCAGCCAATGCGACACGGCTTATCCGTGGCGATGATCGACAAAATTCAACAGCATTTAGCAAATGGCGATCAAGTGTTGCTGTTTCTCAATCGTCGTGGTTTTGCCCCTGCCTTGCTGTGCCACGAATGTGGCTGGGTCGCTATGTGTCAGCATTGCAACAAGCCTTTTACTTATCACCAAAAACAGCGAGTTTTGCGTTGCCATCATTGCGATGCCCAACGCCCAATTCCAATGCAATGCGGCGCTTGCGGTTCCACATATTTAATCCCCACAGGCTTAGGCACGGAGCAATTAGAAAGCAATTTACAGCAACTTTTCCCGAAAACGCCCATCGTACGCATTGACCGAGATAGCGTGGCACACAAAGGGGCGTTAGAACAGCGCTTAAACTTAATTCACGGCGGTGAAAGCCAAATTCTCATCGGAACGCAAATGCTGGCGAAAGGGCATCATTTTCCTGATGTAACAATGGTGGGAATGCTTGACGTGGACGGTGCGTTGTTCTCTGTGGATTACCGCGCGGAAGAACAGCTTGCTCAGCTTTATGTGCAGGTGTCAGGGCGAGCAGGGCGAGGCGACAAAAAAGGCGAAGTGGTGCTACAAACCCATTTTTGCGAGCATCCTTTATTGCAAACCTTACTGCATAAAGGCTACGGCGATTTCGCTGAACAAGCCTTGCAGGAACGCCACGCACTGGGCTTGCCGCCATTTAGCACGCAGGTGCTGTTTAAAGCACAAAGTTTGCGTGCTGATCAAGCAGAAAAATTGCTAGAAAACATCGCCCATTACTGGCGAAGTCAAAATATCAACGGCCTAGAAATCATCGGCCCAATGCCCGCTCCAATGGCAAAACGTGCAGGGCAAAGCCGTTTCCAACTGCTCTTACAACACCCCAATCGCAAAATCCTACAACACGCCCTAAAACACTTCCCACAGGATCAGTTCACCCAATCAGGCGTACGCTGGCAAATGGACGTTGATCCCCTAGATTTTACTTAAAGGTTACCTAAAACGAAGGCCGGAATATTTATCAAAATTTTGACAAATATTCCGGCCTAAGTGTTTTTGTTATTTACAACTTATTTGCAAGCGATGGCTTCAATTTCTACGCCAGCGTCTTTTGGTAAGCGGGCCACTTGCACGCAAGAGCGTGCAGGGAACGCTGGGTGACCGTTTTCAACGAAGAAACGTTCGTACACGGCGTTTACTTTGGCAAAGTCGTTGAGATCTTTAACAAATACGGTGGTTTTAACGATTTGTGCCACGCTGAACCCCGCTTGTTCCACAATGGCTTTCACGTTTTCTAAGGATTGCAACGCTTGCGCCTCAATATCTGCTGGCATTTCGCCCGTGGCAACGTCAATGGGTAGCTGACCAGAAGTCATTACCAAATTACCAAAGTTCACGCCTTGCACATAAGGACCGATCGCCGCAGGGGCTTTTGGAGTGTCGATAACGGTTGTCATAGTTAAATTTCCTTTTGTTAGTTGATTAAAAGTGGATTGAAATTAGCCTTTAAAAACAGGCAGTAAGTTTAACATTGCTAGAATGTGGATTATAGCCGTCATTATGCCAAAAATAAGCAATAAAACGATGAGTATAAAAATTTCCCCTACACAATTCCCAGCTCGGAATATTTTTAGAAAAAATGTAACGTGGGCGTAAACATAGTGTTTATGGTGGGTAAAATTAGGAAAAAATCCTGTGTTATTACAAGACATCACGGGGAAAATTCGCTAAAATGCACGCCGTTTTAAACGGCTGGGAAAGGGCTTTTTTCAGCGTTTTATCTGTTTTTAAATCAACTCATAAGAGGAAAAAACTATGGCAAAATGTGAAATTATCAAAGTGATTGGTCGTGAAATCATCGACTCACGTGGTAACCCAACAGTAGAAGCAGAAGTACACTTAGAAGGCGGCTTTGTCGGTATGGCAGCTGCGCCATCTGGTGCGTCAACAGGTTCTCGTGAAGCCTTAGAATTACGTGACGGCGACAAATCTCGCTTTGGTGGTAAAGGGGTATTAAAAGCAGTTCACGCTATCAATACCACTATCGCACAAGCCCTTGCTGGTAAAGATGCGGCAGATCAAAAAACTATCGACCAAATTATGATCGATTTAGACGGTACAGAAAACAAATCTAACTTCGGTGCGAATGCGATCTTAGCGGTTTCTCTTGCAGCAGCAAAAGCGGCGGCAGCAGCACAAGGCAAACCACTTTATGCGTGGATTTCTGAACTTTACGGTACGCCAGGCGTTTACTCTATGCCATTGCCAATGATGAATATCTTAAACGGTGGCGAACACGCAGATAATAACGTTGATATTCAAGAATTTATGATTCAACCAGTAGGTGCGAAAACTGAACGTGAAGCCATTCGTATGGGTTCTGAAGTATTCCACGCATTAGCGAGCGTTTTAAAACAACGTGGCTTAAACACTGCGGTGGGTGATGAAGGTGGTTTCGCACCAAACTTAGCCTCTAACGAAGAAGCATTACAATGCATCAAAGAAGCCGTTGAAAAAGCAGGCTACAACTTCGGTAAAGATATTACCCTTGCAATGGACTGCGCAGCCTCTGAGTTCTACGACAAAGCCACTGGTCGTTACGACTTAAAAGGCGAAGGCAAAACATTCGATTCTAAAGAATTTACCCACTACTTAGCTAAATTAACCGAAGAATACCCAATCACTTCTATTGAAGATGGTTTAGATGAATCTGACTGGGAAGGTTTCGCATACCAAACTAAAGAATTAGGCAAACGCATCCAATTAGTGGGCGATGACTTATTCGTAACCAACACCAAAATATTCAAAGAAGGTATTGAAAAAGGCATCGTGAATGCGATCCTCATCAAATTAAACCAAATCGGTTCTTTAACTGAAACCCTTGAAGCCATCAAAATGGCGAAAGACGCAGGTTACGCAGCGGTAATTTCTCACCGTTCTGGCGAAACCGAAGACGCGACTATTGCTGATTTAGCGGTTGGTACTGCGGCTGGTCAAATCAAAACTGGTTCAATGAGCCGTTCTGACCGTGTTGCGAAATACAACCAATTAATCCGTATCGAAGAAGCACTTGGCGACAAAGCTCCATTTGCTGGTCTTAAAGCGGTAAATTGCCATCGTGGTGAATAATCTCGTTTAGGCACCTAAACCAAACCCCAGTGAAAACTGGGGTTTTTTGTACAAAATTTTTGTGAATATTCCAGCCTTCCTTTTATGAAAGCATTAAAAAATTACTTCATCATTTTCTTATTGTGTTTAGCCATTTCATTTGCTGGCAAAACCCTATTCGCCTTTTACAATTTCCCTGAATTTACCGCAAGCCAAAAATGGTACGCCATTTTTTACGGTTATAAATTTGATCTCGCCATCAGCGCCGCCATTGCTTTTACTGCGACCGTCATTGATTTTAATAAACGCTGGCTGGTGGGCTTTTCGCTGGCGTTAATACTGTTTTATTTCAGTTTTCTCGTGGGCGACACGATGTATTATCAAGATGCCGCTCGCCATATTTCCTATGAAATCAAAGATTTATTCGCCGAAGCGGAGGGCTTAATCGGCACGGCGTGGCAAGACTACGGGCATTTGCTGATGGCAAGTCTTGTGGTGTTCGCTTTGCTTGCGTATGGGGGCACTAAGTTATTGTGGCGCAGCCTACAAGCGGTACGTTTTACGAAAAGCTACATTCCTGTGAAACTTTTCATCATCGCTTTTACGGTATTTTGCCTGCGTGGGCTTGCCCAGCATATTCCACTTGACCCTTGGCACGCTTATAAAATCGGTGACGCCAAGCTGGCGATGATTAGCCTAAACGGCGGCTACAACGCGCTTTTCCAAAATATTCGAAACAAAGGCGATATTAAAATCACACCAGCCTACGCCGTAATAAATCCTGAAAAAAGTGTGCAATCTCTCTACGCTGCGCCAACGGATCCCTATCAAGGCACGGCGTTGAATAAGCCGAATATCGTAATGCTCTTTTTAGAAAGTTGGAGTGCGGCGAATTTCAAACATTATGGCGGTGCGCACGATATCGTGCCAGAATTTGAGCAAATTCTGGCAAAATCCATTCGTCCTAAGGCAATGATTGCAGGCGGACACCGCACCGTAGAAGGCGTTTTCACCACGCTAACCTCATACCAAAATCCGCTCGGGCGTGCCGTTGGACGCACTAGCTTGCAAGCGTTCCACTACACCAGCTTGCTGGATATTCTCAAAGCGGAACATTACAGCAGTGCCTTTTTTCAAGGCTCCAACGCAGGCACAGAGGCAGGGAGCTTGGCACAAAATTTGGGCTTTACCCATTCTTACGGACGCTGGGATATTAAAGAACGCATTTACCCTGAAAACCACTGGGGTGTGCAAGATCCTGATTTGTATAATTTCGTATTAAAGAAAATTTCTACAATGAAAAAACCGTTCATCATCGGCATAAACGGCGCAACTACGCACGATTCCGTTGTGCCTGACGGCGTTAAGAAACTGCATTTCAGCGATGATCCTGCCGTGAATGACGACTTAAACGCCTACCACTTTTCGGACGCTGCCACAGGGGCATTCATTCGAGAATTATCCAAACGGGATCCCAACACCGTGTTTGTGATTTTCGCTGATCACGTGGGTGGCTTAAAAAGCGACAGCAATTTCTTGCAGTATTTAATCCCATTCGCCATTTACTCGCCGAAACTGGCACCCAAATACATTGACGCTTTCGTTTCACAGCGCGACATCGCCCCTACGCTGTTGGATTTAGTCAGCGGCGACTACCAAAAACTCGCCCCAGCATTCAGTGGCAAATCTCTACTGCGTGACCACGATTTCTTCGCCGACTACTACGCCAACGGCGTACTCGGCGTGGTGAAAGGCAACACCGCCATTGAGTCAGTGGGCAAAAATTTCACCTGCTATGCCGTAGGCGATTTTCATCCGAAAAAAGAAACTTGTCCCGCAAACGCCGCCGACACAATGAACGCCGTCAAAGCGTGGACAAACCTACAACAAAAACTGCTGTTTGACGGCAAAACCCAACAATTTGGCAACTACCGTTACGCAGCAAAAGAGTAGTTACACAAAAAAACTTAGGCCGGAATTTTGACAAAATTTTTGTGAATATTCCGACCTGAGTTTTTGGTATGATCTGCCACTTTCAACGCCCATCAACCACAAGGCAAGCTATGGACAACACGCAACGTTTCTTAAACGAACTCGACAACACCCTTTGGAAATCTGCGGATAAATTACGCAACAACCTAGACGCAGCCAACTACAAGCACATCGTGCTAGGGTTTATTTTCTTAAAATACATTTCCGACACCTTCACCGCTCATCAAGAAAAATTAAAGCAACAATTCGCCGATCCGAATGACGAACTGTATCTCGACCCTGAGTTTTTCGATGCAGATCAGCTTAATGACGAGCTAGAAGAACGGGATTACTACACCAAAGACAATATTTTCTGGGTGCCTGAAAAAGCACGTTGGGACAACATCAAAGCGGTTTGCACGCTCAATATTGGCGATGACTTGCCGTGGGGCATTTCGCCGAACAGCGACAAAAAAGACAAATTCAAAGGCATTGCCTTACTGGTTGATGATGCTTTTGAGGCCATTGAACAGGAAAACGAAAAACTCAAAGGCGTGCTACAACGCATTAGCGGATTTAACGTGCCTGAAAGCACCTTAATCGGCTTAATCAACACCTTCTCTAATACCAACTTCACCCAGCCAATCCACAACGGTGAACCCATTCACTTGCACGCCAAAGACATTCTAGGCCACGTTTACGAATACTTTTTAGGGCAGTTCGCCTTAGCAGAAGGGAAGAAAGGCGGACAATATTTCACGCCGAAATCCATCGTAACCTTGATTGTAGAAATGCTCGAACCCTATCAAGGGCGCATTTATGACCCTGCAATGGGCAGCGGCGGCTTTTTTGTGTCTACGGATAAATTTATCCAAGCCCACAAAGGCAACCGCAACGCCATTTCCATTTACGGACAGGAATCCAACCCAACCACACGCAAGCTGGCGGTGATGAATATGGCGATTCGTGGCATTGATTTTGACTTTGGCGACCGTAACGAAGACACGCTCATTCACCCATTGCACATTGATAAAAAAATGGATTTTGTAATGGCGAATCCGCCCTTTAACGTCAAAGATTGGTGGGATGAAAGCATTGCAGGCGACCCACGCTGGGCATACGGCACACCGCCGAAAAGCAACGCTAACTTTGCGTGGTTACAGCATATGATTTACCACTTATCCGAAAACGGCAAAATGGCGCTGTTGCTCGCCAACGGCTCAATGAGTTCCAACACCAACAACGAGGGCGACATTCGCAAAAACATCATCAACGCCGATTTAATCGATTGTATGGTGGCGTTACCAGGGCAATTATTCACCAACACCCAAATCCCAGCGTGCATTTGGTTTCTCAACAAAAACAAAACTCGCAAAGGCGAAGTGCTATTTATTGACGCACGCAACATCGGCTATATGAAAGACCGTGTTTTGCGTGATTTCACCAACGAAGACCGACACAAAATCGCCAGCACCTACCACAACTGGCAACAAGCAACGGACTACCAAGACATCGCAGGCTTTTGCAAATCCGCAACCCTTGCCGAAATCGCCGAAAATGATTTTGTGTTAACCGCAGGCCGCTACGTTGGCGCTGAAGAAGTGGAAGACGACGGCGTACCCTTCGCCGAAAAAATGCAAAGTTTAACGGCACAATTACATAAACAATTCGCCGAAGGACGAAAATTAGAACAACAAATCGCAGAGAATTTAAAGGGGTTGGGGTATGAGTGATTTTGTTTCTTATAAGTTTTACGAAGTTGCTGAGTTTATATCAGAAAAAATCAACCTAAAAGAAATAGAATTAAAACAATATATTTCAACCGATAATATGCTACCAAATTTAGGTGGTGTTTCTGTTATTGATAAATTACCAACAACAGCACGTTGCAATTCATTTAGAAAAAATGACATATTATTTTCTAATATTCGTACATATTTTAAAAAAGTTTGGTTAGCTGATTTTAATGGTGGCTGTTCAGCAGATGTTCTTGTAATGAGAAGTAAAGATGAAACAGTTTTATTAACACAATATCTTTATTTAATAGTTTGTTCTGATGACTTTATAAATTTCACTATTGCTACTTCAAAAGGGGCAAAAATGCCACGAGGGGACAAAAGTGCAATTTTAGGGTATGAATTATCTATTCCAAGTATTGAAAAACAACAAAAAGCAGTTGATATTTATCTAACATTTAATCAAAAAATCCAACTCAACAACGAAACCAATAAAACCCTAGAAAATATCGCCCAAGCCATATTTAAAAGCTGGTTTATTGATTTTGACCCAGTAAAAGCAAAAGCCAACGCATTAGCACAAGGCCTTGATGCAACCACAGCCAACCGCCACGCAATGCAAGCCATATCAGGCAAAACCGAAACCGAGCTTAAAGAACTGGAACAAACCAACCCCAAAGCCTTCACCGAACTCAAAACCACAGCGGAATTGTTCCCAAGCGAGATTGGGGGAAATGGGGTGCCAGTGGGGTGGGGGATTAAATCATTAGATGAGATAGCGAATTATCAAAATGGGCTAGCATTGCAGAAATATCGCCCTGAAAAAGGAGATAATGATTTTTTACCTGTGGTTAAAATCAAACAACTTAAACAAGGTTATGCCGATGGCGAAGAAAAAGCATCTGCTGATATTAAACCAGAGTGCATTATTGATAATGGTGATGTGATTTTTTCGTGGTCTGGTTCTTTGGTTGTTGATTTTTGGTGTGGTGGAAAGGCTGCACTTAATCAACATTTATTTAAAGTTACATCAAATGATTACCCCAAATGGTATTACTATCTTTATACTTGTCATCATTTAGATGAATTTATTCGTATAGCAAATGATAAAGCTGTTACAATGGGGCATATCAAACGAGAGCATTTATCACAAGCAAAATGTGTTGTTCCAAGTAAAGAATGGTTTGAACAATCACATTATATTGGGTATCTGTTAGATAAATTAGTTAGCAATAGGCTAGAAAACAATAAACTAGCACAAGTAAGGGATACCTTGTTGCCGAAGTTGTTGGGTGGAGATTATGATACAATGAGTAGCTAATTTCTGATGTAGAACACAAAATATTGGGATAAATTTAAAGGAGATTGTTTTGAGAAATAAAGAAGTAATAAATATTTATTGTGATGAGTCTTGTCATTTGGAAAATGATGAGAGTTCTGTCATGGTATTAGGTGCGGTTTGGTGTTCAAAAAATATTACTGCAAAAGTTGCACGTGATATTAAAGCAATAAAAAATAAGTATGGATTTAATAATCAATTTGAAATTAAGTGGAAAAAAGTGTCTAAATCTAGACAGGAACTTTATAATGAGCTTATAGAATATTTTTTTAGTTGTGATTATTTATCCTTTCGTGCGGTAATAATTCCTGACAAAAAAAAATTAAACCATGAAAAATTTTGTCAAAGCCATAATGATTTTTACTACAAAATGTATTTCTATTTGTTAAGAAATATTTTATATAAAGATAAGCAATATAATATTTATTTAGATATAAAAGATACACAAGGACAACATAGGATACAGAAATTAAGAGAAGTTTTGCACAATGCACATTACTGTTTTGATCGTAATATTATTAGACAAATCCAACATATTCGATCAGATGAAGTAGCACAGTTGCAACTAACAGATTTGTTTATTGGAGCATTAAGTTATTATCATAGAAAAATTCAAACTAATGAAGGAAAGTTATCTGTTATTAAAACGATAAAAGAACTATCAGGGCATAACTTGGATTGTAATACTTTACCTAGTGAAAATAAATTTAATATTTTTATATGGGAGGCTAGACAATGGGGTTAAATTTACCTGAACTAGAAGAGCAATTTAATCCCTGGGAAGAATATGAGGATTATATTTATAAAATTTTTTTAGAAACAGTTGTAAATAATAAAAATTTGACTTTTCAAGGATTTCCTATTCGTTGTAAATATCTACCAGCAGATAAAAATAAACATTTTAGCTTTTGGCATATTATTTCAGAAGGTTTAGAAGAGGAAAATAGAACCCCTGATTTAAGACGATGTGAGAGAATACGTTGGATTGCTTGGGTTATTAACAATGTAGAATATGAAAGAATATCTTGGTGGGAAAATAGACGAGGAGCTAATACTCATATTGTGATTTTATATGAAGAAGAGAAATATGTAGTTATTTTAGCTAAGCGTCAAAATTATTATTTATTAAAGAGTGCTTATATTATAAGCAGTGATAAGAGATTAGAAAGATTAAAAAAAGAAAGAGATAATTATTGGAAGCATAACAACATCATATAAAAAACTGAACCCGCTATTAGTTTCCTAATAACGGGTTCGACTCTTCCTTTTACACATGGTAAATGAATCATTTATTATGGTATAAGAAAAATATCTAGAAAGCAAATAAAATCTGTCTTTTGTTTAAAAAACAGTCTAAATTTCTCAAGAAATAGGATTGTTATGAGGAAGTGCATATTTATGAATAGAGGAAATAATAGGTGATAGTACGGTTTCAAGGCTTGGTAGTTGTGTTGGAAAACGAGCGATATAATGAGCGATAACATCATTCTATACAACACCGATGACGGTAAAGTGCGGTTAGATTTGCTAGCACAAGATGGCACGGTTTGGTTGACGCAAAAGCAGATGGCTGAACTTTTTGACACCTCTAAGCAAAACATAGGTCAACATATCGCTAACATATTGGAAGATAAGGAATTATTTGAAGATTCAGTTGTAAAGTTTTATTTTACAACTGCCGATGATGGCAAAAATTACAATACGGCTTTTTATAGCTTAGAGATGATTTTAGCGATTGGTTTTCGCGTGCGCAGTAAGCGTGGTACACAGTTTCGTGTATGGGCAAATTCGCAACTAAAAGAGTATTTGCAAAAAGGCTTTATTATGGATGATGAGCGGTTGAAAAATCCCCATAATAGGTATGATTATTTTGATGAGTTGTTAGCTCGAATTAGGGATATTCGTGCCAGTGAAAAGCGTTTTTATCAAAAAGTACGTGATTTGTTTGCACTATCCAGCGATTACGATAAAACAGACAAAGCAACACAAATGTTTTTTGCTCAAACACAAAATAAATTTCTTTATGCCATTACAGGAAAAACAGCGAATGAAATTATTGTAAGCCGTGCGGATAGCCTTAAAGAAAATATGGGGCTAACGGCGTGGAAAGGAAAAGTCGTTCGTAAGCAAGATATTGTGATTGCCAAAAATTATTTAACGCAAGATGAAATAGACAGCCTTAATCGCTTTGTTGTGGTCTTTTTAGAAACCGCAGAACTTAGAGCTAAAAATCGTCAAGATATAACAATGAAATTTTGGCAGGAAAATGTTGATAAGATTTTGCAATTTAATGATAACCCCGTGCTTAGCCATACTGGCACGGTAACTAATCAACAAATGCAAGAAATTGTACATCAACACTACATTGACTTTGACACCAATCGCAAATTAGTGAATGCGAGATTGGCAGACTTAGACGATCTCGCATTACTGGCAAACCATCTTAAACAAAACCACTAAGGCCCCCCTATGAAAATCAACCTTATCAAACTGGACGAGAATTTTATTGAGCAACAGGCGATTGTGCAGTTTCAAGGGTTGGGGTGGGCGTATCGAAAAGGTACGGAAATTGAGATCGGCGATGAGTTATCCGTGCAGGGGGCGTGGCGTAGTCGAAGTGCTGATGTGGTGTTGAAACCTTTGTTACAGCAGGCGTTGCGCCGTTTGAATCCGCAGTTGCCTGATGCGGTGTTGGAAGATGTGGTGCGCACGCTGTGTCGCAATGAAAACGCTGACATTTTTTCGCAAAATAAAACGGCGTACGCTTATTTGCGTCAAGGCGTGGCGGTGAGTTATCAGCAAAACGGCGAGCAGATCAACGATGTGGCACAGGTGATCGATTTCCAAAATGTGGCGAATAATGATTTTCTTGTGGTCAATCAATTAACCATCAAAGGTGCTAAAACCGATCGTCGTCCTGATCTTATCGCCTACATTAATGGTTTGCCTGTTCTCGTCTTTGAGTTGAAAAATCCGCTGGCGGACAACGCCGACATCGGCAAAGCTTACGCTCAGTTACAAACCTACAAAGATGAAATTCCTGATCTTTTTCTTTTCAATCACGCATTGATAATCTCGGACGGCACGCAAGCTCGCATTGGTTCGCTCACGGCGGACTTCGGGCGTTTCACCCCTTGGCGAGTGGTGGATGAAAAACACAATAGTCGCCGTGTGGATTTTGAAAATGAGTTAGAAAGTTTGATCAAAGGAATTGCTACGCCGGAATATTTGCTGGATTTTTTGCAAAATTTTGTGGTATTTGAAACCGATGAAAAGAACCGTGTGATTAAGAAAATCGCCGCTTATCATCAATATTACGGCGTAAACGAGGCGCTCACCTCGACGATCACCGCCAGCAGTGCGCAAGGGAACCGTAAAATCGGCGTAGTGTGGCATACGCAAGGCTCGGGGAAATCCCTTTCAATGTTGTTTTATGCGAGCAAAGTTCTCGCACAGCCCCAACTGCAAAATCCTACCATTGTGGTGGTTACAGATCGCAATGATCTGGACGGTCAGCTTTATCAAACCTTTTGTCAAGGAAAAACCTTATTAAAACAAACACCTATCCAAGCTGATGGGCGTGATGCTTTGCGTGATGAGCTGGCGAAACGAGAAACTGGCGGCGTGATTTTTACGACTATTCAAAAATTTGGTCTGCTCGGCGAAGAAGATACGCACCCAGTGCTGAACACTCGTGCCAATATTATTGTGATCACCGATGAGGCGCACCGTTCGCAGTACGGCTTTGTTGATAAAATCAATCATCAAGGCAAATATCGTGCAGGCTACGCCAAGCATTTACGTTGCGCCTTGCCGAATGCGTCATTTATTGGTTTTACTGGCACGCCCATTGAGCAAGAGGACAAAGACACGCAAGAGGTGTTTGGCAACTATGTGTCTATTTATGATTTTCAAGATGCGGTGGAAGATGGCGCAACGGTGCCGATTATTTACGAGGCTCGGCAAATTGCGTTAAGAGAAAGTGCAGATTTTGAGGCTTTAATGATTGATGCCAACGAGTTGGTGGGTGATGAAGAAAACCCTGCTTTGCGTTTGCGTGAAAAATTAATGGGAACAGAAGAGCGTTTAAACCAGCTTGCTAATGATTTTATTGCACATTTTGAACAGCGAAATACGATTTATGAAGGCAAGGCAATGCTGGTGGCGATGAGCCGTGAAATTTGCGTGAAACTTTACGATAAAATCACCGCCCTGCGTCCAGAATGGCACAGCGATGATGTTAATGCAGGGGCGATCAAAATTGTAATGACCAGCAATGCGAGCGATCCATTGGCGTGGCAAGTGCATAACCAAGATAAAAAAACCTTAGAAAAACGCTTTAAAAATCCTGATGCTCCGTTAAAAGTCGTCATCGTGCGAGATATGTGGCTAACGGGGTTTGATGCGCCTTGTTGCCACACAATGTACATCGACAAGCCGATGAAAGGGCATAACCTAATGCAGGCCATTGCACGTGTGAACCGTGTGTTCAAAAATAAAAGCCGCGAAAATGGCGGTCTGATCGTGGATTACGTAGGGCTAACCGAAGAACTCCGCCAAGCCACTGCCACTTATACGAACGCCAACGGCAAAGGCACGGTAAAGCAGGATATTGACGGCGTTCTCGCCAAAATGCGTGAATTTATCACCATCATTCGTGGGCAGTTTGCAACGCCAGTGGATGGGAAAGCTTTTAACGTAATCGAAACGCTAACACTCACCGATGGCAAGGCGCTTTTGCAGGCGATTTTACAAGGGGCGAACCATATCATCGCTTTGGATCGTGTGGCGAACGATCATCAAGGCAAGGACAAAACGCCACGCAAACACGCTTTCTTACAGGCGGTGCGACAAGCGAAAAAAGGTTTTTCCCTGTGTGGGGCGTTACCACAAACGGATGAATACAAACAAGAACTTGCGTTTTATGACGCAGTGCGTGCCACTATCGTGAAAAATAGCAGCGGCGATTACCAAAAAACCAGCGCTGAACGACAACTGCAACTGGTTACCTTAGTTAATCAAGCGGTTTCATCGGACGGCGTAGTAGATTTATTTGATTTGCTGGGGCAGGAACGCCCAAATATTAGTTTGTTATCCGATGAATTTTTAGACGTAATGCGTGTTAGCCCAAATAAAGATTTATGGGCGGCTGCCGTTGAGTGTTATTTAAAATCCCAAATCAGCACGCAAAGTGGGGCAAATTTAACGGTGAAAGCAGATTTTGAAGAACGCTTAAAGCAAGCAATGAATCAGTACCACAATCACAATTTAACGGTAATGGATATTATTGAAGAATTGATCGCCTTAGCCAAAGCCTTTGAAGAACAAAGCAAACGTGGCGAAACATTGGGGGTAAGCGAGGCGGAATTGGCGTTTTATGATGCACTTGCCAAAAACGACAGCGCAAAACGGCTAATGGGCGATGTAAAATTGATTCAACTTGCGAAAGAAATCACCGACCAACTGCGCAAATCCGCCACGCTTGATTGGCAGTACAAAAATGCCGTTAAGGCGAGAATGCGAATTTTGGTACGCCGTATGCTGAAAAAATATAAATACCCGCCAGACGCACAATCCGAAGCCATTGAATATGTTCTCGCCCAAGCTGAGGCGATAGCGAATAATCTATAATTAAATCAATAACAATAAAAAACCGTAGGTCGGAATTTATACAAAAATTTTGTAAATATTCCAGCCTGCGGTTTTTATTAGGTTACGCTTTGAAGTTAGCTGGAAGGCACGGTTGAATGTGACCGAGTACCGCTTTCATTAGGCGTGGGGCAGTGGCAACAATGTGGCCACGTGTTAAGTAATCGGTGTCGCCGTGGAAGTCGGTGACTAAACCGCCAGCCTCACGCACGATCAAGTCGCCAGCGGCGATGTCCCAAGGCTTGATGCCCATTTCAAAGTAGCCGTCTACACGGTTAGCGGCGGCATAGCATAAGTCTAGGGCTGCGGAACCTGTGCGGCGGAAATCAGCGCATTGGCTCGCTAAACTTGACATCATCGCAAATTGCGTTGGCATTAACTGACTGTTTTTGAAAGGAAAACCTGTGGCGAAGATAGTGCCATTGAGGTCACGTAAATTGTCGACACGTAGGCGTAGGTCGTTGAGTTTTGCCCCTTTGCCACGTTCAGCAGTGAAAAGCTCGTTGCGGGTAGGGTCGTAAACCACTGCTACTTCGGTGCGGTTTTTTACACGAATCGCAATAGAAACCGCGAAGTGTGGCAAACCTTTAACGAAGTTAGTGGTGCCATCAAGTGGATCTATGATCCATTGCACTTCTTCATCTTTACCAGCTAAAAGTCCGCGTTCTTCTGTGATGATTGTGTGTTCTGGGTAAGCTGCGCGGATCACGTCCACGATAGCGTTTTCAGACGCTTTATCAAAATTGGTTATGTAATCGTTTTGACCTTTTGTCGACGTTTCAATGTCGGCACGGCGTTCAAAGCCTTGCATAAGAATATTACCAGCACGGCGCGCGGCACGTACGGCGATAGTTAACATAGGATTCATAATTTCCACCTGATTTTAAAGAACAAAAATAGGTGCAGAGTATAGCTTTTTTTGGGGTAAAAGGCGAGCGATGGTTTTTATAATTCGCATAAATAAAACTAATCACATAAAGTATTATTTCATTGTTGCTATGGTTACTAAATTAAGCCATAATTGACAGATAATAACTGTTTTCATTTGTAATAACTTTGTTGTAAAACTGAGAGAAATTTTTTTATGTGCCTATTCCGTTATCTCATTTGCTTATTTTGCTTAATGCTATCTTTTTCTGCTTTTGCAAATACCCTATCCACTTCTCCACAAAGTTCTGCTGATACAGTGACACAACCCATACCAAATTACAAAGTCTATGTAAATGAAATCAAGCAACGTCTTGATGCTGCGGCTGAACTTTACCAAAATCAACACATTGATGAAGCCAAACAGCGTGTACAAATGGCATATTTTGAGATTTTTGAAAATTTAGAAGGGGCAATTCGTATTAATTTTTCAGCGAAGAAAAGCTATCAAATGGAGGCGATGTTCGGTGAAATTCGTAAAATGATGGGCAATAACGCCCCAGTGGATAACGTTTTAAGTCAAATTTCTCAATTAAAATCCGACCTCACTCAAGTATTACCAGCCTTAGAAACTGGTCATCAAATTACTGCCGATAGCGCCCATTCCGTTTATTCTCAATCCGACATCGCCCCATATTGGCAAGCAAGCTTTAAAGTTATTGATGATGACTTAGCGGCAATGTTGGCGGCTTATCAAAAAGGTGATTTTGATAAGGCGAAAAAACTGGCGCAAGCGGCGCAATATGACGGCTACAAAAACTCTGAAATGGAAATGGCAGTGCGCGAAAATCGTTCAGCGAAGCAGTCAGGGGCTATCAATCATCAGTTTTATAATCTAATTAAGTTGAGTGAAAAAGCTGGAAATATCAATGAATTATCTTATGAAATCACGAATTTATTACAGGATATTGAAGCGTTGCTACCTAACTTGCCATCCGAGCAAGACGAAAAAGCTGCGTTGGCTGCACAGAAAGCTGCCACTGAACACGCCAGTGGAAATAAAGATTGGAGCCAAGTAGCTGAAATTGTGAATCAACAGTTGCAAGATGCCATCAAACTTTACAACACAGGCGCACACGAAAAAGCAATGTTGGCGGTGCAAAATACCTATTTTGATGTGTTTGAAAGTTCAGGTTTTGAAAACAAAATCGGTTCACGTGATAGTGATTTTAAAGCTACCCTTGAAGGCTATTTCACTCGAATGGTGAGTTTTATGAAGGCCGGAAAATCCAGCGAAAAATTGCAAGAACAAGCACAAGGCTTAGCTGATGGAATGGCGCAAGCGGTGAATATGATTCAAGGCACGCATAAAAATGACTGGTCGCTATTCTTGTATAGCTTGCTTATTATCGCCCGTGAAGGCTTAGAAGCCTTACTTATCGTGGCGGCAATTGTTACCTATCTTGTGAAAAATAATCATCAAGACAAATTGCCAGTTATTCGCCAGTCTATTTATGTGGCATTGGCGGCTAGCGTGGTAACGGCGGCGGTGTTCCAAGCCGTATTTAGTAACGCTGGGGCAAGCCGAGAG
Source organism: Actinobacillus sp. (assembly GCA_020026075.1). Classification (GTDB taxonomy): domain Bacteria; phylum Pseudomonadota; class Gammaproteobacteria; order Enterobacterales; family Pasteurellaceae; genus Actinobacillus_C. The sequence goes on along the minus strand of JAHHQZ010000014.1, from coordinate 13,226 downwards.
TTGCTGGAAGGCTTTACAATGATTTTTGCCGTCATAATGCTGTTTATGATGAGCTACTGGCTCTTGTCGAAAGTCGAAGCCAACAACTGGAAACGCTACCTTGAAGGCAAGCTTTCAATGGCCTTAACCACAGGATCGCTCGTGGGCTTATGGCTTACCAGTTTTCTTGCCGTGTACCGTGAAGGGGCGGAAACTGTTCTCTTTTATTACGCATTAGTGGGCGATGTGCAAAGCTCAATGGGCTATGCGTACTTATTGGGTGGCTTAGTGGTTGGCATTATTTTCTTAGCGGTGTGCTACTTCGTAATGCGTTATACCGTTGTGAAACTACCGCTTAAACCATTCTTTATGTTCACTGGTTCATTTATGTACTTGATGGCGTTTGTGTTCGCCGGAAAATCCGTCCTTGAATTGATTGAAGGGAAATTATTCCAGCCTACGTTTTTGCCACACATAATCGAAATTCCGTGGCTCGGTATTTATCCGTATGCTGAAACGCTTGCACCGCAAGTGGTGTTAGTTTTAGCAGCGATATTTGCACTTTGGTATATGAAATGCCAAAGCCGCACTTTAAATCTTCAATAACCTAAACAACTAGGAGATCCTAAGTATGAAAAAAACACTTATCGCTACGACTTTAATTGCTGGCGTGTTGTCTGCTCCATCTGCATTGGCTTTCAAAGAATACCCAATCGGTGAAGCGCAAAATATCAACGGTATGGAAGTAGCAGCCGTTTACTTACAACCAATTGATATGGAGCCTCGTGGAATGGGCTTATCTGCAAAAGATGCTGATATTCACCTTGAAGCAGATATTCACGCAGATAAAGGCAACAAAAACGGTTTTGGTGAAGGCGAGTGGATGCCGTACTTAACCATTGAATATAAAGTAACCAACCTTGATACAGGTAAAACAGAAACTGGTAACTTTATGCCAATGGTTGCTGCCGATGGTCCACACTACGGTGCAAATATCAAAATGATGGGCGTGGGTAACTATGAAGTAACTTACACCATTTACCCACCATCAAAATCAGGTATGCACCGCCATACTGACTCGGTGACTGGCGTTGCAAAATGGTGGAAACCATTTGATGTTAGCTACAAATTTAAATACACCGGCTTAGATAAATAATCCCAACAATGCAAAACCAATAGGCGTTAATGCCTATTGGTTTATCGTCTTTACGGCGCTACTTGCACACTCTCTTGCTTGTTTCAAGGTCACACCAATGAACTACTTTTTTACCTTTCTTTTATTACCAATTTTACCTATTGCCATTTTGCTGGGCTGCCTTTGGCGTGATAACGCAAAACTCAATTTACACACATTAACCTGGATAAGTCTAGTAGCAGTGGCTGTTGGCGTACCCACTGGGTTAGCCTTACCGTTGGGCGGTCAGATAACCCTCTTAACCTTTAATATTATTAGCCTGATTTTATTGATCCTATTTTTAATTAGCCAATGGTGGAAAAATGGCGTTTGGGCAAAAGGCTGGCAGTTTATTCTCATTACGCTCGGCGTTTCAACTTGGGCACAAGATCCTAACATTGCCACTGTAACCAATACGGATGTGATTAACACCACCTTTATTTTAAATGTTAGCGCACTGATTTTAGGGATAATTTTCTGTATTGTCGTTTTTGGTTGGACACGCATTTTATTGCGCCAAAGCCAACAGCAAGGGGCATTACGTGCTTTGGGCGGCTGGCTGATGACCATTGTGGTGTTTATTATGGCGCTGCCACTGACGGGCGATATCTTATTAAGTTTAATGAAGCTACAAGTGGTTGCGTTAACGAAATGGCGTTTAAGTTATGTGGCGAAAGTCGATAATTTTGGTAGCTATCTCAATTATGTGAATAGTTTGGTGCTGTTGATTGTACTGGCGTTATTTGCGTGGCGTGTATGGTTGCCACGTCGCAAAGTAACTCAGCAAGCAAGTGCCCCCATTAAAAAACGTCAATATCTCGGCTTACAACAAGGGGCGTTGCGTTCGCTTTGGGTTGGGGGTAGCTTGATTATCATCGCTTGTGCAATGCAACTTTATTGGGACAAAGTGACCTCGCAGCCGCCTGTGTTATCGGAGGCGCAAGAAGTTATACTTAACGCTCAAGATGAAGTGTTAATTCCTATCCAGCAGGTGCGTGATGGTAAATTACACCGTTTTGTGTGGATCGCCAGTGACGGTAAAGCGGTTCGTTTTTTCATTATTAACCGTTCTGACAAGAAATTAAGCTTAGCCAGTGTCTTTGATGCTTGCCTGTTGTGCGGCGATAGTGGTTATGTAATGGATGGCGATCAGATAATGTGCGTGGGCTGTGGCGTGCATTTATTCGTGCCATCTGTAGGGAAATCAGGCGGTTGTAATCCTATTCCAATGGAAGGGTGGCGACAAACAGCTACGGATGTCGTGATCCCACGTTCTTCGTTGGTAATGGGACGAAATTACTTCTCTACCGTGAAAGAAATTGATGTGGTTGACCCTGTACGTGGAGCAAAATTGACCAACAAATCAGCGCAATATCGTTATGATTATCAAGATCGTACGTACTTCTTCGCAAGCGAAGCGGATCAAACACAATTCCGTAATAATCCTGAAAAATATTTACCAAAATCTAACCCAACGCAAGGGGGGCAATAATGTTAGCGAGAATGCTTTGGCAGTCGTGGCGCTTTGGCTTAAAACGCAAATTACTGTCCATTACCACATTATTTTTAGCGGCAAGCCTTGTGTCCGCATTGTTGGTGGTTTCCATTGATATTGGCGACAAAATGTCCAGAGAAATGAAATCTTACGGCGCGAATATTTTGATCGAACCAGCGAGTAGCGCCATTCTCGCCAAAGAAAGTGGTGGTGCGGGCAATTTGGGATCCCAAGATTTTCTTGATGAAAAAGATATGCCGAGCGTGAAAGATATTTTCTGGCGCAACAACATTGTTGGCTTTGCGCCACTGCTAAGTGCAGATGTGCAGGCTGTGTTACTGGATAAAAACGGCAAGCCTACGCCGGAAAAAAACGTAAAAATTTTGGGAACGTTTTTTGATCACGATTTTGATGTGCCTGATGAAGATAATTACCACACTGGGCAGAAAATCATTAGTTCTTACTGGCACGTTAAAGGTCAATGGGTGAATGACCGTGCAAAAACCTTCAAAAATTTTGACAATATTCCGGCCTTGCTGGGTAAGAGCTTAGCGCAAACTAACCACTGGACTATTGGCGATGAAATTTTACTACGCTACGCCAACGTTGCTGATGGCGATACGCAGGCGAATCACTTGCGTGTAAAAATTGTGGGAATTTTGTCCACAGGTGGTGATGAAGAAAATGAAATCGTAATGCCTTTGGCGGCAGCACAGAAATTATTGAATTTGCCGGGGAAAATTCAAGCGATTAAGGTGTCTGCGTTGACGGTGCCTGAAAATAAATTATCCCACCGTGCACGCCTTGACCCTGACAAACTCAGTGCAGGGGAGTACGACCGCTGGTACTGTACAGCCTATGTATCGTCCATTGCATTGCAGTTGGAAGAGGCCATTTCAGGCTCAGTGGTGAAACCGATTTGGCAAGTGGCGGCATCCGAAGGCGTGGTGATCAAAAAAATCCAATTATTGCTCGCCGTTGTTACCGTTGCCGCCTTGATTGCTGCCGCAATGGGGATCGCCTCTTTAATGACCACTACCATTATGGAGCGCAGTAAAGAAATTGGCTTGATGAAATCCTTAGGAGCGCACCAGTGGCAAATTGGCTTGTTGTTCTATTGTGAGGCCATTTTGAGCGCCTTAATCGGCGGTGCATTAGGCTGTGTGGCAGGTTGGGGATTAGCAAAATTCATTGGTCTTGCCTTGTTCGGCGTGCCGTTGAGTTTTGCGTGGATCGTAGTGCCGTCTGTGTTGGTGTTAGCGGTAGTCATCGCTCTTGTGGGTACTTGGTTCCCAGCGCACCGCATTGCAAAACTTTACCCAGCGGAGGTGCTATATGGCAGACAATAATTTAACCAATCCGCAAATGTTTTGGCGGTTAATTTTTCGTGCGTTACGCTTGAAGTTACAGCGTGTAATGGTAATTTTCGCTGCCCTTTCCGTTGGGGCGGCGATTGTTACGGCGATGTCAGGCGTTTACTTTGACATCAACACCAAAATGAGCCAAGAACTGCGTACCTTTGGGGCAAATTTCTATCTAGGCAATCCGCATAATGGTTTCATTAAAGATGACACCATTGATCAGGTGATGGATCTCGCACCGAAAGGGCTAATCACCGCCGCCAGTCCGTATCTTTATGGCGTGGCCCGTAGCGAGGCGGAAAAAGTGGTGCTAATGGGCGTGTGGTTTGACGCAATGCGAACGCTTGCCCCTTACTGGCAAATTACAGGGCAGCGTATCGATGTGAATTTTGACACTCGCAATGCAATGATCGGTAAAAGCCTTGCCAGCCGTTTAAATCTCAATGTGGGCGATAAGATCACGCTCATCAAAGAAGACGGCGAAAAGCACAGCTTTAACATCAAAGGCATTATTGAGGCTGGCGATGCGACAGATAATATGTTGGTGGTGAATTTAGATTTCGCCCAAGCGTGGCTTGATAAAAAAGGGCTTGCGAGCAACGCCCAATTCAACGTGCGTGATGATAAAGGTCAAGTGAAAGCGTTTGCGACACTTATTCACCAAAAATTCCCTGACTTAGATGCCCACGCCATTTTGAAAGTGTCCGCATCAGAAGGGCAAATTCTCAATAAAATCAAAGGACTAATGGGCCTGATCGCTATCGTGATTTTAGTATTGGCAACCTTGTGCGTAAATACCACGCTCATCGCCATTGTGGGCGAGCGTTCCCAAGAGTTCGCGTTGCAAAAAGCATTAGGCGCAACCCAGCGTGATATTGTGAAACAAATTGTAACGGAAATTTTACTCATTGCCATTGTGGCCACAGGCGTGGGCTTGATTTTAGGTTACATCTTGGCACAAATTTTAGGGCAAACCGTATTCCACGCTCACATTGATATGCGTTTACCAGTATTCCCAATCGTGGTGAGCGTTTCCCTTGCCGTTGCGTTGATTTCCGTTATTTTGCCAACGAAACGTGCATTAAGTATTCAAACGGCACAAGTATTAAAAGGCGAATAAGTTCGCAAGGAGAAAAAATGAAAGAAAATTATGTAATTGAAACCCAGCATCTTTGCAAACGTTTCGGTAATGTTACCGCACTGGATGACATCAACATTCAAATTAAGGCCGGAGAATTTGTGGCAATTATGGGGGCATCAGGTTCTGGTAAAACCACATTGATGAATATTTTAACGGGATTGGATACTGCCACTGAGGGTAAAGTCATCATTGATGGCGTGGATGCCGCAAGCCTTGATGAAATCGGTCGCCAACAATTTCGAGCAGAAAAAATCGGCCTCGTGTTTCAGCAGTTCCATTTGATTCCCTATTTAACCGCTTTGGAAAACGTAATGCTCGCCCAGTATTATCACAGCGTGGTGGACGAACAAGCCGCACGCAAAGTGTTAGAGCAGGTGGGCTTAGGGCATCGTATCAATCACCGCCCAAGCCAGTTGTCAGGGGGCGAACAACAACGTGTGTGTATCGCGCGTGCTTTAGTCAACGAACCGCCTGTTATTTTCGCTGACGAACCTACTGGTAACCTTGACGAAGAAAATGAACGCCTTGTGTTGCAATTACTCACTGATCTCAACAAACAAGGACGCACTATCGTAATGGTAACCCATAACCCAGAATTGGGCGAACTAACCGATCGCACCATTTTCTTACAGCACGGCAAATTCTTAAAAGAAACACGCAATGAACTACGTTAGCCTAAAAGCCTTACGCCGACTGGCGAGCCTGTGTTTGGTCGCCCTGCTCGTAGCGTGCCAAGATCAAAGCGCAGAAATTGGCAAACCAGCGCCGCCGATCGCCGTTTACAGTCTGCAAGATCAGCCGATCAACCTTGAAAAAGGCAAACCTACTTTGATTAACTTTTGGTCAGAATTTTGTGGAATGTGTTTGGTGGAATTGCGTCAATTTGCCAAGTTCGATCGCCAGTATCCGAACCGCATTCGAGTGATCGCCATCAACACAGACGGCGATCGTGGCGATCTCGCTAAGGTGTTGGCAAAAGAAAAATATCCGTTTGCAGTAGGCAAAGATCAGCTTAAAATTACCGCTGGTCGTTACAAACTTGTCGGTACGCCAACCAGTTATTTCATTGATGCAAATGGGAATGTTGCACAAAAATTTGAAAGCATTATTCCTGAAAGTACCCTTGAACAATTATTCAACTCAACTGCGAAACCTTAACGATGAAAAAATTACTTTTAGCTAGCACATTTTTTGCGGCAACTCTTTCTATTCAAACCGCTACAGCGGAAGTCAGCCCTCTTGTGGCACAAGGTGAGCAAATTTTTCACCAAAATTGTGCCACTTGTCACGGTCGACATGGCGAGAAAAAAGCCTTTGGTCGATCTGCGGTTATCAACACCCTTGATGAAGCGACCATTATTCAAGCCCTGAAAGACCGCAAAGCAGGCTTAATTCAAGGAGCAGGCAACCCTGTCAAAGCACGCCTTAACGAAGAGCAAATGAAGGCCGTCGCCGCCTACCTACAAACCCAACGCTAATGTAGCCTAATGTAGCCTAATGTAGCCTAATGTAGCAAGGCTGGAATTTTCACTAAAATTTTGTGAAATATTCCAGCCTTGCTTTTTTGTGGGCTTAATCCACGTTTTCTATTACCAAGCCAGTGCTGTCGCCAGCGATGGCTTTTTCTTCCGCTGCCCACTCGCCTAAGTCAATCAGTTGACAGCGTTTGCTGCAAAAGGGGCGATAGGCATTTTCGGTTTGCCATTTCACCGCCTTTTGACAGGTCGGGCAGGGGACGATGAGAATATCTTCGCTCATTGTCTTGCCTTATGCGTGAGATTTTTTATAGGCTTTAGCCGCTTTTACAAAGCCTTCAAAAAGCGGATGGCCATCACGTGGGGTTGAGGTAAATTCTGGGTGGAATTGGCAAGCCACGAACCAAGGGTGGTTTGGATTTTCAATGATTTCCACGAGTTTTTTGTCTTCAGAAAGCCCTGAAATTTTCAAGCCAGCCGCTTCAACTTGTGGACGAAGTTGATTGTTCACTTCGTAGCGGTGGCGGTGGCGTTCTTGAATTTGGTCGTTGCCGTAAAGTTCACGAGCAAGGCTGCCTTTTTGTAAATGGCAAGTTTGCGCACCCAAACGCATTGTGCCGCCGAGATCAGATTGCTCACTGCGAGTTTCCACTTGTCCGCTGGCGTCTTGCCATTCGGTGATTAAGCCGATGACAGGTTCAGCACAGTTTTTGTCAAATTCTGTGGAGTTGGCTTTGCTTAAACCTGCTACGTTGCGAGCAAATTCAATGTATGCCACTTGCATTCCAAGACAAATGCCAAGATAAGGCACGTGGTTTTCACGAGCGTATTGGGCGGTTAAAATTTTGCCTTCAATGCCACGTTGACCAAAGCCGCCGGGTACTAAAATACCGTCTAATCCTGCGAGAATTTGTGTGCCTTTGCTTTCTACATCTTGCGAGTCAATGTATTTGATTTTCACGCTTAAACGGTTTTTAAAGCCAGCGTGTTTTAAGGCCTCGTTGACGGATTTATAAGCATCAGGCAATTCGATGTATTTGCCTACCATACCGATGGTCACTTCGCCCACTGGGTTGGCTTCTTGATAAAGTACCTGTTCCCATTCGCTTAAATCGGCCTCACGGCATTTCAAGTGGAAACGTTGGCAAATAAATTCGTCTAATTCTTGTGATTTGAGCAAGGCTGGAATTTGGTAAATGGAATTGACATCACGCAAGGAAATAACCGCTTTTTCAGGCACATTACAGAATAGAGCGATTTTGGCACGTTCATTATTTGGGATCATTTTTTCAGAACGGCAAACCAACACATCAGGCTGAATACCGATGGAAAGCAATTCTTTAACAGAGTGTTGCGTTGGCTTGGTTTTCACTTCGCCAGCAGTTGGTAAGTAAGGCACAAGGGTTAAGTGCATAAATAGGGTGTGTTCACGTCCGACTTGTACAGCCAGTTGGCGCAGTGCTTCTAAGAATGGCAGGGATTCTATATCGCCCACCGTGCCGCCCACTTCCACAATCGCCACATCGTGTCCTTGTGCGCCTTGAATCACACGATCTTTAATTTCGTTGGTAATGTGCGGAATAACCTGAACAGTCGCGCCTAAATAATCGCCACGGCGTTCTTTGCGTAATACTTCAGAATAGATTTTTCCTGAGGTTAAGTTGTTGAATTTGGTCATTTTAGTGCGAATGAAACGCTCGTAATGACCAAGATCTAAATCTGTTTCTGCACCGTCTTGTGTTACAAAAACTTCGCCGTGTTGGGTTGGGCTCATTGTGCCTGGATCGACATTGATGTAAGGGTCGAGCTTCATCATTGTTACGCTCAAACCACGAGCCTCCAAAATAGCCGCAAGGGATGCTGCCGCAATGCCTTTACCTAATGAGGAAACCACGCCGCCAGTCACAAAAATATAATTCGTTGTCATACAAATCCTAATTTAATTGAAGAGAAAAAAGAGAGCGTGGTTGTCTATCGTTCAATAAACAACCACGCTTCAAGACGGGACAGTAGTTTACAATAAAGGCAGGGCATACTCAATACAGGAAATGCGAAGGCCGGAATTTTTACGGAAATTCCGACCAAGATGAATGATTAAAAATTGAAATTTTGCCGTAATTTCGCTATAAATAGCACTTTGAATTTTTATTTTGTCGCACGCTATTTTTGACCAAACAAAGAAATAAATAGCGTGCGACTCGTCTTATCAAATTAGAGGAAACATTATGGCAGGACATAGTAAGTGGGCAAATATTAAACACCGTAAAGCGGCGCAAGATGCACAACGTGGCAAAATTTTCACCAAACTCATTCGTGAATTAGTAACTGCAGCAAAAATTGGTGGTGGCGATGTTGCCGCAAACCCACGCTTGCGTACCGCAGTAGATAAAGCCCTCGCAGCCAATATGACACGTGACACCATTAACCGTGCCATCGATCGTGGTGTGGGCGGTGGCGATGACACCAATATGGAAACCCGCATTTACGAAGGCTACGGTCCAGGCGGCACAGCGTTAATGGTGGAATGTTTAAGCGACAATGCTAACCGTACCATTTCCCAAGTGCGCCCAAGTTTCACTAAATGTGGCGGTAACTTAGGCACAGAAGGCTCCGTTGGCTACTTGTTCAACAAAAAAGGCTTAATTTTAATCGCACAAGGCGATGAAGAAACCTTAACAGACGCTGCTATCGAAGCGGGTGCAGAAGACATCGAAATGCAAGAAGATGGTAGCTTTGAAATCACCAGTGCGTGGGAAGATCTCGGCACCGTGCGTGATGCCTTAGAGGCTGCTGGTTTTAAATTAGACAGCGCTGAAGTGACTATGATTCCAACTACAACCGTAGAATTAGACGCAGACACTGCGCCGAAATTTATGCGTTTGGTGGATATGCTCGAAGATTGCGATGACGTACAAAACGTTTATCACAATGCAGAAATTAGCGACGAAATTGCTGCTACTCTTTAATTTTTCGTTTCTCAACAAGGAGAATCCTATGAAAAAATCAACTTTACTCGGCTTAGTAACCGTAGGTTTTGGAGCAACCGTATTAGCGGCTTGTTCAACAAACACAGCAAAACCAATGGCAGAACCAATGGCAAGCACCGCAACCGTAACTTATATGTGTGGTGCTGAAGCAAACCAACCATTGACAGCCACTTACCAATTTAAAGGAAAAGATGCGGTTGCAGTGAAAGTGACGTTCAAAGGTAAACACTATGCTGAAATGATGCGTGTGCCAAGCGAAAATGATGCCACTAAATTTATGAACAAAGACCAAATGGGCTGGTTAGTAGACGGCATTAACGCTGACAACGTTCAACAAAAAGACGGTATGTACTTATACCATCACACTGCCAATAGCGACCAAATCGTAGTTAATTATTGTGGCGTGAAAAAAACCAAATAAGTGAATATTTAAGTAAAAAAGCGAGCAGCTGCTCGCTTTTTCTTTGGACGTTTTATGATTATTTTAGGCATTGATCCTGGTTCGCGCATTACAGGTTACGGCGTGATTAAAAAGCAAGGGCGGCAACTTGTTTATTTGGGCAGCGGTGCGATTCGCACACAGGCTACGGACTTGCCCACTCGCTTGAAGTACATCTATGCTGGTGTGTCAGAAATTATTCAACAATTTCGACCTAGTTATTTTGCCATTGAAGAAGTATTTATGGCGAAAAATGCCGCATCGGCACTGAAATTAGGGCAGGCGCGAGGCAGTGCCATTGTGGCGGCGATGAATGCGGATTTACAGGTGTTTGAATACGCTGCACGCTTGGTGAAACAAACCTTAACAGGTTCAGGGAGCGCAGAAAAAGTGCAAGTGCAGGCAATGGTTATGCGGATTTTGCATTTAACGGAAAAACCGCAAATTGACGCATCCGATGCACTCGCCATTGCCATTACACACGCACATAGCTTTCAACATTCCTTGCAAATTAGCCAACATTCAGCGTTTAGCGGTAAGGCACGTTATAGTCGTGGGCGATTTCGTTTAAAAGATTAGACTTGTATATTTGTACAGTGGTTTTATAATAAGCCTCTTTGAAATTCAGCCAACAGAAAGGTGTGATAAAGAATGATTGGTCAATTAAACGGCATTTTGCTAGAAAAACAGCCCCCAGAAATTTTGCTCGATGTGCAAGGCGTGGGCTACGAAGTATTATTACCGATGACGAGTTTTTACCACTTGCCAGAAATTAACCAACCATTGACACTTTATACACATTTTGTGGTGCGAGAAGATGCGCAACAGCTGTACGGTTTCGCGCATCGTGATGACCGTAAATTATTCCGTGAACTGATTAAAACCAATGGTGTTGGTCCAAAAATGGCACTGGGGATTTTATCCGCAATGAGCGTGAATGAATTTACCTACGCCATCGAACACGAACAGGTTTCGCAGTTGGTGAAAATTCCGGGTGTGGGTAAAAAAACTGCTGAGCGTTTGGTGGTGGAGCTTAAAGGAAAATTTAAAGATTTTGCCACGCCGGAATTTTTTGTGGAAAAAAGTACAACGAGCTTGCCGTTTGAACCTGCTCAGGAGAATCATCACGAAAGCGATGCCATTTCAGCGCTGGTTGCGTTGGGCTATAAGCAAGCTGATGCAGAAAAAATGGTGAAACGTGTAAGCGATGCCACACTCAATAGCGAAGCGTTGATTCGCCTCGCCTTAAAAAATGCCTTCAACAAAAAATAAGCCTAACAAAGAATAAGAAAAGGAATAAAGAATGATTGAAGCAGATCGCATCATCAGTGCTATGGCACAATTCGATGAAGATTACATAGATCGTGCTATTCGTCCCAAAATGCTCGCCGACTATGTAGGGCAACCTGCAGTGCGAGAACAAATGGAGATTTTCATTGAAGCTGCCAAAATGCGCCAAGATGCTCTCGATCATTTGCTAATTTTTGGCCCGCCGGGCTTGGGTAAAACAACCTTAGCAAACATTGTCGCCAATGAAATGGGCGTGAATATCCGTACGACCTCAGGACCTGTGCTAGAAAAAGCTGGGGATTTGGCGGCAATGTTGACGAATCTCGAACCGCACGATGTGCTGTTTATTGATGAAATTCACCGCCTATCGCCCGCCATTGAAGAAGTGCTTTACCCAGCAATGGAAGATTATCAGCTGGATATTATGATCGGCGAAGGGCCAGCGGCGCGTTCTATTAAGCTGGATTTACCGCCATTTACGCTGGTGGGAGCGACAACGAGGGCAGGGTCGCTTACATCGCCATTGCGCGATCGCTTTGGGATCGTGCAACGTTTGGAATTTTACGCTGTTGAGGATTTAACCCACATTGTGAAGCGCAGTGCGGATTGCTTAAATTTGCAAATGGATAATGACGCAGCGGTGGAAATTGCTTGTCGTTCTCGTGGTACACCACGCATTGCCAACCGCTTACTGCGCCGTGTGCGTGATTATGCGGATGTGAAAAATCAGGGACATATTACGCAATCTATCGCTGCCAAAGCCCTTGCGATGTTAGACGTGGATCAAGCGGGCTTTGATTTAATGGATCGCAAATTGTTGCAAGCCATTATTGAGCGATTCAGCGGCGGCCCTGTGGGGCTGGATAATCTTGCAGCAGCTATTGGCGAAGAACGAGATACCATTGAAGATGTACTGGAACCGTTTTTGATTCAGCAAGGTTTTCTGCAACGCACCCCTCGTGGGCGTATTGCCACAGCACGCACCTATCAACATTTTGGTTTAAACAAATTAGACGGCTAGCCTATGCAAATTTTAGTGTTTGATTCCGGCGTAGGTGGATTGACAATTTACAAGGAAATCATCAACTTACTTCCCCATGCTGACATTGTTTATTGTTTGGATAACGCCGCCTTTCCTTACTCAGAAAAAACAGAAAGTACGCTCATTCATCGTGTGAACGCTGTTTGTCAGCAAATTGCCCAACGGATATCGTTAGATTTAATCGTCATTGCTTGCAACACGGCGAGTACAGTGGTGTTACCGAGCTTACGTCAGCGGTTTACTTGCCCTGTGGTCGGTACGGTGCCTGCGATCAAACCCGCAGCGGCATTGTCGCAAACCGGGCATATTGCGTTGCTGGCTACTAAAGGTACGGTCAATCGCCCTTACACACAAAGGCTCATCGACACCTTTGCCCCACAATGCAGTGTAGAAAAATTTGGCTCAACGCAGTTAGTGGAAATGGCAGAATATAAACTTTTAACAGGCACTATCGATCAAGCTGACTTGAATGCACATTTGCAAGCCTTACAAATTCCAACCTTAGACACCGTTGTGCTGGGCTGCACACACTTTCCGTTACTAAAAACAGAATTACAACAAGCGTTGCCACAGGTGAAATATTGGGTAGATTCAGGTTTTGCTATCGCAAAACGAGTACAACAATTAGTCAGCTTATGTGAGAACCCAAATAGCACGGCTCAAAAGGTTTGCTTTTCTACGGCTGAACTTTCGCCAATGCAAAAGAAAATTTTCACGCAACGAGGTTTTCAGCCAATAGAAAATTTAAAGATGGCTTTGGAGTAAAATAAAAAAAACGGCGTTATAGGATGACCTGACCCCAAAAACTTAGACTAAATTAATTTAAGGACTGGGCTCTGTATT